>NZ_AP023360.1:8278884-8595826 GCF_018326265.1 Catellatospora sp. IY07-71
GTAGCGGGCGTGCAGCGCGTCGATGCCGCCGTCGTGCACCACCCGGCCGTGGTCGATGACCACGATGCGCCGGCACAGCCGCTCGATGTCGGCCAGGTCGTGCGTGGTCAGCACGATGGTGGTGTCGCCGCGTTCGCCCAGCTCGGCGAGGAAGCCGCGCACCGCCTGCTTGCTGACCACGTCCAGGCCGATGGTCGGCTCGTCCAGGAACAGGATCTGCGGGCCGTGCAGCAGCGCCGCGGTCAGCTCGCCGCGCATGCGCTGGCCGAGGGACAGCTGGCGGACGGGCGTGTCCAGGAACCCGTCCAGGTCCAGCAGGTCGCGGCAGCGCCGCAGCCGGGCCGCGTGCTCGCCGCCGGGCACCCGGTAGATGTGCCGCAGCAGCTCGAACGAGTCGCGCAGGGGCAGATCCCACCACAGCTGCGAGCGCTGCCCGAACACCACGCCGATACGGCGGGCCAGCTGGATCCGCTGCGGCACCGGGACGAGCCCGCACACCGACACCCGGCCGCCGGAGGGGTGCAGCACGCCGGTCAGCATCTTCAGCGTGGTCGACTTGCCCGCGCCGTTCGGCCCGAGGTAACCCAGCAGCTCCCCACGCTGCACCGTCAGGTCCACCCCGTCGACCGCGGCGACGGTACGCCGTTCCCGGCGCAGCAGCCCGCGGCGGACCCGGACGCTGAACTCCTTGCGCAGCTCCCGCGTTTCGATGACGTTCACGCGCTCCCCCTCACGAGCCGGTGCTGCGGTAGTGGCGTACGCCGGTGCGCCAGACGAGCGCGGCGAGCCCGGCGGCGATGAGCGCGAGCAGCGGGCCGCACCAGCCGAGCCAGGCCGGGGCGCCGATCGGGTCGGGCCGGTCCAGCAGGATCAGGGCCGGGTAGTACGCGACCAGGCCGAAGCCGAGCCCGAACGCCAGCAGGTGCCGGAACCAGCCGCCGTAGACCGTCATCGGGTACGAGGTGAAGTCGCGCCCGCCGTAGGTCAGCGCGGCGGACAGCTCGCCGGACTCCACCCACCAGAACGCGACGGTGGCGGTAGCCACGAAGACCGAACTGAAGAACACGGCGCCCACCAGCGGCGTGACGACCAGCAGCAGCAGGTTGGCAGGGGTGGGCCGGACCCCGGCCTGGTATGCGGCGACGGCCAGCACCGCGGTGCTAGTGATCACCCGGCCGACCCGGCGCACGCCGAGGTCCAGCACCAGGAGCTGGGACAGCACGCCGAGGGGCCGGATCAGCACCGCGTCGAGCAGGCCGGTCCGCACGTGCTGCTTCATCCGCTCTATGTTGCCGACGGCGAGGTCGGCCAGCGCGAACCCGAGCGCGGCCAGGCCGAACACGAGCAGCGACTCGGCCAGCGTGAAACCGGCCAAGGCGGGCACCTGGTGGAACAGCACCAGCACGGTGAGCAGGTCGGCGCCCAGGAAGATCACGTTGGAGGCCAGGTCGAGCACGAAGCTCGCCCGGTACGACGCCTGGGCACGGACCTGCGCGCGCAGCAGTGCCCGGTAGATCGCGGCGGTCGAGGTGGAAGCGTCCGCCACGCCGCCGGCGGCGACCGGGACGGTGCGGTCCGCGGCGGCGGGGGCCGCGGCCGGGGCGGCCGAGGGCTCAGCCACCTTGCACCACCAGCCGCCGCTCGGCGCGCCGCTGCACCGCGACGCAGCCCCACAGCAGCAGCACCGCCCAGCCCGCCTGGAGCCCGAGCAGGCCCAGCTGGCTCAGCGGCGGGTCCCTCTCGACGAGCACGTCCAGCGGCACCTGGAGCAGTGAGGGGAACGGCGTGCCGAAGTAGAGCGCGGCGGCGGCCCAGTCGGGCAGGAACCGGATCGGGAAGTAGAGCCCGCCGAGCACGCCCGCGCAGACGGCCCAGGTCATCAGCACGCCACGGCTGTCCAGCAGCCAGTACGCCGCGGCGTTGGCCAGGAACCGCCCGGCGAAGCACACCAGCAGGGCCAGCAGCACCGACACCGCGAACAGCGGGTAGGTCGCGGCGCGCCGGGGCACGTACATGTCGAACGCGAGCGCGCCCACGGCGATCGGCACGGTGAAACGGGTGAGCAGCGCGTACGCCGCTCGGCCGAGGTCGGGCAGCAGGTAGCCGAGCACCGGGTGGACCGGGCGGAGCAGGTCGGTGACGACGTCGCCGGAGCGGATGCGGTCGGCCAGGTCGGTCCAGCCCCAGAGCAGCACCACGCCGATCAGGCCCTGGCCCGCCCAGACGTAGGTGACCAGCCGGGGCGCGTCGTAGCCGGCCGCCTGCCCGCCGAGCGCGGCGGCCGAGCCGGCCACAGCCAGCATGACGTAGGTGCGCAGGAAGCCGAACATGGTGTTGGTGACCGTGGCGGCCACCGTGGCCTGGCGATATGTCGAGAATCTCCGGAAACCCGATGCGCCCAACGTCCGGATGAGCCCCGCCGACTCGGTGAAGTTTCGGATTGGGAGCCGATCCGCAGTGGCGGTGATGAAGCCCACCCCGTACCCTCCACTCGCAGCCGCATCTTTTTTCGGGCCGGGTGACGATACCTTCGTGGCGTCCCGGTTCGCGATGCGTTTTGTGTCATCGATGGACCCGGATCAGGCGAGGTGGGGCGTGAGCGACGAGCGCACCGACGAGCGGCACCGCGGCACGCCGGCCTGGGCCGGTACGCCGACGTCGCCGTGGTCTCGGGTGCCCGGACAGCGCCCGCCGTCGGACAACCCGGACAATCAGGCGCAGCAGGGCAACCAGCCGCAGGGCCAGCAGCAGGGCAACCAGCCGCAGGGCCAGCAGCCGGGCCAGCCGGGCCAGCCGGGCCCGAACCAGCCGCACCCGAACGGCCCGCAGCAGTACGGCCAGCCGCACGCCGGCCAGGGCCCGCCGCCCGGCCCGTTCCCGCCCGCCAACGGGCAGCGCCCGCCCCAGCAGGGCAACTGGGACCCGAACGCGCCCGGCGCGCAGCGTGGCGGCCGCCCCGGCCCCATGCCGCCCCAGCCCGGCCCGCAGTACCGCCCGCAGGGCCCCGGCCCGCAGCAGGGCCAGGTCTACGGCGGTCCGAACCAGCCGCACCCGCAGCAGGGCCCCGGCCCGTACGGCCCGCCGCAGCAGGGTCGCCACCCGCAGCAGGGCCCCGGCCCGCAGCAGGGCCAGCGTCCCCAGCAGGGCCAGGTCTACGGCCGCCCCAACCAGCCCGGCCCGCAGGGCCAGCCGCCCTACGGCCCGCCGCAGGGCCAGCCCGGCGTGCCCCAGCAGGGCCAGCCGCCGTACGGTCCGCCGCAGGGCCAGCGCCCTCAGCAGGGCCAGGTCTACGGCCAGCCGCAGGGCCAGCCCGGCGTGCCCCAGCAGGGCCACCCCGGTATGCCCGGCCAGCCGCCGTATGGGCAGGTCCCGGGGCAGCACGGACCCGGCCAGCAGGCCGTGCCGCAGCCGGTGCAGGCCGCCGCGGCCGCGCCCGCCGCGCCGCCGATCCACCAGGACGCCCCGACCTCCCCTGCGCAGCCGCCCGCCCCGGCGCAGACCGCGGCCGCCGCGCCTGCCGCAGGCACCTCGGCCGCACCCGCGACCGGCGACGGCAGCCCGGCGGCCCCCGGCCGGCGTGGGCGCCACTCCAGCGCCGACACCGGCACGATGCCCGCGGTGACCGACCAGGCCCCGGCAGCCGCCGAGGCCGCCGCGCCCGTGTCCGCCGAGCCGGCCGCTTCGGCGCCCGAGTCGGCCGCGCCCGTCTCCGCGGCGCCCGTTTCGGTCAACCCGGTCTCCCCCGCCGCACCGAGCGCGCCGGTCGTGGCCAGCCCGGACACCGTGCTCCCGGTCACCGCGGTCGCGGCCGGCGCCGCCACCGCCCTCGCCGCGCCGACCATGATGCACCCGCTGGTCCGGCCGGGCGCCGCACCCGGTGCCGAGGCCCCCGCGCCCGCGGCCGCCGCCCCGGTCACCGCGGGCGAGGCCGCCGCGGCCGCCGCGCCCGAGCCGGAGCCCACCCCCGAGGCGGGCCCCGACCCGGAGCAGGTGCTCGCGTCGTACCAGTGGCGCTTCCACCACGAGACCCTGCGTGAGCTGGTGGACAACCCGGACGAGCTGCGCGAGATCCGCGACCGGCTGACCGAGAAGCTCACCCCGGCCACCGACAACCCGACCCGGGCCCGGCTGCTCAGCCTGCGCGCCGTCGTCTCCCGCATCCTCGGCGACCTGTCCAAGGCGCTGTCCGACGGCAAGATGGCGCTGGTGCACGCGGAGGCGACCGGCGAGCTGCGCCGGATCGCGTTGGCCAAGGCGCGCCTGGCCCACGTGCTGCAGTGGCGCGGCGACTTCGCCGAGGCCGACAAGCTGTTCGCCGAGGCCAACTCGACCGAGCTGCCCGACCGGCTGCGCGCCACCATGCACGAGCACGCCGGGCGGTCCTGCCTGGACCAGGGCCGCTACATGGAGGCGTTCAACCACTTCGAGAAGGCCCTGGAGCTGCGCAAGGTCGAGGACCCGGAGCTGATCGCGCGCACCGAGATGGCCCTCGACGCGGTCTCGATGAAGATCGCCGAGAACGGCATGGGGCCGTACCCGCGCAGCTCGGACGAGATCCTGCAGGTCAGCAAGCCGCCGGTGCCGCGCTTCGACGAGCGGGTGCAGTGCTGGGGCTTCGCGGGCGCGGACGGCCGCACCGTCATCGCCCCGGCCTTCGCCGACGTGCAGCCGTTCCGCGACGGCGCCGCGTGGGTGCGCCGCCCCGAGATGGAGACCTGGGAGCTGATCGACGAGGCGGGCAACCGGCTCATCGACGGCCGGGCCGGGTGGCTCGGCGTGGGCTCGTTCTCCGACGGGCTGGCCTGGGTGTCGCGCGACGGCGCGGGCGGCTGGGTCGCCATCGACAAGCAGGGCCGCGTGATCATCTCCACCGGCTTCGACGACGTACGCCCGTTCCGCCGCGGCCTGGCCGCGGTGCGCCGGGGCGGCTGGGGCGCGGTCGACAAGCAGGGCCGGCCCGTGGTGCCGTTCCAGTTCACCGGGTTCGCCACCGCGCTCACCGACGGCCGCTACGTCGACGGCTTCTCCGACGAGGGCCTGGCCATCGTGGACGCGGGCGGGCGCAAGGGCGTGGTGGACCGCACCGGCGCCGTGGTCGTCCCGCCGGTGCACCCCGCGCTGGTAATCCACCCGGTGGCGTTCCTCATCGCCGGGCCCGCCGGCCGCTGGGGCGCTTTGGACCGCAAGGGCCGCCCGTTCATCGACCCCGAGCTGCCCAGCCGCCAGGTCGTGATGGAGGAGCTGGACCGCCTGCTCGCCGACACGAAACCGGTTTTGTAGAAGATTCAACCCTCCCGCACCCGGCCGCTCCGGCCGGGCATAGGGTCGTGGGCATGGACTTTCGGCATTTGGGCCGTTCCGGGATGCTCGTCAGCGAGATCTCGTACGGAAACTGGATCACCCACGGCTCGCAGGTCGAGGAGGACGCCGCCACCGCGTGTGTGCAGGCCGCCCTCGACAGCGGGATCACCACGTTCGACACCGCCGACGTGTACGCCGGCACCCGCGCCGAGGAGGTGCTCGGCCGCGCGCTCAAGGGCGAGCGCCGCCAGGGGCTGGAGATCTTCACGAAGGTGTTCTGGCCGACCGGCCCGGGACGCAACGACCGGGGCCTGTCCCGCAAGCACATCATGGAGTCGATCGACGGCTCGCTGCGCCGCCTGCAGACCGACTACGTCGACCTCTACCAGGCGCACCGCTACGACTACGCCACGCCGCTCGAGGAGACGATGAGCGCGTTCGCCGACATCGTGCACGCGGGCAAGGCGCACTACATCGGCGTCTCGGAGTGGAAGGCGTCGGAGATCCGCGCCGCGCACGCGCTGGCCAAGGAGCTGCGGATCCCGCTGGTGTCGAACCAGCCGCAGTACTCGATGCTGTGGCGGGTCATCGAGGCCGAGGTGGTGCCCACCTCCGAGGAGCTGGGCATCGGCCAGATCGTCTGGTCGCCGATGGCGCAGGGCGTGCTGACCGGCAAGTACCAGCCGGGCCAGCCGCCGCCGGCCGGTTCCCGGGCCACCGACGAGAAGTCCGGCGCCGGTTTCATCGCACGCTGGCTCGCCGAGGACGTGCTCACCCGGGTGCAGCAGCTGCGGCCGCTGGCCGACCAGGCCGGGCTGACCATGGGGCAGCTCGCCATCGCCTGGGTGCTGCAGAACCCGAACGTGTCGTCGGCCATCATCGGCGCCTCGCGCCCCGAGCAGGTGCGCGACAACGTCAAGGCGTCAGGCGTGAAGCTCGACGCGGACCTGCTCAAGGCGATCGACGAGATCGTCGAGCCGGTCACCGAGCGCGACCCGGCCAAGACCGAGTCCCCCGCCCAGCGCCCGTGAACCGGACCGCCGCGGGGCCGCCTGTCCGGCGGCCCCGCGGCGGACGGTCACGCGCCCTGCAGGCTCATCCGGTACTCGTCGCGGTCGCCCTCGACGAGCACCACCTCCGCCGTACCGGCGGCGACCAGCTCACGCCAGGTCTGCCCCAGCCACGACTCCGCGTCTGCCTGGTTGCTGAACGTCTCGTTCGGGCCCTCGACGGGCTTGCCCTCCGCGTCCTCGTACCGCCAGCTCCACGTCATGGCGATCAGCTTATCCGGCACCGCCCGCGCCGCCGCGCAGGCACGCATCCGCTGACCCGCCCCGGGAGCGAAGGTCATAAGGTACGGGCATGTCGCATGACGGTCAGCCCACGAACATCGGGGCACGGGTGCTGGTGCTCGGCGGGATCCGCTCCGGTAAGAGCGAGTTCGCCGAATCTCTGCTGCTGGGCGCGCGATCGGTGCGCTATCTCGCCACCGCGCTCGCGGACGGCGGGGACCCGGCCTTCGCCGAACGGGTCGCCGCGCACCGAGCGCGCCGCCCGCACACGTGGGTGACCCTGGAGACGTACGGCGACCCCGACGCGCTGCCGTCCGCGCTGCAGCAGGCGACCGCCGAGGAGACGCTGCTCGTCGACGACCTGGGCGGCTGGGTGGTGAGCCTGCTCGACCGCGCGGACGCGGCGATGCACGTGAGCCGGCTGGCCGCGGCCGTCGCCTCCTGCCCGGCGCGGCTGGTCCTGGTCAGCCCGGAGGTGGGCCTGTCCGTGGTGCCGCCGACCGAGGCCGGGGTGCGCTTCGCCGACCTGCTCGGACTGACCAATCAGGCCGTCGCCGCCGCCTGCGACTCGGTGGCGCTCGTGGTCGCGGGCCAGCCCGCCTGGCTGCGCCGCCCGGACACCGAGACCGGTGGCGCGATCGAGTTCGGCGCCGTGTCCGTCGCGGACCGTGCCGCCGAGGGCGCGGGCACGCCGGGCGGCCCGGCCGACGACGGCGCTGCCGCGGTCGCGGCGGCCGCCGCGCTGGCCTCGACCACCCCGGCCCCGGCCGCCGCGGCTCCGGCCGCCCCGGTCACCGAATACGACATCCCCGAGGTGGTCAGCCCCACGGCCGCCGCGCCCCGGCCCTCGGCGGCCCCCGCGAATCGCGAGCCCGTTCCGCAGGTCGCCGACAACGGCCTGGTGATCGAGCCGGGCATGAACCTGCCCATCCCGGACAGCGACGCTCGCGACGCGGCGCGCGAGCACCTGGACCTGCTGGACATCCCCGGCGCGGGCCTGGGCCGGCTGGCCGAGATCGTGCTGTTCGCCGCCGCCGCGCAGGGCCGCGCGGTGCCCGCGCCGTGGGCGCAGCCGCGCCTGCTCCTGCTGCACGGCGACCACGAGGGCGGGGTCGCGGCCGGGCTGTCGCCGCGCCGTTCCGCGCGTACCGCCGCCGACGCCCGCCAGGGCGAGGGGCCGATCGGCCTGCTCGCCGCGGAGCACGGGGTGAGCCTGCAGGTCGTGGAGACCGTGCCCGCCGGGGCGATCGAGCACGGCGAGGCGATGCCGGCCGAGTCCGTAGAGGACGCGCTGCGCCGCGGCTGGCGCCTGGCCGACGAGGCCGTCGACAGCGGGGTGGACCTGCTGATCCTGGGCTCGTGCGGGGCCGGCGCGGAGGCGGCCGCGGCCGCGGTGGTCTCCGCGGTCACCGGCGCCGAGGTCCCCGGGCTGCTGGCCCGGGTGGTGAGCGCCGACGGCACCGTGGACGACACGGCGTGGATGGAGCGCTGCGCCGCCGTGCGCGACGCCATGCACCGCGTGCGCGGGCGGGTCCTTTCGGCCCGCGAGATGCTCAGCGAGCTGGGCGGCGCGGACCTGGCCGTGGCGGCGGGCGTGATCCTGGGGGCCACCGCGCGGCGTACCCCCGTGCTGCTGGACGGCCCCGCCGGGGTCGCGGCCGGACTGGTCGCGCGCGACCTGGGCAGCCAGTCGCGGTTGTGGTGCGCGGTGGCCGACGCGGGCCGCCACCCGACGACGGTGCTGGCCGCGGACGTGCTCGGCGCGACCCAGCTGACCGACCTGCACACCGGCCTGGGCGAGGGCGCGGGCGCGCTGCTGGCGCTGCCGCTGCTGCGCTCGGCGCTGACGCTGGCCGCGTCGCTGCCCGCGCTCCCGCCACTGCTGGACGAGCCGCCCGCGCACCTGCAGGACGTCGAGGACGAGCCGGAGTACGAGACCGACCCGGCCGAGTCCCGCACCGATGACACGTCCACCGTGGACTGACGGCCTGCGGCTGGCACTGACCACCTTCACGGTCGCGCCGGTCGCCGGGCCGCAACGGCTGGACCGGGCCGTCGCGGGCTGGGCCATGCGGCTGGCCCCGGCGGTCGGCGCGCTGCTCGGGCTGCTGCTCGGCGGCGTGCTGGCGCTGCTCGCGGCGGGCCTGCCCGCGCTGGTCGCCGCGGCGCTGACGGTCGGCCTGGCCGCACTGCTCAGCCGGGGGCTGCACCTGGACGGGCTGGCCGACACGGTCGACGCGCTGGGCTCGTACCGCTCCCGCGAGCGCGCCCTGGAGATCATGAAGTCGCCGGAGGTGGGCCCGTTCGGCGTGGTCGCGCTGGTGCTGGTGCTGCTGCTGCAGACCGCGACGCTGGCGCAGCTGTCCACCCGGCCGCCGCTCGCGCTGCTCGCCGCCGTCGCGGCCGCGGTCGCCGGGGGCCGCCTGGCGATCACCGCGGCCTGCCGCCGCGGCATCCCGGCGGCCCGGCCCGGCGGCATGGGCGCCCTGGTGGCGGGCACCGTCGGCCCGGTCGCGGCGGCGGTCAACGCCGCGCTGGCGGCGGCGCTGGCGCTGCCCGCGGTGCCGCATCGCCCCTGGCAGGGCCCGCTCACCGTCGTGATCGCACTGTCCGCGACGGCCGCGCTGCGCGCCCATCTGGTACGCCGTCTCGGCGGCGTCACGGGGGACGTGCTCGGTTTCCTGTCCGAGACCGCGACGACGCTGATCACGGTCGGACTGGTTCTCTTCTGAGCCGCTTGCCACTAGCATGACGCGAATGATCTTCGAGTCCGCCACGCCGCTCGCCCGCGCCTGCGACACGTTGATGCGCGCCCGCCGCGAACGCGATCTGGAGGCGTTCGAGTCGGCCACGGCGCAGCTGTGGGAGGCGGCGCAGACCGCCTCGCCCGGCGAGCTGACCGCCGCGCTGAGCGCCTGCGCGGGCATGCTCGCCGAGCTGGGCCCCGGCTTCGGCGGCGAGTTCGCGGTGCTGTGCGGCGCGCTGGTCGAGCGCGGCGCGGACCCGGACCCGCTGGCCATGGTGCTGTGCATGCGGCTGGCCGAGGTGGCCGGCCAGGCCGCCGAGTTCGCGCACGTGTGGGCCCGGGAGTTCCCCGAGGAGGGCGTGCCGGAGCCGGAGCAGGCCGAGTTCGAGACGACGCTGGAGCGGCTGGACGAGGTGATCGCGCCGGACCAGGCGGTGCGGCTGACCGAGAGCTGGTTCGGGCTGGCCTCCTGGATGCGCTGCGCCACCACGGTGCTGCAGCAGTCCCCCACCGCGCGGCTGGCCTGCCGCTGCACGCCCGGCGTACGGGCCGCGTTCACCGCGCTGGAGCAGGTCCGCGAGGACACCGGCTGGGTGTCGATGCTGCTGTCGGTGCTGGACGCCGAGCAGCTGCTGGTCCTGCACCGGGGCACCGGCCGAGGCTGGCGGGTCAGCATCAGCGGCGTGGGCGACAACTTCCAGCTGCACGTGCTGCTGGCCGCGGCGCTGTCCGGCCCGGCCTCCGCCGGCATGCTGGAGGGGCTCCGCGTCGATCCGGCGTGGACGGCCGTCGCGCTGGACGCGCCGTACGAGGCGTTCGGCGGGCAGGTCAAGGGCTGGTTCAACCTGGTCGACGCGTACGGCGGCTGGATCTGGAACGAGGGCGTGCCCGCCGACATCCCCGCCCCCGAGGGCCTGCGCATCATCCAGCTGGAGGCGCCGCCCTACGAGCGGACCTGGGACAACTCGCGCCGCTTCCCCATGATGGCCGCGTCGATCACCCTCGACGAGGTGCTCTCCCGCGACGAGGCCGCGATGTGGCTGAGCCGCTGCACCGAGGGCAAGCCGCTCGGCGGCTAGACCTCCGCGTCGTACTGCTTGACCAGCTTCTTCGGCGCGGTCCGCCGCCACGCCTCCACGACCAGCTCACGCAGCTCACCCGCGTCGACCCGGTCCAGATCCACCTGCACCCACCCGAACCGGCCGACGTACGCCGCCACGGCGTACACGTCCGGCGCCTCGGCGAGCAGCGACGCCTGCTCCTCCTTGCTCGCCTTCACCGTCATCGTGGTGCTCCCCGGCTGCCCCGAGGCGAACATCTTGTCCCCCACCCGCAGCGTCGGATGCCCCCACTCCGCCACCATCACCTCCCCGGTCCCCGGCAGCCCCAACACCCATTCCCGCACCTGCTCATAACTAACCGCCACGCCCGCACGCTACCGCCCCACCGCCCCACCCCGCCGATCTTGCGCGAACTGTGGGTGCGACACGCGCTATCCGGACAAAAGGGCAACACTTCGCGCAAGATCGACGCGATCTTCGCGGCCGCGGCCAAGATCAGTGTTTCGGGTCGGAACCTTGCGCTGGGCTGAACCTTGTGACACGAGCTGGCGATCTTGCTTCCCGCCCGGCAGACCCGGGCGTTAAGAAGGGCACCTTCCTCTACGCAAAGCGTTAAGAAGGTGCCCTTCCTTTGCTCAGGTCACTTCACGGAGGGGGTGATGAAGGGGGGTTTGGTGACGGTCATGGAGCTGCGGCGGCCGCGCACGTCGACCTCTACGGTGTCGCCCTCGGACAGGGCGGCGGAGGTGTCGAGCAGGGCCAGGGCGATGCCGACCTTGCGGGTCGGGGAGAAGGTGCCGCTGGTGATCTCGCCGACGGTGGTGTCGCCGGAGAGGACCGCCATGTGCGGGCGCGGGATGCCGCGGTCGTTGGCGACCAGGCCCCACAGGGTGCGGCGAGGGCCCGCCGCCTTCTCGGCGGTGAGCGCGTCGCGGCCCCAGAATTCGGGCTTGCTCCAGCCCACGGCCCAGCCCGCGCGGGCCTGCACCGGGGTGATGTCCAGGGACAGGTCCTGCCCGTGCAGCGGGTATCCCATCTCGGTGCGCAGCGTGTCCCGGGCGGCCAGGCCGCAGGCGCGGACCTCGACGCTCGCGCCGAACAGCGCGTCCCACACCCGCGTCGCGTCGGCCGACGGGGCGACCAGCTCGTAGCCGTGCTCGCCGGTGTAGCCGGTGCGGCACACGGTGAGGGTGACCCCGTCCAGCTCCGCTGTGGCGAAGCTCATGTACTCGTGCTCGGTGGGCAGCCCCAGCTCGGCCAGCAGCTCGGCCGAGCGCGGCCCCTGCACCGCCAGCACGGCGAAGTCGGCGTGCTCGTTGGTGACGGTCAGGCCTGCCGGCGCCGCGGCGGTCAGCCGGCGGACGACCTCGGTGGTGTTGGCCGCGTTGGGGATCAGGAAGACGTGGTCCTCGCCGTACAGGTAGGCGATGATGTCGTCCACCACCCCGCCCGTCGCGTCGTCGCAGCACAGCGTGTACTGCGCCTTGCCCGGCTTGATGCGGCCCAGGTCGTTGGTGAGGCAGGCGTTGACGAACTCGGCGGCGCCGGGCCCGGTGATCCGGGCCTTGCCGAGGTGGCTCACGTCGAAGACGCCGACCCCCTCGCGGACCGCGGCGTGCTCCTTGAGCACCCCGCCTCCGGCATACTCCAACGGCATGTCCCAGCCGCCGAATGCGGCGAACTTGGCTCCCAGCGCGGCGTGACGCTCGTGCAGAGGGGATCTGAGCAGGTCGGCTGAGTCTTTTGAACCCACGTCGGTCATGAGCGCAACTTACCCTGGCGTTTGGGGTTCGTTAGCATCGGCGCAGCAACCCACTTCCACCAGGAGTACTTTGTGACCACGCCCACCACGGCTCTGCCATCGCTGAGCCTCGCTGACACCGACCCCGCCGACCTCACCGTGGACGCAGTGGTCATCGGCGTACACAGTCAGGAAGGCGCCGAGGGCGCGGCCGGCGAGCTGCTGCTGGCGTCCGGGGCCGAGAGCATCGCCGCCGCGTTCGACGGCAAGCTGACCGCCACCCTGGCGCTGCTCGGCGCGACCGGCGGCGCGGGCGAGGTCACCAAGCTCGCCACGCTCGGCACGATCACCGCCCCGGTGCTGGTCGCCGTCGGCCTGGGCGGCGAGCCGTCCGGCGCCGCGCCCGCGCCCGACACGCTGCGCCGCGCCACCGCCGCCGCGGTGCGCGCGCTGGCCGGCGCGCAGCAGGTCGCGCTCGCCCTGCCGCTGTCCGACGACGCCGACGACAACGGCGCCCTCACCCTGCGCGCCGTCGCGGAGGGCGCCGCGCTGGGTGCGTACCGGTTCGCCGGCTACAAGGGCAAGCCGGCCGCCGGCCGCAAGAACCCCGTCTCCGCCGTGTCGGTGCTGGTGCCGGACGCCAAGGAGACCACCGCGAACGCCGAGGTCAAGC
This sequence comes from Catellatospora sp. IY07-71, assembly GCF_018326265.1. Classification (GTDB taxonomy): domain Bacteria; phylum Actinomycetota; class Actinomycetes; order Mycobacteriales; family Micromonosporaceae; genus Catellatospora. The sequence continues at coordinate 8,291,699 of NZ_AP023360.1, forward strand.
GGGCGTCGGTGGTGACCGCGGCGGTCGCCCGCACCCGCGACTGGGTGAACGCGCCCGCCAACCTGCTGCGCCCGCCGTCGTTCGCCGACGAGATCGCCGCGGTCGCCGGCAAGGCCGGCCTGGACGTCGAGGTGCTCGACGAGCAGGCGCTGACCGAGGGCGGCTTCGGCGGCATCCTCGCCGTCGGCATGGGCTCGGCCGCCAAGCCGCGCCTGGTCAAGCTCACCTACACGCCGGCGCAGGCGACCACCACCGTGGCGCTGATCGGCAAGGGCATCACCTTCGACACCGGCGGCGTCTCCATCAAGCCCGCCCAGGGCATGTGGGAGATGAAGTCGGACATGGCCGGCGCCGCCGCGGTGGCCAGCGTCATGGTCGCCATCGCCGAGCTGAAGCCGTCGGTCGCGGTCACCGCGTACATCCCGATCGCGGAGAACATGCTGTCCGGTGACGCGTACCGACCGGGCGACGTGGTCACCATGCGCAGCGGCAAGCGGGTCGAGGTGCTCAACACCGACGCCGAGGGCCGCATGATCCTGGCCGACGCCATCGCGCTGGCCTGCGAGGCGCAGCCGGACTACCTGATCGAGACCTCGACGCTGACCGGCGGCCAGGTCATCGCGCTGGGCAAGCGCATCGCCGGCGTGATGGGCTCGGAGGCCCTGGCCCAGCGCACCAAGGCCGCGGGCGACCTGGTCGGCGAGCCGACCTGGCCGATGCCGCTGCCGGACGAGATCCGCAAGTCGATGGAGTCCGACGTCGCCGACATCCTGCAGGTCAGCGCGGGTATGGAGCGCGCCGGCCACATGCTGCAGGGCGGCGTCTTCCTGCGCGAGTTCGTCGCCGAGGGCGTCCAGTGGGCGCACATCGACATCGCGGGCCCGTCGTTCCACTCCGGCGAGGCCACCGGCCACTGGAGCAAGGGCGGCACCGGCGTCCCGGTCCGCACCCTGGTCGCGCTGCTGGACGACCTGGCCGCCAACGGCTGAGCCTCGGGGTTCTGAGCTCACTAAGAAGATCGCTGTTTCGTGTCACAAGGTGCGGTTCAACCACGCTTTTTGACACGAAACAGCGATCTTCCCCGTTACGGCGAGACCGTCACTCCGCGGGGCGGAGTTTCTGGCGCGCATTGTAGTCGCGCATGCGCTGCGGATACCCGGTGAGCTGGACGTCGTAGACGGGCATCGACAGGCGGCGGGCGAACTGGCGGACGACCGTGGGGCTGGGCATGCGGCGGCGGGTCCACTCGCCGTCGTGGGCGATCAGGATGACGGTGGTTCCGGTGACCGTCGTCCGGGGCTCGATGAACGCCTCGACGCCCCGGCGGGACTGCGCGAACTGCTCAAGATGGGAGATGTCGGCCGGATTGGCCGGGCCATCTGCCGAGGACCCGCCCCGGCGGCGGAACCAGCCCACACCTGCTCCTCTCACACGGCGTCGCTTCGGTGCGCATGGTACTGGGCAAGAGTAGCCAGACGTGTCCTTGAGCACCTCCAGTGCGCGCCCCCGCTCCGACAGTGACAAGATGACCGGGTGTGGGCTGAGCACACACCGGCTCAGTGGCAATGACGCGACCTTGGAGCGATCGTGAGCGACACCTTTGACGTAGTCATCCTCGGCGGCGGTAGCGGCGGGTACGCCACCGCGCTGCGCGCGGCACAGCTGGGTCTGTCCGTCGCGCTGATCGAGAAGGACAAGCTGGGCGGCACCTGCCTGCACCGGGGCTGCATCCCCACCAAGGCGCTGCTGCACGCCGGCGAGGTCGCCGACCAGACCCGCGAGGCGGCGCACATCGGCATCAAGGCCGAGCTGATCGAGATCGACATGGCCGGCATCAACTCGTACAAGGACGGCGTCGTGGCCGGCCTGTACAAGGGTCTGCAGGGCCTGATCAAGGCCGCCAAGGTCACCTACGTCGAGGGCACCGGCACCCTGGTCGCCCCGAACGCCGTCGAGGCCAACGGCCAGCGCTACACCGGCCGCAACATCGTGCTGGCCACCGGTTCGTACTCGAAGTCCCTGCCCGGCCTGGACCTGGACGGCGAGCGGGTCATCGCCAGCGAGCACGCGCTCGTGCTGGACCGCGTCCCCTCCTCCGCGATCGTGCTGGGCGGCGGCGTCATCGGCGTCGAGTTCGCCAGCGCGTGGAAGTCGCTCGGCGCCGACGTGACCATCGTGGAGGCCCTGCCCCGCCTGGTCGCCGCCGAGGACCCGGACATCTCCAAGCAGCTCGAGCGCACCTTCCGCAAGCGCGGCATCGGCTTCAAGGTCGGCAAGCCGTTCGAGAAGGTCGAGAAGACCGAGTCCGGCGTCAAGGTCACCATCGCCGGCGGCGAGACCCTGGAGGCCGAGCTGCTGCTGGTCGCCGTGGGCCGCGGCCCGGCCACCGCCAACTGCGGCTTCGAGCAGCAGGGCGTCACCATGGAGCGCGGTTTCGTCATCACCGACGAGCGCCTGCGCACCAACCTGCCCAACGTGTACGCCGTCGGCGACATCGTGCCCGGCCTGCAGCTGGCGCACCGCGGCTTCCTCCAGGGCATCTTCGTCGCCGAGACGATCGCCGGGCAGAACCCGGCCCCGATCGTCGAGTCCGGCATCCCGCGCGTCACCTACACCGACCCGGAGATCGCGTCGGTCGGCATCACCGAGGCGCAGGCCAAGGAGAAGTTCGGCGCGGAGAACGTCGAGACGTACAACTACAACCTGGGCGGCAACGGCAAGAGCAAGATCCTGGGCACCCAGGGCTTCATCAAGCTGGTGCGCCAGAAGGACGGCCCGGTCGTCGGCATCCACATGATCGGCGCCCGGATGGGCGAGCAGGTCGGCGAGGCGTCGCTGATCGTCAACTGGGAGGCCTTCCCGGCCGAGGTCGCGCAGCTCATCCACGCGCACCCGACCCAGAACGAGGCGCTCGGCGAGGCGCACCTGGCGCTGGCGGGCAAGCCGCTGCACGCCCACAACTGAGCTAATAAGCTCACCTCGTCCTAATCACAGCGGATCAGCACTTACACCGAGGAGTCTGAAGCAATGCCGGTATCGGTAACCATGCCGCGGCTCGGCGAGAGCGTCACCGAGGGCACCGTCACCCGGTGGCTCAAGCAGGAGGGCGACCGGGTCGAGGTCGACGAGCCGCTGCTCGAGGTCTCCACCGACAAGGTGGACACCGAGATCCCGTCGCCGGCCGCCGGCATTCTCAGCAAGATCATCGTCGGCGAGGACGAGACCGCTGAGGTGGGCGCCGAGCTGGCCGTCATCGCCGGCGAGGGCGAGAGCCCGGCCGCCGCCGCGCCGGCCCCGGCGCAGGAGGCCCCCGCCGCCGAGGCTCCGGCCGAGGCCGCTCCGGCACAGGAGGCGGCACCGGCGCCGGCTCAGGCCGAGCCCGCCGCCGCTGCGACCGCTCCGGCGGGCGACGCGACCCCGGTGAAGATGCCCGCGCTGGGCGAAAGCGTCACCGAGGGCACGGTCACTCGCTGGCTGAAGGCGGTCGGCGACTCGATCGAGGTCGACGAGCCGCTGCTCGAGGTCTCCACGGACAAGGTCGACACGGAGATCCCGTCCCCGGTCGCCGGCACCCTGCTGGAGATCACCGTGCCCGAGGACGAGACCGCCGCCGTCGGCGCGCAGCTCGCCCTGATCGGCGCCGCGGGTGCGGCCTCCGCCGCTCCCGCCCCGGCCCCGGCTGCTCCGGCTCCGGCTGCTGCGGCCCCCGCCGCTCCGGCCCAGGCCGCGCCCGCTCCGGCCGCCCCGGCTCCGGCTCCGGTGCAGGCCGCTCCCGCACCGGCTGCCCCGGCGGCTCCGGTGCAGGCCGCTCCGGCCGCCGCGGCTCCGGCTCCGGCCGCCGACGTCAACGGCGCTGACGGCTACGTCACCCCGCTGGTGCGCAAGCTCGCCGCCGAGCACGGTGTGGACCTGGGCAAGGTCAGCGGCACCGGTGTCGGCGGGCGGATCCGCAAGCAGGACGTGCTGGACGCCGCGGCCAAGGCGAAGGCTCCGGCCGCCGCCCCCGCCGCTGCCGCTCCGGCCGCGCCCGCCGCGGCTCCGGCCGCAAAGGCCGCGCCGAGCCCGCTGCGCGGACGCACCGAGAAGCTGTCGCGGCTGCGTACCACCATCGCCAAGCGCATGGTGGAGTCGCTGCAGATCTCGGCGCAGCTCACCACCGTGGTCGAGGTGGACGTCACCAAGATCGCCAAGCTGCGTGAGCAGGCCAAGGCCGACTTCCTCGCCAAGAACGGCGTGAAGCTGTCCTTCCTGCCGTTCTTCGCGCTGGCGGCGGTCGAGGCGCTGCGGGTGCACCCGAACGTGAACGCGTCGATGGACCTGGAGGCCGGCACGGTCACCTACCACGACGCCGAGCACCTGGGCATGGCCGTGGACACCGACAAGGGCCTCATCGTCCCGGTGATCCGCAACGCGGGCGACCTGAACCTGGCGGGCCTGGCCCGCCGGATCGCCGACGTGGCCGAGCGCACCCGCTCCAACAAGATCCTGCCGGACGAGCTGTCGGGCGGCACCTTCACGCTGACCAACACCGGCAGCCGGGGCGCCCTGTTCGACACGCCGATCATCAACCAGCCGCAGGTCGCCATCCTCGGCACCGGCGCCGTCGTCAAGCGGGCCGTGGTCGTGGACGACGCGAGCCTGGGCGAGCTGATCGTGCCGCGCTACATGGTGTACCTGGCCCTCTCCTACGACCACCGCCTGGTGGACGGCTCCGACGCGGCCCGCTTCCTGGGCACCGTCAAGGAGCGCCTGGAGAGCGGCAACTTCGAGGCCGAACTCGGCCTCTGACCCGCACCACCCGAAGAGGGGCGACCGGCAACCGCCGGCCGCCCCTCGTCGCGTCCCACCCCTTCCTCGATCGTCCGACTTGCCTGGCAGGTGGGCGTATCTTGAGCGCCCTTCCGCCCATGTGCCAGGCAAGTCGGACGATCATGGCCGGTCGGCGGGCGGGCGAGGGCGGTGGCGGGGCTCGTTAGGGTGGGCGGGTGGCGATCGTGGAGGCCAGGGGCGTGTCCGTCGCGTACGGCGAGGTCGCCGTGCTACGCGAGGTGAACCTGACCGTCGGCGCGGGCGAGATCACCGCCGTGGCCGGGGTGAACGGGTGTGGGAAGTCCACCCTGCTGCGCTGCCTGGGCGGCCTGCTCCGGCCCGGCGGCGGCGAGGTGCGGGTGCTGGGCGCCGCGCCGAGCGCCGCCCCGGCCTTCTGGCGCGAGGTCGCCCTGGCCGCCGAGGAGCCCGCCTGGTATCCCGGCCTGACCGTCCGCGAGCACCTGGAACTCGTCCCGCTGACGCACGGCACGAGCACCCCTCCGGTCCTGTCCGTCGCACGGGCGCTGGACGAGTTCGAGCTGGCCGGGCGGGCCGAGGCCACCCCGCTGACGCTCTCCTCCGGCCAGCGGCAGCGGCTCGCGCTGGCGTCGGTGCTCGTCCGCCCCAGCCGCCTGCTGCTGCTCGACGAGCCCGAGCAGAAGCTCGACGCCGCGTTCCGCGTCCGGCTCGCGGCGCTGCTGCGGGCGTACGCCGACGGCGGCGGCACCATCGTGATGGCCACCCACGACGCGGCGCTGGCCGAGGGCACGGGCGCGCGCGTGCTGCCGATGCGCGACGGCCGCCTGCTCGACGGCGACGGCGACGGCGACACGCTCCGCCCCACGTCCGCCCCCGCATCCGCGCCCGCCGCCTGATGGCCGTCCCCACAGCGGGAGCCGTACGGGCCGCCCGCGCCGCGACCCGGGCCCGCCGGGCCCCCGCCGACTGGTACGACCGCTACTTCCGCGTCTTCGGCGTGGCCGTCCTGGTGGTGCTGCTGCTCGGGCCGTTCCACACGGTGCTCACCCGGCTGGCCGAGCCGCTCGCGGCGGCCGATCCGGCAGCCGCCCGCGCCGGGCTGGCCCTGCTGGTGGCGTACTTCGCCGGGCTCGTCGCGCTCGCCTCGCTCGCCGGTCCGGTCGTCCTGTCCCCCGCCGATGCCCGCTGGCTGCTGCTGTCGCCCCTGGACCGGCGTGCGGTGCTCGCCCCCGCCGCCCGGCGCGCGGCGGCCCTCGGCGTCGTCGCCGGCGCGCCCACGGCCGCCGTGGCGGTCCGCCTGCTGGGTATGCCCGACCACGGCCCGCTCCGGCTGGGCGCGACCGTCCTGATCGGCGCGGCGGCCGGGCTGGCCGCAGTCTGCCTCGCCACGCTGGCCCAGCCCTCGGCCCCGGCCACCCGCCGCCTGCGCCGGGTCGCCCTCGCCGTGACCGCCGCAGCCGTGCTCACCGCCGCCGCGCCGCTGCTGCCGCCGCCCGGCTCCATCGTGACTGCCGGCACCCCGTCCACTTCGATCTCGCCGGCCGCCGCCGAACCGGCCGCCGGGGCACCTACCGGTGCCGCGACGCGACGTGTCGTTCAAGCTGCCACCGTCGTCGATGATTCGGCGCCGCGAGCTGGTTCGCTGCCCGCGGTGCCGCTGTCCGGGCTGCTGCCGGCCGCCGGACTGGCCGTGGCGGTGGCGCTGGTGCTGGCGCTGCTGGTGTGGCGGCGGCTCGCGGGCTTCCCGGCCGGGCCGGTGGCAGACGCCGCCGGGCGGGTGGGGGTGGCGACCGAGACCGCCGTCGGGCTGGAGCCGTCGTTCCTGACCCGCGCGGTCGAGCAGGCGTACTGGCGGGGCAGGCGGCTGCGCTCGCGGCGGTGGCCGTCCTGGCCGGGGCCGCTCGCACTGGCCTGGCTCGACTGGCGGGTGCTGGCGCGCCGCCCGCTGCGCCCGCTCGCCCTGGCTGGGGCGACCGCGCTGCCCGCCGTCCTGGTCACGGTGTGGCCCGCGCAGGCGCCGGTGGCCGTGGTCGCCTCATTCGTGCTCGCGCTGGCCGCGGCGAGCGCGGGCTCCGGCGGCGCCCGCCACGACGCGGACAGCCCGGCGCTTTCCCGCCTGTTCGGGGTACGGCAGCCGGCCGCCGACGCGGCCCGCCTGGCGCTGCCGTCCGTGCTGGCCGCGGCCTGGTACGCGGTCGCGCTGGCGTTGCTGGCACGGGCCGGGGCGCTGCCCGCCGGGCCGTGGGCGCTGTTCGGCCCGGCGGCGGCGCCCGTGCTGGCCGTGGCCGCGTCGCGCCTGGCGCGGCGCGGGCACGTCGACCACGCCTCGACCCCCGTGGTCATGCCGATGACCGGCTCGCACATCCCCACCGGCTGGTTCATCTGGGGCCTGACCGGTCTCGACATGGCGGTGCTCGGCTGCCTGCCGCTGCTGTGGGCGCTCGCCGCCCGGCCTGCCGACCCGTACCCGATGCTGCTCGTCCAGGTGATCGTCAGCGGGGCCGTCGTCGCCGTACACCTGCTGCGCCGCCGGACTCGGTGACCGCCGCCCGGCCGCGGAGCGTCCTCCGGCGGTGTCGGCACGCCGGGGCGGGCTCCTTTTCGGGCATGATTGTCGTATGCGGATCGTGGTGGCGGGAGCCTCGGGCTTCCTGGGGCAGCCCCTGCTGTCGACCCTTCGGTCGGCCGGGCACGAGGTCATCCAGCTGGTGCGCCGCCCGGCCGCCGACCCTTCGGAGCGGCAGTGGGATCCGGCCGAGCCGATCCGGCTCCCTGACGGCACCGATGCGGTGGTCAACCTGTGCGGGGTGGGCGTGAGCGACCGGCGCTGGACCGACGAGTACCAGGCGCTGATCCTGTCCAGCCGGGTCGTGCCGACCGCGACGCTGGCCCGCGCCGTCGCCGCGCAGCGCGTCCCGGTCCTGGTCAACGCGTCCGGAGTGGGCTTCTACGGGGAGACCGGTGACCGCGAGGTGACCGAGCTGTCCCCGCCCGGCGACGACTTCCTGGCCGGGGTCTCCATCCACTGGGAGGAGGCGACCGCGCCCGCGGTGACCGCCGGGGCTCGCGTGGTGCTGCTGCGCACCGGCTACCCCCTGCACCGCGAAGGCGGCTTCCTCAAGGCACAGCTGGTGCCCTTCAAGATGGGCCTCGGCGGGCGGCTGGGCAACGGCCGCCAGTGGGTCCCCTGGATCTCCCTCTACGACTGGCTGGGCGCCGCCCGGTTCGTCCTGGACGACGACCGCATCGAGGGTCCGGTCAACATGGTCGGCCCCGCACCCGTCACCAACGCCCAGTTCACCCGCGCCTTCGGCGCCGAACTGCACCGCCCCACCGTGATGCCCATCCCCAAGGCGGCCCTGAAGATCCTCTACGGCGAGTTCGGCAACGAGGCCTACCGCAGCCTCCGCGTCATGCCCGGCGCCCTCACCGCCGCCGGCTTCCCCTACCGCCACCGCACCGTCAGCCAGGCCCTCCACGCCGCCCTCACCGACCCCGTCCCCGCCTGACCCACCCCGCTGCCGCGCCCTCTCCACCGCGTCGATCTTGCGTGAACTGTGGGTGCGACACGCCCTTTCCGGGCATATCCCTAACAGTTCGTGCAAGATCGACGCAGCAGTGGAGCCATGGACCGAGGGCCGGTCAGCACTGGCCGTCGGCGATGACCCAGTAGTCGGGGCCGGTCTGCTTCAGGGTGTGGGTGTAGAAGGTGTTGTAGAGGCCCATGTTCTGGTTGGAGCCGTCGGCGTAGGCGTAGCCGAGGGAGTGGTGGGCGCGGCCTGCGGCGACGTGGGCGTAGTTGCTGGCGGTGTAGCAGACGGGTGGGGTGGTGCCGCCGGTGGTGGTGGCGGAGACGGGGGCGGACTGGGCACTCTCGCCGGAGGTGCTCACGGCGGTGACGGTGAAGGTGTACGCGGTGCCCGCGCTCAGCCCCGTCGCCGTGTACGCCGTGCCGGTGACCGGGGACGACGTCACCTTCGTGCCGCCGCGGTAGACGTGGTAGCCGGTGGCGCCGGACACCGCCGTCCAGGACAGGGCGACGCTGGTGTCGGTGACGCCGATGACGGTCAGGCCGGTGGGCGCGCCGGGCGGGGTGGGCGTGGTGCCGCCGCCGTCCAGCCCGAAGAACAGGGCGTCGCGGTACGCCGAGCAGATGGTGTCCAGGAAGTACGACGCGGCCGTGCCGCACTGGTCCACGCCGCTGCCGGGGTCGACGGGGGTGCCGTGCCCCATGCCGGCGACCTTGTAGAGCCGCACCGCGTCGGACGCGTACGTCTCCAGCGTGGTGTTGCCGGGCAGGCTGCTCGTGCTCGCCGGGGTCTGCGACGCGCCGCGCACGTTGGTCCACTGCGTCATCAGCTCGGTGCCGTTGGCGGGCACCACGGTCGTGTCGGACTGCCCCTGCCAGATCGCCACCCGCGGCCACGGGCCGGCGTACCCGGGATTGGCGTTGCGGACGAGGTCGCCCCACTGCTGCGGGGTCTTGCTCACCGCCTGGCCCTGGCAAATCGTGCCGCAGTTGTACGGGATGCCCGCGACGACCGAGCCCGCCTTGAACACGTCCGGGTACGCGGCGAGCATCACCGCGCTCATCGCGCCGCCCGCGGACAGGCCGGACACGTACACCCGGCTCGCGTCGGTGCCGTAGTTGGTCTTGGCGTAGTCGACCATCTGCTTGACCGACAGGGCCTCGCCCTGCCCCCGCGCGATGTCCCCCGCCTGGAACCAGTTGAAGCAGCTCAGCGAGTTGTTGCCGGACTTCTGCTCGGCCACGATGAGCGCGAAGCCCCACAGGTCGGCGTACTTGCGCCAGCCGGAGTTGGTGAAATAGGCGTTCGCGTTCTGGGTGCAGCCGTGCAGCAGCACCACGGCCGGGCGGCCACCGGCCAGGCCGTCGGGCCGGTAGCTGTACATGCTGAGGTTGCCGGGGTTGCTGCCGAACGAGCTGACCTGCGTCAGCGTGGCGGCGTGCGCCGGCGTGGCGACCACGGCCACCCCGGCGAGTCCGATGAGGAGGGCGAGCACCCCGCGGAGCAGCCGCGGGGCGGAGGGAACGGGCATGGCGGGCTCCTAGACAGTGATCCATGTCACTCAGCTGTGGAGCCGCACGCTATGCCCTCGCGCAACACCCCCGACATATCCCCGCAACACACATTCCCCCTCCCCCATGTGTCTACGAACGGAAGTCCTGAAAGGAAGGGCACCTTCTTAACGCTTTCCGTAGTAGAAGGTCCCCTTCTTAACGCCGCCGCCCGGCGGATCGGCGGCGCCGGGGACGAGGTACGGAGTGGGCCAAGCCGTCGGTAGCGCGGCGAGGGTGGTGATGAGGTCGGTGGTGGCCTCGGTGGAGCCGGCGGCTTCGACCATGCACAGGTGGCGCGACACCCCTGTCACGGCGGTGGAGTGCGCCAGGGCGGCGGCGACCTCGTCGGGCGGGCCTACCGGCTGGATCCGGAGCAGGTGTTCGACGTGGGCGTCGAGGTCACGGCCGGGCGGGGCACCGGAGACGGGCACGGCGGCGCGGATGCCCGCGAGCCAGCGCGGCAGGTGCTCGCGCAGTTCACGCTCGCCGGTGGCGCGGTCGGCGCACGGGTACGCCAGCCGGACCCGCGCGTGGTCCGCGCCCACCGGGTCGTGCCCGTGCGCGGTGGCGGCGAGCGCCCACCGGTCCACCAGCGCGGCCGTCTCGGCGTCGTCGGCGTGTACGCCCAGCAGCAGCGGCAGCCCGTGCCGCCCCGCCAGCTCGGCGGTGTCCCCCGAGGTGACCGCCACCCGCACCGGCACCGGCCGGTCCGGCCGCGGCACGACGGCCAGCGGCCCGAACCGGTGGAACTCGCCCTCGGCGGCCACCGCCGCCGCACCCGACAGCCAGCGCAACAGCAGCTCCAGCGACTCGGCGAAGCCGCGCCGGTAGTGCTCCACGCCCCGCCCGAGGATCGCGACCTCCTGCCACGGCCCGCCCCGGGCGACGCCGAGCTGAAACCGGTCCCCGGCCAGCGCGTGCAGCAGCGCCGCCTCCTCCCCAAGCGCGACCGGGTGCCGCGAGCCGAGCACGCACGCGGCCGTGCCGACGGTGATGCGCCTGGTCCCGGCCAGGATGTGCCCGGCGAGCACGGTCGCCGACGGGCACTGGCCGTACCCGACGAAGTGGTGCTCGGCGAGCCACACCCCGCCCATCCCGGCCCGCTCCGCCGCCACCGCGTGTGCGAGCGCCGCGGCCGGGCCATAGGCACTGGTCAGGAAAACGTCCAGCAAGGTCACTCCTTCCACAGCGCAGTTCAGCGCAGTGCGTTAAGAAGGGCACCTTCCTATACGCAAAGCGATAAGAAGGTGCCCTTCCTTTCCTCGTTCAGCAGTCGCGGAGTTCGGGTGACTGGTTGCGGAGCTGGGCCACCGGGGAGATGAACTCCTGGTAGGCGTCCCCGCCGACGGCGCTCAGCGCGAACGCGGCGACGCGGTGGCAGTTCTGGAACGCGAGCTTGATGCCGAAGTGGCGCTCCAGCCCGCCCCGGATCGCGTCGCTGGCCAGCGCGCGCAGCAGCTCACCGCGCTGGGCCTCGCTCGGCGGCGGGCTGGCGTGCTCGCCGAACTCGGCGCCGGGCGCGTCGGCCAGCCGCCCGGCGGCGGCGCTGACCACCTCCCACGCGTACGGCAGCGACGTGCGTACGCAGTCGACGAACTCGGCGTCGTCGACCTGCCCGGCCTCGGCGCGCTCCAGCAGCGCCACGGGTACGTCGAGTGACATGTGCTCTCCTCTCCTCGGGACGGCCGGCGGCCGTCAGCGGTGTCCTGCCGGCTCGAGCCGCTGCGGCCCGAGCACGAAATCGGGGTCGACCTGGGCGGCGAGGTCCTCGCCGCTGCGGGCGTTGCCCCACGCCTGCGCGTTGCGCAGGTGGAACTCCACGGCCTGCGCGGTGTAGCGCGGCCAGTCCTTGTCGCAGCCGTCCACGGTCGCCCGGATCAGGTCGAGCGCGGCCCGGTTGGGCGCCTCCAGCTCGCTGATCGGGCGCGGGGCACCGCGCTCGGCGGCGCGTACGAAGCCGGAGCGGCCGACCCAGGTGAGCAGGTCGTCGCCGACGTGCTCGCGCAGGAACGCCACGTCCGACGCGTCGTCGATCTTGTTACCGATCACGTGCACGCGCACCCCGAAGTCGCGGGCGTAGCCGATGTACTGCCGGTACACCCCCACGCTGCGCAGCGTCGGCTCGCACACCAGGAACGTGGCGTCGAACCGGGTGAACAGGCCGGAGGCGAAGCTGTCCGCGCCCGCGGTCATGTCCACCACGACGTACTCCCCCGGCCCGTCGACCAGGTGGTTGAGCAGCAGCTCGACCGCGCCGACCTTGGAGTGGTAGCAGGCCACGCCCAGGTCCTCGGTGGCGAACGGGCCGGTCACCGCGAGGCGCACCCCGCCGACGCGGCGGACCAGGCGGTCGTAGATCGGGTTGGTCTCGCCCACCCGCAGCAGGCGCGAGCCGCGCCCCGGCGGGGTCGTCTTGACCATCGTGGCGGCGGAGGCGATGCGCGGGTTGTCGCCGCGCAGGTACTCCTTGATCTCCGTCAGGTGGTCGCCCAGCGACGGGAGCAGGACCGCCTCGTCCTCGCTGATGCCGAGCGCCGCCGCCAGGTGCTGGTTGATATCCGCGTCCACGGCCAGCAGCGCCCCGGGCGGCGTCGCCGCCGCCAGGTGCCGGGCCACGAGCGCCGCAAGGGTGGTCTTACCGCTGCCGCCCTTGCCGACGAATGCCATCTTCATACTGCTATTGATAGTCATTTTCAATAGGCGGGTCAATCACTGTGCGTATCTCGCGCGTGTCGCCGGGTCACCTCCCCCCGCCCACTGTCGCGCGAGGATGGGATGATCAGCATCTTGTGTCGAAAACTGTCGCCTGACGCAACATTTGGGCACAGACTGGCGATCTTCGTGCATGGCTGCGCCACGGAAGGCGCGCCGAGTGCGCTGATAAACTGCGCCGAGTGTCGATCGCCTCGCCCGCCAGCCCGCTGAGCCCGCCCGCCGACCTCGCGCAGGCGCCCGGCCCCGACGGCGCGGAGGCCGCCGCGCGCACCCGCGGCCGCCGGATCGATCTGCTGGTCGCGGCCATCTCACTGCTCGGCGCGGTATGGGTCACCGGTGCGCTCTGGTCCGACCCGCTGCACCGCGCGAGCGGCGTCAACTCCGGCGACCAGGCGTTCTTCGAGTGGCTGCTGTCCTACGGGGCATACGCGCTCACCAACGGCGCGGACCCCCTCTTCACCCACCTGCTCAACGTGCCCGACGGGGTGAACCTCGCGGTCAACACCTCGGTGTCGGTGTACGCGTTCCTGTTCGCGCCGCTGACCATCCTGGCCGGCCCGGCGATCACGTTCGTGGTGATCCTCACCCTGAACCTCGCCGCGACCGCGTACGCCTGGTACTGGCTGTTCCAGCGCCACCTCGGCGCGAACCGGCTCGGCGCGGCGCTGGGCGGCCTGTTCTGCGGCTTCGCCCCGGCGATGATCTCCCACGCGAACGCGCACCTGAACTGGACGGCGCAGTGGGTCGTGCCGCTGATCATCGCCCGCTGCCTGCTGCTGGTCCGCCGCGACAAGCCGGTCCGCGACGGCGCGCTGCTGGGGCTGCTCATCGCCGTCTGCTTCTCGCTCGCGGGCGAGGCGCTGTTCTTCACGGCGCTCGCGCTCGGCGTGTTCACGCTGGTCTGGGCGCTGGCCCGGCGCGCCGAGGCGACGGCGCTGCTGCGCCGGGTGCTGATCGGGCTGGGCAGCGGCGCGGTCGTGGCGGGCACGCTGCTCGCGTACCCCCTGTATCTGCACTTCGCAGGCCCGCAGCGGTACCACGGCACCGGCTTCGACCCGAAGGTGCACAACGAGGACCTGGCCGCCTTCGCCGCCTGGCCGGAGCGCTCGCTGGCCGGCGCGCTCGGCCTCAACACCGACCTGGCCGCCAACCCGACCGAGGAGAACTCGTTCTTCGGCGCGCCGCTGCTGCTGCTCGTGATCGTCGGCAGCGTGCTGCTGTGGCGCCGAGCCGCCCGGCCGCAGCGGGTCGACCTGGCCGCCGTGGCCGTCACCGCGGGCGTGTTCGCGCTGCTCTCGCTCGGCCCCGAGCTGCGCTGGCTGGGCCGCCTCACCGGGGTGTGGATGCCCGAGGCGCTGATCGGCGGGCTGCCGGTGTTCAACGCCGCGCTGCCGTCCCGCCTCGCGCTGATCGTCGCGCCCGCGTTCGGCCTCGTCGTGGCCTGGCTCGCCACCGCGCTGACCTCCCGCGACGAAGACCAGGGCCTGGGGGTACGGGTGCCCGGACCGCGCGCCGCGTGGGCCGCCGCGTTCGCTCTCGCCCTGCTGCCGCTGGTCCCCACCCCGCTGCTGGCCCGCGACCGGGCTCCCGTGCCGGAGTTCTTCACCACCGGTCAGTGGCGCGAGTACGTCGCCGACGGCGGCACCGTCGTGCCCGTGCCGATCACCAACGACCTGCTGCCGGACGGGCAGCGCTGGCAGGCCGCCGCGCTCGCCGACGCGGCCGGTCCGGGCGACAGCGTGTTCCGGCTGCCCGCGGGCTTCTTCCTCGGCCCCGGCGGCCCGAACGGCACCGGCCGCATCGGCCCGATCCCCCGCCCCACGCAGACCCTGCTGGAGACGATCGCGAAGACCGGCGTGGTGCCCCCGCTCACGGACGCGGACCGCACCGCGCTGCGCGACGACCTGCGCTACTGGAACGCGAGCATCGTGGTGCTCGCCGACGACGTGCACGGCGCCCACTGGCCGACGTACCAGCCCGCCCTGAAGCAGGCCATGACCGAGCTCCTCGGCGAGCCGAAGCGCGTCTCCGACATCTGGCTCTGGCAGGTCCACTGACCCCGGCCGGTTGGCGCGGAGCAGGACCTGCTCGCCGCGAGCGGCTGCCTACCAGCGCCAGGCGGCGCGGGTCAGGCGGGGGGCGAGGTGATCGCGCCAGGCCGCGGCGAGCTGGGCGGCGATGCGCCGGAGCAGCGGAGTGCCGAGCCAGGCCAGGACCGCCGCGCTGTAGGCGACGCTGATCCATTGGGTCGCGGTCAGATGCGCGAACTGCCAGGACACCAGGGGATACCAGAGCGAGCTGTACTCGGGTGAGTACCAGCAGAGCGCCTCGACGGACTGCGGGGTGTTGAAGCAGGCCGTGGGCCACAGCTCGTGCCAGAACAGGCTGTTCAGGCCGATCCATACCGACAGCAGCAGCACCGCCAGCGTGAGCAGGTTCGCGCCGAGCCCGGCCTGCCGGTGGCCCAGGCGCAGGGCGAGCACCAGGGCGGCGGGCAGGATGCCGGCCAGGAAGAAGCGCGGCCCCCAGGACATGCCCGCGTACCAGGCCCACCAGGGGGCGTACACGACGACCAGCCCGCCGATGAAGAGCAGCCACAGCCGGTGGATGCGGGCCAGGTCGATGCCGGCCGGGCCGTCGAGGTCGGCCAGCGCGCGCCGCATCGGCAGGAACATGCCGGGCAGGTACCAGACGATGCCCCGGCCGAACGCGAACAGGATGGCCAGCACCCCGAAGAAGAACGGGTACGAGAAGCCGGGGCGGCCCGAGAACGGCATGACGTCCTTCGAGCCGCGGTCGCCTACGTAGCCGCCCTTGCGGGCCAGGATCTCCAGCAGGATCAGCGCCGCCGCGACCGCCACCGGCACCAGCAGGCGCAGCCGCCGGTGCCGCCAGGTCTCGGCGAGGCCGACCACGCCGAAGCCGACCACGGTGGCGGGCGTGTTGACCACGCCGACCACGGCCGCGGCCCAGCCCCAGCCGCGCCGCCGCCCGCGCACGACGACGACGATGCCGACCATCACGCCCATCATGGTGAACGTCTCGCTGCCGTAGTGGCCGACGTCCGGCGGCAGCATGCTCGCCGCGACGGTGATCAGCATGAACCGCCGGATCAGCGCGCCGGGCACCAGCCCGCGCAGCAGCAGCCAGAGCGCGGCCAGGCCGATCGTGAAGACGACCAGGTTGAAGTACTTGATGCCCGCCTCGGGGGTGGCCACGGCCTTGCCGAGCAGCCACAGCGGCGTGGAGAACAGCGGGCCCATGATGGAGTACTCGCTGTTGTTGAGCCGCCCGTCGGTGAGCAGGACGCTGATGCTGTTGAGCCGGTCCACCCCGTCGGCGACGACCGCGACCTGCTGGCCCCAGACCAGGCGGGCCAGGCCCGCGACGATGAGCAGCGTCTCGACGACGGCGGTCCAGTGCGGACGGCGCGGCGCGGCGGGTGCCTCGGACGCGGTGGCGGCGGGTTCCAGGGTGGTCTGCGACACGGCGTCACCATACGCAACCCGGCCACGACGTTAGGAAGGGCACCTTCTACATCGCAAAGCGATAAGAAGGCGCCCTTCCTTCCCCACCCCGGGATTATTCGGCGGGACGCCGCCAGAGCTTGCCCGGCCACCAGACGAAGCGGCCGATGTCGACGGTGAGGGCGGGGACCAGCAGCGAGCGCACCAGCAGGGTGTCCAGCAGCACGCCGAACGCCACCGCGAACGCGATCTCCACCACGAAGACCAGCGGGAGCACGGCCAGCGCCGCGAACGTCGCCGCCAGCACCACGCCGGCCGAGGTGATCACGCCGCCGGTGACCGCGAGTCCCTTGAGCGTGCCGGGCTTGTGGCCGATCTTGCCGGCCTCCTCGCGGACCCGCGTCATCAGGAAGATGTTGTAGTCCACGCCCAGCGCCACCAGGAACACGAACGCGAACAGCGGGTAGGACGAGTCGGCGCCCGGGAAGCCCAGCACGTCGGTGAAGACGAGGCCGGAGATGCCCAGCGTGGCCAGGTAGGACAGCACCACCGTGGCGATGAGCAGCAGCGGCGCGATGAGCGAGCGCAGCAGCACCATCAGGATCAGGAAGATGACGCCCAGCACCAGCGGGATGATCACGTTACGGTCGCGCTGCGAGGTGTGCTGCACGTCGTAGTTGATCGCGGAGAAGCCGCCGACCTTCGCCTCCGCGCCGTCGATGGCGTGCACGGCGGCGCGCAGCCGCTCGACCGTCTCCAGCGCGGCCGGGGAGTCGGCCGCGTCGCTCAGCGTCGCGTCGATCCGGACCAGTCCGTCGACCACCTTCGGCTCGGCCGGCGGCGGCACCAGCGGCGTGCCCGGCTGCCCCTCGGCACCGGTCTGGCCCTGGCCGCCCGGCACGGTCTCCCCCGTGGGGCCGCCCTCGGTGCCGGTCTGGCCCTCACCCGTGGGCGGGACGATCGGCATGGCCGGCATACCCGTGAACGGGGCCGCCTCGGCGACGCCGGCGGTCTGCCGTACGGCCAGCAGCACCTGGTCCAGCTTCTCGGCCCGGGTGACGATCTCGGCGGGGTTGCCGCTGCCGCCCGGGAAGTGCGCCGTGGTCAGCTCCTGCGCGGCCACCGAGTCGGGGTTGCCGATGAAGCCCTCGGACTGCGGGATGCCGTCGGCGTCCAGGCGGGTCAGCCCGGCGACGCCGGCCAGCAGCAGCACCGCGGTGCCGATCCAGACCAGCCGGGCGCGGCGGCCCACCAGCGCGGACACCTTCGCCCAGATGCCGGTCTCCTCGACCGGCGCGGAGCCGTGCTTCGGGCGCACCGGCCAGAACGCCGCGCGGCCGAGCAGCGCGAGCACCGCCGGGAGCAGGGTCAGCGACACGGCGAGGCTGCTGGCGATGCCGATCGCGCCGACCGGGCCGAGGCCCTTGTTCGAGGCGAGGTCGGACACCAGCAGGCAGAGCAGGCCGAGGATGACGGTCGCGCCGCTGGCGAGGATCGGCTCGAACGAGGCGCGCAGCGCGACCCGCATCGCGTCGTACTTGCTCACGGTGCGGCGCAGCTCCTCGCGGAAGCGGGACACCAGCAGCATCGCGTAGTCGGTGGCGGCGCCGAGCACCAGCACGTCGAGGATGGCCTGGCTCTGGCCGGAGACCGTGATTACCTCCTCCTTGGCCAGCAGGTAGACCACGCCGTTGGCCAGCGTGAACGCCATGCCCGCGCCGAACAGCACGACCAGCGGCAGCAGCGGGCTGCGGTACACGATCAGCAGGATGATCAGGATGATGCCTACGGTGACGCCGAGCAGCAGGCCGTCGATGGAGCCGAAGACCTCCATCATGTCGGTGAGGATGCCGCCCAGGCCGCCGACGTGCGCGTTCAGGCCGTCGGGCAGGCCCACGTGGTCGCGGATCCACTGCACGTCGGCCATGTTCTTCTGCGCGTCGGTCTCCGTGAACAGCACGGTGACCTGGGCCGCCTTGCCGTCGGTGGAGAAGCGCGGGTAGAGCGGCACGTCCGCGAGGCGGTCGCCCAGCTCGGCCTTGACGGCGGCGAGCTGCTCGGTGATGGCGGTCTTGTCGGCCTCGGTCAGGCCGGTGTCACGGCCGTAGACGAGCTGCGCGGGGACCACGTCCAAGCCCGCGAACTTCTTGCTCTGCTCCAGCACGAGCGTCGCCTCGGCGGTCTCCGGCAGGAACGAGGCGTTGTCGTTCTTCTGCACCTCGGCCGTCTTGGCCGCGAACCCGCCCATGCCGCCGCTGATCAGCAGCCACACCACCAGGCCGAGGGCCGGCAGCAGCCAGCGCCAGCGCTTCGGCCGGGGCCGGGCGGCCACCCCGGCATCCTGCTCCGGCTCTGCCTGGAGCTGCTCCTTCTTCTCCCGCGTCGCCGTCATCGCGCGCTGGTCCTTCCGTACGCAAGGCAAGCTGACACAGCGTGCCAGTATTTGTGAAAGCTTTCACAAGCACGCCGCTTGCGCACACCATACTGGTCGCGAGCTGGTCACGCATTCACGGGTGCGGGTGACGCCGCGCACCTTTCCTGGCCAGGCACGCGCGCACGAGTAGCCTGACGAACGTGACCAGCATCGTCTCGCCGGCGCTCGTGATCCGACGCGCCGGCACCGTCGAGTATCTGACCGCCTGGAACGAGCAGCGCCGCCTGCACGCGGGCGTCGTCGAGGGCACCGAACCGGACACCGTGCTGCTGCTGGAGCACCCGAGCGTGTACACCGCGGGCAAGCTCACCGAGCCCTGGGAGCGGCCGTTCGACGGCACCCCGGTCGTGGACGTGGACCGCGGCGGGAAGATCACCTGGCACGGCCCCGGGCAGCTCGTCGGCTACCCGATCGTCAAGCTGCCGGTGGTGCGCGGCGGGCTCGCCGACGTGGTCGCGCACGTGCGGCGTACCGAGCAGATGCTCATCGACGTCTGCGCCGAGCTGGGCGTGGCCACCACCCGGATCAAGGGCAACAACCGCTCCGGCGTGTGGGTGCGCGAGGACGAGCGCGGTCCCGACCGCAAGATCGCCGCGATCGGCATCCGGGTGGCCCGCAACGTCTCGCTGCACGGCTTCGCGCTGAACTGCGACCCCGACATGAGCCGCTTCGCCAACATCGTGCCCTGCGGCATCACCGACGCCTCGGTGACCTCCCTCAGCGCCGAACTGGGCCGCGACGTCACCGTCGCCGAGATCCTCCCCATCGTCGAACGCCACCTCCCCACCCTCCTCGCCCCCTAAAGCAAAGGAAGGGCACCTTCTTAACGCTATCCGTAGAGGAAGGTGCCCTTCTTAACCCTGGTGCGGTGGGGTGGGCCGGGGTTCCCCGGCGTTGATCGTGATCTCGTGTCACGATCTGCGGTCTGGCACAGCATTTCGACACGAAACGCCGATCATGGCCACCGCCGCCCCCGGAACGGGCGCCGCCCCCGGAAGACGGCCGATACGCCGGCGCTCAGGCGGTCAACGGCGGGAGCGGGCAGTGCAGCATCCCGCAGACGGTGCGGGTGAGCTCCTGCTCGGCGACGGTCATCGTGCCGTCGTCGGCGATCACCGCGACCACCGCCTCGATCAGGCGAGCCTTGTCACGGGGATCGAGGCCGTCGAGCATCGGCCAGGCGCCGTCCAGGGCGAGCACGCCGTGCTGCGGCGCGGTCATGGGCAGGTCCTGGCCGGGCAGGATCACGGACAGCCCGGCCCGGTACGCGCGCTCGGCCGACGCCTCGTCGGGGTGACCGGCGCGGGCCAGCACCGCGAGCAGCGCGGCGATCGCGTTGCGGGCCTGCGGGAGGCTGCGCGAGCGCACCGGCCAGGGCGGGGTGTCGTACGTCGCCTCGTACAGCTCGCGGTGCAGCAGCCGGGACAGCGCGTATTCGAACACGCTGATCCGCCCGTCGGCGCGGGCCAGCACGTCGATCGTGGCGATGACGTCCTGCCGCCGCGCGATCGGGTGGGTACGCAGCGCGGGGAAGCACAGCTGGGCCAGCGGCAGGCGCAGCAGCGGGTGCAGCCCGGCCAGCCGCCCGGCCTCGTCCAGCGCGTCGGCGACGGCGCCCGCGCCGTGCCGCTCACCCAGCACGGCCAGCTGCGCCTCGCGGACGTCCGCGTGCTCCGACAGCAGCAGCGCGAACAGCAGGCCGGGGGCTGTGTCGCCGCGCCGGGCGCGGGCGAGCAGCTCCGGCGGCAGGTGGTTGAGCAGCGAACCGGCCCGGTGGTAGGCGGGCTGCCCCGGCGCGCCGACCGTCGCGACGACCGCGTCGGGGCGTACCGGATGGCGGGTGTCCACGCCCGGCAGCGGGCCGCGGGCCACGGGCTGCGTGCCGCCCGCGTCCGCCGCGGCCCCGGCCGCCGGACCGGCGACCGCACCCGCACCGCCGGGCCATTCCCCGGACGAGCCTGTCGCCGGGCCGAGGGCCGGACCCGTCACCGCGGATCGGGTGGCACCCGCTCCCGGTGCCAGGCCCATGGCCGCGTCCTCGGCCATGCCCGACGGCGGGGCGGCCTGCCAGCGCTGCGCGAGTGCGTCCAGCTCGGCCGGGTCGAAGCCCGGCTCCAGCGCCTGGATGCGCTTGACCAGCGGCGGGTGCGTGGCGAACAGCGAGTGCGCCCGCGCCTCGCCGAACATCAGGTGCCCGACCTCGTCGAGCTTCGGCGTACGCAGCCGCGACCCCGTCTCCAGCCCGCCGATCTTCTTCAGCGCGCCGGCCAGGCCGGAGGTCTGCCGCGTGAACTGCACCGCCGAGGCGTCGGCCAGGTACTCCCGCTGCCGCGACACCGACGCCTGGATGAGCCGCCCCGCGAACACGCCCACCGACCCGGCCACCACCAGCGCGATGCCGATCAGCGGCAGCGGGTTGCTGCCCTGGTCGCGCCGGTCCCGCCCGCCGCCGAACGCCCCCGCGTAGAGGAACGTTCGCCCCATGACGGCCAGGAACAGGATGCCGAACAGCAGCCCGATGAGCCGGATGTTGATCCGCATGTCGCCGTTGAGCACGTGGCTGAACTCGTGCGCGATCACGCCCTGCAGCTCGTCGCGGTTGAGCCGGTCCAGCGCGCCCCGGGTGACCGCGATCGCCGCGTCGGCCGGGGACCAGCCCGCCGCGAACGCGTTGATGCCCTGCTCGTCCTCCAGCACGTACACCTCGGGCACCGGCACGCCGGAGGCCAGCGCGACCTCCTCCACCACGTTGCGCAGGCGGCGCAGCCGCAGGTCGCTGGTGTCCTCGGGCACCAGCACGCCGCCCAGGTCCCGGGCCACCTTGCCGCCCCCGGCCCGCAGCCCGATGGTGCGGAACAGCGACGCGAGCAGGATCGAGCCGGCCGTGAGCAGCGACGTCCACACCATCAGCCAGGCCAGCTCGCCCGCCGGAGCCTCGAACGCGCCCAGCGCCCACGCCACGGCGAGGTTCACCACGATCACGATCGCGACGACGGCCAGCGCGTACAGCACGATCAGGCGGAACGACATCCGCTTGACCTGGCGCTGGCGCTCGAAGAAGTCCATCGCCGCGGGTCAGAACTGCACGCGCGGCGCCTCGCGCTTGCCCGGGTCGTCGATCTCCAGCAGCGCCGCCTTGTGGA
Organism: Catellatospora sp. IY07-71; assembly: GCF_018326265.1. GTDB lineage: Bacteria > Actinomycetota > Actinomycetes > Mycobacteriales > Micromonosporaceae > Catellatospora. Next base: position 8,313,329 of record NZ_AP023360.1, read on the forward strand.
ACCCGAACGGCCCGGCCAGCAGGCTGCCGGGGAAGGTCTCGCGCTTGTTGTTGTACTGCATGACCGCGTCGTTGTAGCCCTGGCGGGCGAACGCGACCCGGTTCTCGGTGGAGGTCAGCTCCTCGGACAGCTGCATCATGTTCTGGCTGGCCTTGAGGTCCGGGTATGCCTCGGATACCGCGAACAGGCGGCCCAGCGCCTGGGTGAGCCCGTTCTCGGCGCCGGCCAGCCCCTGCATCGCGGCCGGGTCGCCGGGGTTGCGTGCCGCGTTGGCCTGGGCGGTCATCGCGGCGGTGCGGGCCGCGGTGACCGCCTCCAGCGTCTCGCGCTCGTGGCTCATGTAGCCCTTGGCGGTCTCGACCAGGTTGGGAATCAGGTCGTGCCGCCGGGTCAGCTGCACGTCGATCTGCGCGAAGGCGTTCTGGTACGCGTTGCGCGCGCGGACCAGCCCGTTGTAGAGCGACGCCACCCAGGCCACGATCACCACCGCGATCACGACCAGGCAGAGCGCTCCGATGAGGAACTCCATGCCCTCACCGTGCCACCAGATCATCCGACCTGCCTGGCAATCGGGCGTATGAGCGGCCAAGATACGCCCAGATGCCAGGCAAGTCGGGTGATCATCCGCCGATCAGGGCGTCACGCGGTGGAGGTCGCGGGGGTATGCGGTGACCTCGCGGATGTTCTGGGCGCCGGTGATGCGGGCGACGAAGCGCTCCAGGCCGATCGCGAACCCGCCGTGCGGTGGCATGCCGTGCTTGAACGCCTGCAGGTAGGGCTCGTACGGCTCCGCGCTCTCCCCGCGCGCGGCCAGCGCCGCCAGGTAGTCGCTGTACCGGTGCAGGCGCTGGCCGCCGGTGACCAGCTCCAGGCCCCGGAACAGCAGGTCGAAGCTGTTCGACCAGCGCGGGTCGCCCGGCTGCGGGTGGGTGTAGAACGGCCGCTTGGCCATCGGGTAGCCGGTGACGAACACGAACTCGCTGCCGTGCTCGCGTACGGCCCACTCGCCGATGGCGCGCTCGTGCGCGGGCGCCAGGTCGGGCTCGTCCGCGGGCGCACCGGCGATCTTCAGCGCCTCGCTGAAGTGCAGCGCAGGGATCTCGGCGGGCACCTCGGGCAGGGTGAGGCCCTCGGCCAGCGGCGCGACCCGGGCCACCATCGCCGCGACGGTCTCCCGCAGCACCGCCATCACGTCCCGGTGGTCGGTGACGAAGCCCAGCTCCGCGTCCAGCGAGGTGTACTGGGCGAGGTGACGGGTGGTGTCGCTGGGCTCGGCCCGGAACACCGGCCCGACCTCGTACACCCGCTCGAACACCCCGACCATCTGCTGCTTGTAGAACTGCGGCGACTGGGCCAGGTAGGCGGGGCGGCCGAAGTAGTCGAGCGCGAACACGTTCGCCCCGGACTCGGTCGCCGTCGCGACGATCTTCGGGGTATGGATCTCGGTGAACCCGAGCGCGTCCAGGCCCTCGCGGAACCCGGCCGCCGCGGCGGCGCTGATGCGCAGCGCGCGGGCCCGGGACGGGTGGCGCAGCGACAGCGGGGCGTGGTCCAGCTGGGTGGGCAGGGTCGGCGACAGCACCGGCCGGTACAGGTCGAACGGCGTGGGCTCGGCGGGCTCGCCGAGCAGGCGTACCACCGGCTCGGTCAGCTCCACCCCGCCCGGGGCGGCCGGGTTCGCGGTCACCGTGCCCTCGACGGCGACGACGGTCTCCTCCGGCAGCGTCTCCAGCCAGGCGCGCTGCTCGGGCTCGGCGACGACGGTCTGGCTCAGGCCGGACGCGTCACGCACGATCAGGAAGGCGACCTGCTTGAGCAGGCGGCGGCGATGGATCCAGCCGGCGATGGTGATCCGGGCGCCCGCGTGGCGGGGCAGTTCGCTGGAAAGGATGCGTTGCATGGTGGTTTACCTCCGGTTTCGGTCCGCAACGCCGTCCCCAAAGGGGTGTGGGCGGTTTGGGAACCCGCGGTACCACCACACCTTCGCCCCGACCGCACGCTGCGGTCCGGGCCTCGGCAGCCGGTGAACGGAGCCACACGGGCGGCTGAGCCGGCCCGACCCGGGCGTCACTCCGGTGATTCGCCCCGTCACTGCTGTTGAGCGGAACCTACCGAGCCGGTCGCGACGTCCGCAAGACGATTAGTTGTATGCGCGGAAGCGACGTCATATGCTCGGACTGAAACACATATACGGAGGCACGCGATGGCCAACACTCTCATCGATCTCGACGACGAGGCGCTGGAGCAGGCGCGCCGCTACTACGGCACCACCACGAAGAAGGACACCGTGAACCGGGCGCTCCAGGACGCCGCCGCGCGGCTGCGGGAGCGGCGCAACGCCTTCGGCGACCATCTCGAGCAGGCGTTCGCCGACTACACCGCGATGTCCCTCGCCGAGCAGCAGGAATACGCCGCGCACCTGGAGACGACGCAGGAGCTGCTGGAGGAGACGCCGCGGCTCGACGTCGCCTGGGAGCGCCGCCGCCGCGAGTGGGCCGCCTGACGTGCGCTACCTGCTCGACACCAGCGCCTACTTCCAGGGCCGGCTGAACGCCGAGGCCATGCTGCGGCTCAAGGAGCTGTCCGCGGACGAGCGGCTCACGATCTGCATGCCGGCGATGCTGGAGATGCTGGTGGCCGCCCGTAACAGCCGCGACTGGCTGCAGACCCGAAACGCGCTGGCCCTGCTCCCCCGGGTGGAGCTGAGCGATCCGCTGGCCGCCGTCGACCTGCACGGCGCGCTCGCGCAGCGCGGCCAGCACCGGACTCCACCGGTGGACGTGATCGTCGCCGCCACGGCCGCCGAGCACGGGCTCACCGTGCTGCACCACGACCGGGACTTCGAGCGGCTTACCGCGGTGAGCGGTGGCGCCCACGAGTGGATCATCCCGGCGGGCACGGGGCACTGAGACGTCCGTTACCCACTGGAAGATCAAGGCTGTTTCGCCGCGTACGCTGGCTGCATGACCATCGTGGCTCCCGAGGGCCGGCGCCTGCTGCGCGTCGAGGCCCGCAACGCCGAGACCCCCATCGAGCGTAAGCCGGAGTGGATCAAGGTCAAGGCGAAGATGGGCCCGGAGTTCACCGCGCTGACCTCGCTGGTCAAGCGGGAGGGCCTGCACACCGTCTGCCAGGAGGCCGGCTGCCCCAACATCTACGAGTGCTGGGAGGACCGGGAGGCGACGTTCCTCATCGGCGGCGAGGTGTGCACCCGGCGCTGCGACTTCTGCCAGATCGACACCGGCAGGCCGGCCGAGTTCGACGCCGACGAGCCCCGCCGGGTCGGCGAGTCCGTCGCCACCATGGAGCTGAAGTACGCCACCGTGACCGGGGTGGCCCGCGACGACCTGCCCGACGGCGGCGCGTGGCTGTACGCCGAGACCGTGCGCCAGATTCACGCCCTGGTCCCCGGCTGCGGCGTCGAGCTGCTGATCCCCGACTTCAACGGCAACCCGGAGCAGCTGGCCGAGGTGTTCTCGGCCGCGCCCGAGGTGCTCGCGCACAACGTGGAGACCGTGCCGCGCATCTTCAAGCGGATCCGCCCCGCGTTCCGCTACGAGCGCTCCCTCGACGTGATCACCCAGGCCCGCAAGGCCGGGCTGGTCACCAAGTCGAACCTCATCCTGGGCATGGGCGAGGAGCGCGCGGAGATCTCGCAGGCGCTGCGCGACCTGCACGCGGCCGGCTGCGAGCTGATCACCATCACGCAGTACCTGCGCCCGACCCCGCGCCACCACCCCGTGGAGCGCTGGGTGAAGCCGGAGGAGTTCGTCGAGCTGCGCGAGGAGGCCGAGGAGATCGGCTTCGCGGGCGTGATGAGCGGTCCGCTGGTGCGTTCGTCGTACCGGGCGGGACGCTTGTATCGTCAGGCACTCGACGCGCGTACCACCGCCTGATCGTCACCTCACCACCGACCCACCCTAGGATCCGTCTATGGCAAAGGCCGAAGAGAAGGTCTCCTTCACCCAGCGGTTGAAGCAGATCGGCATGGTGTTCAAGTTCACCGCCAAGCAGGACAAGTGGTTCACGCCCCTGGTGGCGGCCGCGATCCTGCTGCCGCTCGCGTTCACCGTGGTCGCGGTGCTGCTGGGCTGGGGCTGGATCTGGATCCCGCTGGGCATCCTCACCGCGCTGCTGGCCGTGCTCATCGTGCTCAACCTGCGGTCCAACGCCGCGATGATGAACATGATGGAGGGCCAGCCCGGCGCGGCCGGGCAGCTCGTCGAGCAGATGCGCGGCGACTGGCGGGTCAAGCAGGCCGTCTCGGCGACCACCCAGTTCGACGTGGTGCACATGGTCATCGGCCGGCCGGGCGTCATCCTGATCGCCGAGGGCAGCCCGGCGCGGGTGAAGCCGCTGCTCGGCGAGCAGAAGCGCCGCCTGTCGAAGGTCATCGGCGACGCCCCGCTGTACGACTACATCATCGGCAACGAGGAGAACCAGGTCCCCATCCGCAAGCTGCGGATGACCCTGATGCGCCTGCCCCGCAACCTGTCGGGCAAGGAGGTCAACAACCTCGACCGGGCGCTGACCGCCCTCACCGCCCGCCCGCAGATGCCCAAGGGCCAGCTCCCGAAGGAGTTCCGCCCGCCGCGGATGCCCCGCGGCGGCGGCCGCATGCGCTGACCAGCAAGGAAGGGCACCTTCTTAACGCTATGCGTAGAGGAAGGTGCCCTTTTTAACGGCCACAATTATCGAAGTTTATAAGATCCAGTAGAGGTATTGCTGAATATTTCTACTGGATCTAGGTTGACTGCATGAGCGACATGCGGCGCATCACCGACCCCGAGGTGCTCAAGGGACTCGCCCAGCCGATCCGGCAGAAGCTTTACCGGCTGCTGGCGCAGATCGGCCCGGCCACCGGCGCCACCCTCTCCCGCAGCCTAGGCACCGACCCCGGCCAGACCAGCTACCACCTGCGCGAGCTGGCCAAGGCCGGCTTCGTCGAGGACGTGCCCGAGCTGGCCCGCGACCGCCGCGAGCGCTGGTGGCGCGCCGTGCCCGGCCCCACCGGCTGGTCCTCGGCCGACTTCACCACCCCGGAGGGCCAGGCGATCTCCGCCGCGGCCAAGGCGCAGCTCGTCATCGACGAGTTCGAGCGGGTGCGCCGCTACGAGCAGTCCCGCGACACCTGGAGCGAGCCGTGGCAGGCCGCCGCGATGAGCAGCGACTCGTTCCTCCGGCTCACCCCGGCCGAGCTGAGCGAGCTGACCGCCGAGCTGCACGAGCTGGTCGTGCGCTGGAAGGACCGCGGCCGCGCCGCCGCCGACGACACCGACCGCGAACACGTGTTCCTGTTCTTCCACGCCTTCCCGGAGCGCCCCTGATGAGCACCGCGGCCCTGCGTACCCCCGCCGCCGGTCCGGCCGTCACCGCACCGGCCGACGGACCCGCCCACCGCGAACCCGCCTACCTGCGCCACCTGGGCGGCCAGGCGGTCTCCATCCTCGGCGACCAGGTCTGGTACGTCGCGCTGTCGTTCAGCGCGGTCCAGCTGGCCTCGCCCGGCGCGGCGGGCGCGATCCTGGCCGTGTCCGCGCTCCCCCGGCTCGCGCTGCTGCTGTTCGGCGGCGCGTTCGTCGACCGCTACGGCCCGCGCCGCCTCATGATCGGCAGTGATGCCGCCCGGGGCGCGATCGCCCTGGTCACCGCCGCCGTGGCGCTGGCGCAGCCCAGCCTCGCGCTGCTGGTCGTGGTGGCGCTCGCGTTCGGGCTGGCCGACGCGCTGTTCCTGCCCGCGGCGGGCGCGATGCTGCCCCGCCTGCTCTCCCCCGTCCAGCTCACCGGCGGCCTCGCACTGTCAGGTCTGACCCAGCGGCTCGCGCTCATGCTGGGCGCGCCCCTGGGCGGCCTGCTGCTGCCCCTGGGCGGTCTGCCGCTGGCCTGCCTCGTCAACGCGGTCACCTTCGGGGTGTCGGTGCTGGCCCTGTGGTCGGTCCACCCCCGCCCCGCCGCGGTCGCCGACCCGTCAGCGGCCGCCGATCCGCGGGTGCCGGTCCTGGCCTCGGTACGCGAAGGGCTGCGCTACCTGCTCCGCCACCCCGTGCTGCGCGCGACGACGCTGGTGTCGCTGCTGGTGAACATCGCCGCCGCCGGGCCGCTCAACGTCGGCCTGGCGCTCGTCGCCGACCAGCGGGGGTGGGGCGCGGCCGGGATCGGGTACATGCTGGCCGGATTCGGCGCCGGGGCGGCCGCCGGCAGCCTGCTGATGGTGCGCTGGCGCCCGGCGGGCCGGGCCGGGATGCTCGCCGCCGCGTGCATCGTGCTGCAGGGCGGCGCGATCTATGCGATCGCGGCGGTCCCCGGCCCCGCGTGGGCCGTCGCCGCGACCGCGCTGGGCGGGCTGGCCAGCGGGCCGCTCGCGGTGACGATGAACGGCTTGACCCACACCCACACCGCCAACACCCACCGCGGCCGGGTCACCTCGATCAACACCCTGGTCAGCCTCGGCATCACGCCGATGGCCATCGCGGTCATGGGGTTCGCGGCGGCCCAGGTGGGCACCGTGCCGTCGTTCGCGGCGTGCGCGGCGCTGGACCTGCTCGCGGCGGCGTTCTGCCTCACCGTCCCCGCGCTGCGCACAGCCACGCTCACCGCCGCCACCTGACGCCCACGCCGCCGCGGCTTGCGGCCCGCCACGGGTCGCCCACCCTGCGACGTCGATGGGCGAACGGGCGCGTGCGGACGGAGCCGGTGCGGCAGGTCAGGCGGCGGGCCGGATCACGGTGCCGGCGGCGCGGTCGTGCAGGCCGCGGCGCTCGCCGTCCATGATCAGAGCGGGCACCACCAGGGCGAGCAGGACGCCGCGCAGTGCGCCCCGGAACAGGCCGACCGGCTGACCCGTATCGACCCCCAGGCAGGTAATCTTCGCCAGGCGCATGCCCGGCGTCTGCCCGAAGATCCCGACGAAGAAGGTGTAGACGGCGACCAGCACCAGCGGCGCCGCCCAGCCGTCCCGCATCGGGTCCGCGAACAGGCCGGCCGCCAGGACGCAGAGCATCCAGTCGAGCAGCAGCGCCCCGAACCGGCGGGCCAGGGAGGGTACGGCAGGCAGGGAGGCGTCAGTCACCCGCCGAGCGTACCGTCCGCGCCGCCGGACCGGCCCGCTGAGCTGGCCGCCCAGCCCGAAGCGCCAGGTTACGGGTGACGTAACACGGCCGAAACAAAACCGACATGGCCGGGCAATGCCACGGTTCTAGCGTCGCGACCAGCCAATGGCCACCCGACGCAGTGCAGCGCCGTCGGCCGCGTCTCCCGAGGTCAGCCCCGGAGATGTGCTGAAGTGGGGGCCAGGAGCTCCCGCAGACCATGTGCCAGGAGGACGTGTTGTTCGCCAATTCCGAGGAACTGCTTCGGTACCTCAAGGACGAAGACGTCAAGTTCGTCGACGTCCGCTTCTGTGACCTGCCCGGCGTGATGCAGTTCTTCACCGTGCCGGTGCAGTCGTTCGACGCGAGCGTCTTCCGTGACGGCCTCGCGTTCGACGGCTCGTCCATCCGCGGCTTCCAGCAGATCCACGAGTCGGACATGCTGCTGCTGCCGGACGTCACCACGGCGTTCATCGACCCGTTCCGCGTGCAGAAGACCCTGGCGCTGAACTTCTTCATCCACGACCCGTTCACCCGCGAGGCCTACTCGCGTGACCCGCGGAACGTGGCGAAGAAGGCCGAGGCCTACCTGGCCGCCAGCGGGATCGCCGACACCGCCTACTTCGGCGCCGAGGCGGAGTTCTACATCTTCGACTCGATCCGCTACTCGACCCAGGCCAACCAGGCGTTCTACCACATCGACTCGGTCGAGGGCGCGTGGAACACCGGCTCGGAGTTCAACGCCGACGGCAGCGCGAACCGCGGTTACAAGCCGGGCTACAAGGGCGGCTACTTCCCGGTGGCGCCGACCGACCACTACGCCGACCTGCGCGACACCATGGTGACGAACCTGGTGGACCTCGGCTACACCGTCGAGCGCGGTCACCACGAGGTCGGCACCGCCGGCCAGGCCGAGATCAACTACAAGTTCTCGACCCTGCTGGCCGCCGGCGACCAGATGCAGCTGTTCAAGTACGTCATCAAGAACACCGCCTGGCAGGCCGGCAAGACCGCGACCTTCATGCCGAAGCCGCTGTTCGGTGACAACGGCTCGGGCATGCACACCCACCAGAGCCTCTGGCTGGGCGGCGAGCCGCTGTTCTACGACGAGACCGGCTACGCCGGCCTGTCCGACACGGCCCGCTGGTACATCGGCGGTCTGCTGCACCACGCGCCGTCGCTGCTGGCCTTCACCAACCCGTCGGTCAACTCGTACCGCCGCCTGGTGCCGGGCTTCGAGGCGCCGGTCAACCTGGTGTACTCGCAGCGCAACCGCTCCGCCTGCACCCGTATCCCGGTCACCGGCACGAACGCGAAGGCCAAGCGCATCGAGTTCCGCTGCCCCGACCCGTCGTCGAACCCGTACCTGGCGTTCTCGGCGATGCTGATGGCCGGTCTGGACGGTATCCGCAACAAGATCGAGCCGCCGGCCCCGATCGACAAGGACCTCTACGACCTGCCGCCGGAGGAGGTCGCGAACGTGACCCAGGTGCCGGGCTCGCTGTCCGACGTGCTCACGTCGCTCGAGAAGGACAACGAGTACCTGCAGGCCGGTGGCGTGTTCACCAGCGACCTGATCGAGACCTGGATCGACTACAAGCGGTCCAACGAGATCGACCCGGTCCGCCTGCGTCCCACGCCGCACGAGTTCCAGATGTACTTCGACTGCTGAGCTGCGCTCGGTAGACGGAAGAAGGCCCCGCCGCTCGGCGGGGCCTTCTTCCGTCTACGTGGCCGTCGCAGCGCGGCGGCCCGGGGGAAGATCGCTATCTCGTGTCAGAACCTAAGGTCAGACCTCACTTTCTGACACAGATCAGCGATCTTCGCCCAACGCCCGCCGCCATCCGGGCAGCGGAGCGGCGACCCTGCTGGCGTCGGCGCAGGTCAGGCGGCCGGAGCCGCAGCGGGCGCCGCGTCGGCAGCCGGAGCAGCGGGAGCCGCCGGAGCAGCCGCTGCGGGAGCAGCCGCGGCAGCCGGTGCGGCCGCGGCCGGAGCGCCGGTCGGGTCGACGGCGACCGCGGCAGCGACGGCCGGGGCGAGCGCGGGGCTGGCGGCCGCGGCGGCGACGACCGCGTTGGCGGCCGTGACCGGCCCGGCGGCGGCGACGCTGACCAGACTCGGGCTGTTGGCCGCGCCGATCGGGCCGGACCCGACCGACATCAGCACGGACAGCAGGGCGGCGCTGAACGCCAGCGACAGCGCGCCGCGCCAGTCGATCGCGGCGACGTCGACGCCGACGGCACCGCTGACCTGGCCCACGCCGAACGCGGCGATCAGCGCCTGGACGAAGGTCTTGATGGCACGCTCGGCGGTGGCGATCCAGAACTGCTTGTTCAGCAGGTACATCGGAGCTCTCCTGGAGATGAGGGGGACACCCGAGAAGCGACCCCGAGCTTAGACGCCTGTCGCTCTCCTGGCCTGTCCGCATGCTGACCGTCCGAAAGCCCAGCAAAATCTGGGTTACCTGGCGGTAACGCGAATCACACAGCATGCGTAGACTCCCGAAACGTGAAACCCCCGCATCTTCTGCTCCGCCGCCTGCGTACCACCGCGCTCTGGCTGCTCGGCGTCGTGACGGTGCTCGCCGTCGTCGTCGCCGGCCTGGGTGTCTGGTCGGTGCGCCGCGCGTTCGCCGCCGTCGACGGCGAGCTGACCCTCGCCGGGTTGTCCGCCCCGGTCACGGTCCGTCGCGACGCCTACGGCATCCCCCAGCTCTACGCCAAGACCAGCGACGACCTGTACCGCGCCCAGGGTTACGTGCACGCCCAGGACCGGTTCTGGGAGATGGACTTCCGCCGCCACGTGACCGCCGGCCGGGTGTCCGAGCTGTTCGGGCAGTCCCAGGTCGAGACGGACAAGTACCTGCGCACCATGGGCTGGCGCCGGGTCGCCGAGCAGGAGCTGGCGCTGCTGAAGCCGGAGTCGCAGCAGGCGCTGCGCGCGTACGCCGACGGCGTGAACGCCTGGCTGGCGGCCAACACGGACGCCGAGGGCGACGGCTTCGCCTCCTCCGGCGCGCTGAGCCTGGAGTACTCCCTGCTGGGCCTGCAGAACTCGGGTTACGTGATCGAGCGCTGGACGCCCGTGGACAGCCTGGCCTGGCTCAAGGCGATGGCCTGGGACCTGCGCGGCAACATGGAGGCGGAGATCCGCCGGGCCGCGCTGCAGGCCGAGGGCCTGAGCAAGGAGCAGGTGGACCAGCTCTACCCGGCGTATCCGATGGACCGCAACCTGCCCATCGTGAACGGCGGCGTGATCGTCAACGGTGCCTTCGACGCCAAGGCCACGGCTCCCGCGCCCGCCCCGGCCGTGACCCCGCCGGCGCCCGCGCCGCTGTCCGCGACCGGCCTGCGCGACCTGGCCGACGGCCTGGCCAGGCTGCCCGGCCTGATGGGCAACGCCGACGGCGACGGCATCGGCTCGAACTCGTGGGTGATCAGCGGGAAGCTCACCGCCACGGGCAAGCCGATCCTGGCCAACGACCCGCACCTGAGCCCCAGCCAGCCGGGCATCTGGTACCAGATGGGCCTGCACTGCGAGTGCGGCGTGGAGGTCGCGGGCTTCAGCTTCTCCGGCGTGCCCGGCGTCGTCATCGGTCACAACGCGAAGATCGCCTGGGGCTTCACCAATCTGGACCCCGACGTCATCGACATGTACCTGGAGGAGGTCGACGGCGACAAGGTCAAGGCCGGCGACGGCTGGGAGCAGCTGACCACCCGCCAGGAGGTCATCAAGGTCGCGGGCGGCGCCGACGTCACCATCACGGTGCGCACCGGCCGCCACGGCCCGCTGCTGTCGGACGCCAGCGAGAGCCTGGCCAAGCTCGGCGGCAAGTACGCGATCGCGATGCGCTGGACCGCACTCGACGCCGGCCGTACGGCCGACGCGCTGTTCGCGCTGAACAAGGCGGGGAACTGGACCGAGTTCCGGGCCGCCGCGGCGCAGTTCGAGGTGCCCGCGCAGAACATCGTCTACGCCGACGTCGAGGGCAACATCGGTTACCAGTCGCCGGGCCGCATCCCGATCCGCGGCGCGGGTGACGGCAAGTGGTTCGCACCGGGCTGGGACAGGGCGTACGACTGGACGGGCTTCATCCCGTTCGAGGAGCTGCCCAGCGTGCTGAACCCGGACCGCGGCTACGTGGTGACCGCCAACCAGGCCGTGATCGGCGACCAGTACCAGCGGCACCTGACCGACGACTGGAGCTACGGCTACCGCAGCCAGCGCATCTACGACATGATCGGGGCCGCGGGCGGGAAGATCACCGTCGAGGACGTGCAGAAGCAGCAGTTCGACAACCGCAACGGGTTCGCCCCGACGCTGATCCCGGCCCTGCAGAAGGCGCCGCGCCCGGCCCTGTCGCAGGTCGAGAAGAACGCGGACGCGCTGCTGGTCGACTGGGACTACCAGCAGGGCGAGGACTCGGCCGCGGCCGCGTACTACAACGCGATCTGGAAGAACCTGCTCGGCCTGGCCTTCGACGAGCTGGGCGCGGACTACGCCGCGGACGGCGGGGACCGCTGGTTCGAGGTGGTGCGCGGCCTGCTGAACAAGCCGGACGACCGGTGGTGGGACGCCAAGGGCACGCCCGCCGTGGAGCAGCGCGACGACATGCTCGCGCAGGCGATGTCGGCGGCGGTGAAGGAGCTGTCCGAGGCGCAGGGCGAGGACCCGAAGCAGTGGCGCTGGGGCGCGATGCACACGCTGACCCCGACCCACGCCACGTTCGGCGAATCCGGCATCGGCCCGATCGAGTGGCTGTTCAACCGAAACACGGTGGGCGTCTCCGGCGGCGACGCGATCGTCAACGCGACCGGCTGGAGCGCGGGCGAGGGTTACGAGGTCGACGCGGTGCCGTCCATGCGCATGATCGTGAACCTGGCGAACCTGGACGAGTCCCGGTGGATCCAGCTGACCGGCAACTCCGGCCACGCGTTCCACGAGAACTACGCCGACCAGTTCGAGCTGTGGCGGACGGGGCGTACGCTGCCGTTCCGCTTCGCCAAGACGAGCATCGAGCAGGAGACCGAGGCGACGCTGACCCTCCAGCCCTGACCAGGGCCCGGTTAGGAAGGGCACCTTCTACATCGCAAAGCGATAAGAAGGTGCCCTTCCTTCTGCGTCAGGCGGGTTGCGGTGTGGCGAGCGGAATGACGAGACACGGCGCGCCCAGCGAGATCCCCGTGTCCACCGCCATCACGAGGCCCTCGGCATAGGTGATGGGCCCCTGGACGGCTGCGGGGGGCACGCCGAAGGTCTCCGGGATGGTGGAGTGACCGTGCACGATCTGCCGCCCGCCGAGACGTTCCAGCAGCGTACGGGCGTTCGCCACGCCGTCGTTGTGCTCCAGGAACTCGAAGCGGCGGAACAGCAGCCGGGTGTTGCGGCCGAACGTGGCCGCGTCGCGCTCCTGCATGATCCGGCGCAGCGTCGCGTTGATCTCCGTGAGGTCGCCGCCGAACTCGAGGTAGGCCATCGTGTCGGCGTGCAGCAGCAAGTGATCGTCGACCAGTGCGATCGCGGGCAGGCCGGCCAGCCAGCCCGCCCGCTCCTCGTCGAGCCGGTCCAGGTCGTGCTCCTGGCCGCCGTTCAGCGCCCACACCTGGATGATCGTGCGCACCTCGGTGACCGGCGACTCCGGGATGAAGCGGCTGCCGTAGAGCAGCATGTCGTGATTGCCGATCACGCAGCCGACCTCGCCGCCCGCCGCAGCCGCCTCCGCCTGCAGGCGCCGGATCAGATCGATCACGCCGATCCCGTCCGGCCCGCGATCGGTCAGATCACCCAGGAACCACAGGCGCGCGGCACCGCCGCACCAGGCACCCGCCTCGTCCAGCAGGCCCGCCTCGCGCAGCGCTCCGGTCAGCGGCGCGAGGTGGCCGTGCACGTCACCGACCACGTACAGCGTCACGCGATCACCCTAGAGCAAGAACATCGGAAGTCCAGGGCCACGCCGCCCGCAGGCGGCGTGCCGATTGAACGAGCGCTCAGGCGCTTGCCGTCTCGTCGCCCCGCGTGCCCGGCCCGGCCGCGCGCCGCGCCGGGACGCCGGCCACCGCCGCCACCGCCAGCAGCACCGCCGGAACGGCGAACCAGAGTCCGATGCCGAGACCGAGCAGCAGGCTCCAGCCCAGCAGGACCAGCGCCCCGGCCGCCGTGGTGACGCCGACGGCGCGCCCGGCCAGGTCCGCGAGGAGGGGGCACAACGCGGCCACCACGGGCACGCCCAGCAGGTAGCCGGCGGCGGCGCCGCTGTCCTCGATCGTGAAGGGCAGCAGCGCGACGGCGATGCCGACGGCGGCAGCGGCCGCCAGCAGCCGCAACACCCGCCCGACGGCATCCGGGGCCGCACGGTGCCTGCTGAAGTGGCGCAACGCGGCGGCGCCCAGGAACAGCGCGACGGTGACGCCTGCAATCGTGGCCATGTTCACTCGGCGGCTCCTTCGTCGTGCGGACTTCGGGGGCACCGCGCACGCTACGCCAGGAACAGTCGTTCCACGGCGGCGCGGGCGCGGCGGGTGGTCTTGAGATACTCGTCCAGGAACTCGCCGGGGTCGCCGGCGGTCAGCATCCGGGCGACGCCCGCCAGCTCGACGCCGTGCCGGGGCAGCTGGTCGGCGGCCCGGCCGCGGATCAGGGTGAGCGCGTTGCGCACCCGCGAGCACAGCGTCCACGCCGCGGCCAGCACCTCGGCGTCCTCGACGGACACCAGCTCGGCCGCGTGGGCGGCGGCCAGCGCGTCGAGCGTACGCGGCGTACGCAGGCCGGCCACCTCGTGGCCGTGCCGCAGCTGCCACAGCTGCACCGTCCACTCGACGTCGGCGATGCCGCCCCGGCCGAGCTTGGTATGGGTGAGCGGATCCGCGCCGCGGGGCAGCCGCTCGTTCTCCACCCGTGCCTTGATCCGCCGGATCTCGGTGATCTGCTCCCGGCGCAGCCCGTCCAGCGGGTAACGCACCGGGTCGATCAGCGCGATGAAGTCGGCGGCGAGGTCCGGGTCGCCGGCCACGGGCCGGGCCCGCAGCAGCGCCTGCGCCTCCCACACCTGCGACCAGGTCGCGTAGTAGCGCTGGTAGGCGGCGAGGCTGCGGACCAGCGGCCCCTGCCGCCCCTCCGGGCGCAGGTCGGCGTCGATGCCCAGCGGCGGGTCGGGCGCCGGGGCGGACAGCAGCGTGCGCAGCTGCTCGGCGACGGCCAGCGCGGCCCCGTTGGCCTCGTCGTCCTTCATGCCCGAGGCGGGCTGGTAGACGAACAGCACGTCGGCGTCGCTGGGGTAGCTCAGCTCCGCCCCGCCGAGGCGGCCCATGCCGATCACCGCGAAGCGCAGCTCGTCCGGGACACCCGCGGCCTGCCGGGCCACCGCCAGCGCGGCCGCGATCGTGGCGTCGGTGAGATCGGCCAGCCCCTGCCCCACCCCGGTGATGTCGACGGTCTTGCCCGGGGCCAGCTCGCCCGCGCCGCTGAGCAGGTCGGCGCTGCCGATGCGGAACAGCTCGCGCCGCCGCATCGCGCGCACCGCCGCCACGGCGGCCCGCGGGTCGGCGTGCCGGGCCGCGGCCGCGGCCGTGCCCTCCAGCAGCGACTGCCGGGCGCGCAGGCTCAGCTCGCCCTCGTCGGCCAGCAGCCGCAGCGCCTCCGGGTCGCGGGTCAGCAGCTCGGTCAGGTAGCGCGAGCTGTCCAGCACCCGGGCCAGCCGCAGCGCCACCGGCCCCTCGTCGCGCAGCAGCCGCAGGTACCACGGCGTGCTGCCGAGGGTGTCGGAGACCTGCCGGTAGGCCAGCAGCCCGGCGTCCGGGGCGGGCGCGTCGGCGAACTCGGCCAGCAGCACCGGCAGCAGCGTGCGCTGGATCGCGGCGGTGCGGGACACGCCCGTGGTGAGCGCCTCCAGGTGCCGCAGCGCACCGGCCGGATCGGCGTAACCGAGCAGCTCCAGGCGTTTGCGGGCGGCGTCGGGGCGCAGCGACAGGCCGTCGGCGGGCACCCGCGCCACGGCCGCCAGCAGGGGGCGGTAGAGCAGTTTGGCGTGCAGGCGGCGTACCTCTGCGGCGTGGGTGACCCAGTCGGCGCGGAAGGCGGCGATGGGGTCCAGTCCCGCGCCCTCGCGGCCCCGGCCCGTGCCGAGCGCGGGCTCCTCCCGCTTGTAGTTCATGGCGCGGGCCAGCCAGCGCAGCGCCGCGGTGCCCGCGCCACCGTCGTCGGCGGGCACGGTGTGGGTACGCCGCAGCCGCTGCAGCTGCAGCCGGTGCTCGACGTTGCGCAGGAAGCGGTACGCGGCGCTGAGCGCCTCACCGTCGCCGCGCCCCACGTAACCGCCCTCGACCAGCGCGCGCAGCGCCCTGAGCGAGTTGCCCGAGCGCAGCGTCTCGTCGCCCCGGCCGTGCACGAGCTGGAGCAGCTGCACCGCGAACTCGATGTCGCGCAGGCCGCCCGGCCCGCGCTTGATCTCCCGGTCCAGCTCGGCGCGCGGCACCTGCTCGATGATGCGCCGGCGCATGGCCCGGACGTCCTCGACCGCCTCCGGCCGCTCGGCGGCGTGCCAGATCAGCGGTTGCAGCGCGGCCAGCCAGGCCTTGCCCAGGCTCGCGTCACCGGCCACCGGCCGTGCTTTGAGCAGCGCCTGGAACTCCCAGGTCCGGGCCCAGCGTTTGTAGTAGACGAGGTGGCTGGCCAGCGTACGCACCAGCGGCCCGCGCCCGCCCTCGGGCCGCAGCGCGGCGTCCACCGGCCAGGCCACCTGCCCGCAGATCTCCATCAGCGCGGCGGCGACGGTGGTGCCCGCGGCGAGGTCCTCGTCCTCGGCCGCGACGAAGATGACGTCCACGTCGGACACGTAGTTCAGCTCGTCCCCGCCGCACTTGCCCATCGCGATCACGGCCAGCCGCGGCCGCTCCGACCCCACCCGGCCCAGCGCGATCCGGTACGCCGCCCGCAGCGTCGCGTCGGCGAGCGCGGTCACCTCGGCCATCGTCGCCTCGACATCAGCGCCGTCGGCCAGGTCCGCAGCGGCGATCCGCAGCAGTCCCCGCTGGTAGCCGGCCCGCAGCGAGGGCACGTCGGCCAGCCCGCTGTGCACCTCGTAGCGCGGCGGCACGGTGCGGGTCAGCACCTGCCACTGCCCCGCCTGCGCGGCGAGCTGGTCGCCCAGCGCCGACGAGGCACCGAGCACGGTGAGCAGCCGGATCCGCAGGTCCTCGTCGGCGCCCAGCCGCTCGACGACGCCCTTGCCGTCGCCCTTCTCCCGCTCGGCGATGCGGTGCAGCTGGCGCAGCGCGAGGTCCGGGTCGGCGGCCCGGCCGAGCTGCTCCAGGATGAGCGCGCTCTCCTCGTCGACCGGCCGCTGCGCGACCGCGTCCCACAGGTGCAGCCCGCTCGCACCCAGCAGCACCGCCGGGTCGGGGCCCGTCGACGACAGCGTGAAGCCGTACCGTGCCAGCCGCCCGATTCCCGCCACCCGCCCAGATTATCGGCGCGCCACCCCCACGGCACCACGCACCGCCCGACGAAAGGAAGGGCACCTTCCGATCGTTTTCCGTAGATGAAGGTGCCCTTCTTGACGTGTGGGCCGCCGCGCAGGTCAGTCGCGGCGCGTCTCGCGGACCGGGCGTACGGAGGCGGGGGCCTGGGCCTGATCGGCGGTCAGGTACGCGGCCGTGAAGCTGCCCCGGTAGCCGAAGAGCGGGCCGAACCGGTCGTTGGCCACGGTCACCTTGATCCGGAAGCAGCGCGCCTGCTCGTCGTACCACTCGTGCACGTTCGCGGTGCCGGACAGCGCCAGCGGCAGCCGGGCGCCGAGCAGCCCCTCGTAGAAGCGCTGGCTGCCGGTGCGGATGTGCAGGCCGCCGGAGCCGTCCACGCTCAGGTCGAGATCGACGGCGAGGTGCTGGTGGGTGCCGAGGTAGTCGATGACCCGGCCGCGCAGCGGGCTGTAGATCATCGTCGCGTCGAAGCGGCGCCGCACCCCGGGCAGCGCGAACGTGCGCACGAAGGTGACCGTCTCCCGGCCGTACCCGTCCTGGTAGGCGTAGTTCTCGATGGTGAACGGGATGTCGCGGCCGCGCTCCGGGAACAGGATGTTCCGCGTGGCGCCCAGGTGCAGGAACGGCACCGTGAACGCGCGCCCGCGCCAGATCTCGTCCATCACCCCGGTGCCGATGCACGCGGTCCGGTCGGTGCTGGCGAAGCCGAAACGGCGCCGCAGCTCGGGGTGCAGCCGGTCGAACTCGGCACCGAGCGCGCGCTGGAAGATCGAGGTCATGGTGTCTCCAGGAGGGTGAGGGCGGTGGGCGCGGTGGCGGCCACGCGGTCAGGGGGCCGGCGCAGGCAGCGGCGCGCGGCGGGGGTGCCGGGAAGCGGCGGGACGAGCGCGAGCAGGCACCCGGTGAGCACCGCCGCGAACACCGCGACTTCCGCGCTCGCACCGGTTGCCGCGACTGCGGCCGCGGTCAGGGTCACCACCGCTCGTGCGGCCGCTTCGCCGAGCGCGTGCCACAGCGCCCGGCGGGGCGTGATGCCCCGCTCCAGCCAGAGCCGCAGCCGGTCGAAGGACCAGGCCGTGAGCCAGCCGAACAGCGGGCGGAAGGCCAGGTCGGCGAGCGGCCCGAGACGGCCCCAGCCGGGGGTGTAGTCGTATCCGGTGAGAAAGCGCACGCCGGACGGGGTGGGCACGTAGCGCCACCAGCCCGCGCCGTGCCGGATCAGGGTCAGCGGGTGGCCGGAGGCGAAGCGCAACGCGCTGGTGCGGGTGCCGTCGGGGCGGCGGCGCTCCCCCGCGAACACGCCGGTCCCGCCGATCGTCAGGCCGGGCAGCACCCGGGTGGCGTACCGGAAGCGCCGCGGCGTGCCCGGCACCTCCGGCAGGTAGCGGATCTCGCTGAAGCGGGCGTCCCAGCGCTCGTGCCGCGCCGGATCCTGCGATGCCGTCCACACCGTGTCGAGGTCGGCACGGATCGTCGTCTCGATGTACAGCAAGCGGCCCACCCCGGCCTCCGTCCAGATTTTGAGCGTTCGCTCAAGACAGAGGCTAGCAGATTTGAGCGATTGCTCAAGTAGTGATGTTCGTGCAGCAAGAAGGCCCCGCCCACCCGGCGAACCGGTCGGGGCGAGGCCTGCGCCTGCGTTACGAGGTCAGCTCAGCAGCGGCAGCTCGCGGCGGCCGGCCTCGGGCAGGGTGCCCAGGGCCAGCTCGGCGAAGCGGCGGGCGAACGGCTCCCAGACCTCGGCGACGTCGTCCAAGGTGGCCTCGACCCCGGCGATCAGCCCGTCCGCGTCCCAGCCCTGCTCGTCCATCCAGGACCGGTTGCCCTCCACCCAGTCCGCGAACATGTCGAGGTCGCACTCGATGTGGAACTGGGTGCCCCAGGCCCGGTCGCCGATGCGGAACGCCTGGTGCGGGTAGCGCGGCGAGGCGGCCAGCAGGGTCGCCCCGAGCGGCAGCTCGGTGATCTCGTCGAAGTGGTACTGCACCACGTCCGGCGCGAACGGCACCGCCCACCACAACGGATCGGACTCGGCGACGTCCCGCCGGGCGACCAGGCGCGCGCCGATCTCCGGGCCGCTGGTGGAGCGCTCGACCGTGCCGCCGTGGGCCTGCGCGAGCAGCTGGCCGCCCAGGCAGACGCCCAGCGTCGGCACCCGGTGCTTCACCGCCTTGCGCAGCAGCAACTCCAGCTTCGGGAACCACGGCGCGCCGGGCGCGCCACCGGTGGGGAACGCGTCCTGCTCGCCGCCGAGCACCACGAACGCCGCGTACCCGGTCAGGTCGTCGGGCAGCGGGTCGCCCGCGTGCGGGCGGAGCACGGCCAGCTCCAGCCCGGCCCCGGTCAGCCAGCCGCCGAGCCGGCGCAGGTCGTCGGTCGGGTCGTTCTCGATCACCAGTGCGGTCGCCACGCTGCGAGACTAGCCCGGGGCCTGCTCAGGTCCCACAGGCGGCCCGGCTCAGCCGCGGCGCGCGGCCGCCTTGTTGAGCTTGCTCTTCAGCGCGCGGCGGGCCACCGGGCCCAGCTCCTCCACGATCTCCAGCAGCAGGCCGAGCTGCTCCAGCGCGTCCATGGCCCGGCGGGCGCCGTCGCGGTCGACCCCCTCGTACAGCTCCAGCCCGACGAACGAGACGGAGACCGCACGGGCCAGCCCCGGCACGTCGGCCATCTCCGCGAACGGGGAGCCGGCCAGCACCCGGCGCAGCACCGTCTCGATCTCGCCGGTCCACTGGGCGAGCGCGTCGGCGGTGACCCGGGCCAGCTTCTCGTCGTGCTGCGCGCCGGCCAGCATCTGCGCCAGCACCGCCACGTTGCCCAGCTCGCGCTCCTCCTCGTGCAGGGCCCGGCCCACGTCGAGCAGCTCGCGCAGCGAACCCACCGCGGCGAAGCGCTGCCGGTACGCGTCCACGCGGTCCGCGGTGGCCGCCATGCACGCCCTCACCAGCAGGTCGTCGACGCTGCCGTAGTGATAGAAGATCAGCGCCTGGTTGACCCCGGCCGCGGCCGCGATGTTGCGCGCGGACACCCCGGCGATGCCCTGCCTGCGCAGGGTGTCCATGGCACCGTCGAGCAGGCGCTGCTTGGTGTCGGACATGCCACTCCCTCGAAGACGCGGGCCCGGCGCGCGGCGTGGCGCGCGAAGCGGGCGGTGCCGGTCACCCCCCGTTACTTGTGACCGGCACCGCCCGATGTCTGTCGCGTCCCCGACTGCGGGACGCGCAGACTGTCTCGCACCGGTCTGACAAAACAGGCCGAGGCGGCGGCGGTGTCGGGTCAGGACCGTCCCATCAGGAAACACGTCCCGCGCCACACATTTGAGCGATCGATCAAGACTGAGCCTAGCAAGTATTGAGCGTCCGCTCAAACAGTGCGCTCCGCCGCTCAGGGCAGGACGAGCTCCGCGTACACCGGCCGGTGGTCGCTGCCCGGCAGCACCAGCACCTGGAAGTCGCGTACGCCGACGCGCCGGTCGGCCAGCACCCGGTCCAGCGTCACCGGCGGGATCATGTCCCCGTCGTACGGCCCCCAGGTCCCGTGCAGCCCTCGCCCCAGCACCTCCGCCGCGTCCCGGTAACCGGAGCTGATCAGCTCGCGCAGCAGGTGGTGGTCGAGGGTGGCGTTGAAGTCCCCGAGCAGCACCCGCACCGGCCCGTTCGGCGTGGCCCGCGGCTGGTCGTCGTACCCGCGCGCCCACAGCGGCGTCGCGAAGTCCGCCCACGGGGCCAGCGGGTGCGCCGACTCGACCAGCACCGTGCCGCCGCCCGGCACCACGACCTCGGCGTGCGCCTGGCGGAACCCGCCCGGGTTCACCCGCACCCCGCCCTCGCGCAGCGGCAGCCGCGACAGCAGCGCCGACCCCTCCACCCCCGGGACCGAGTAGTCCACCCGGTACGGCAGCTCGTCGCGCATGCCCGCGGCGTCGGCGGCGGCCAGATACTCCGGCGACACCTCCTGCAGGGCGAGAACGTCGACCCGGTGCGTGCGCACGAGCGTCACCAGGTCGGCCGGGCCCGCCGAGCCGACCAGCACGTTCGCGGTCATCACCCGCAGCGCCTGCCCGCGCGCCCCGGCCAGGGCGTCACCGTCGGCGAAGTAGCGGGGCAGCACCACCGCGACCAGCGCCAGCGCGGTCACCCCGGCCAGCGCGGCGGCCGCCCACCGCCGCCACAGCAGCAGGATCGCCAGCGGGAGCAGCGAACCGGCGGCCACGTACGGCGTGAACGCCATCAGCTGCGCCGCCGGATACCAGGAGTCCCAGCCCGCCAGCCGGAAGACCGCCCACACCGCCGCAGGCAGCGCGAGCAGCCACGGCAGCGTACGACCGAGAAACCGTTTCATGCGCCGGATGCTATACATCTCGCGGCCTGCGGGAGGGCGCTTCCTGTGAAGGTTCTGTGCCGGACGCCGGCGCCGTCTCACCGAGCGGCTCCGCCGCGCCCTGGGCTAGGCTCTGCGCCCATGACCGCGACGTTGCACCCCGCGCGACTCCGGCCCGGCGACACCGTGGCCCTCGTGTCCCCCTCCGGCCCGGTGCCCTCGGAACGGGTCGAGGCGGCGGTCGCCGTGCTCACCGGCTGGGGCCTCGCCCCGCGCGTCTACCCGCACGTGCTGGCCCGGCACGGGTACTTCGGCGGCACCGACGAGCAGCGCCTCGACGACCTCAACGGGGCGCTGCGCGACCCCGGGGTGCGGGCCGTGCTGTGCACCCGCGGCGGCTACGGCGCGCAGCGCATCACCGACCGGATGGACCTCGACGCGGTGCGCCGCGACCCGAAGCTGGTCATGGGCTTCTCCGACATCACCGCGCTGCACCTGGCGCTGTGGCAGGGCGCCCGGCTGGCCACCGTGCACGGCCCGGTCGCGGCGCAGTTCGACAAGGGCGCGGACTCCCCCACCGCGCTCGGTGCGCGGCACGCCCTGATGAGCGGCGAGCCGGTGACCGTCTCCGCGGACCCGGCCGAGGAGACCCATGGGGTACGCACCACCGGCCGCGCCGAGGGCGTGCTGCTCGGCGGCAACCTGTCCCTGCTCGCCAGCACCGTGGGCACCCCGCACCAACCCGACCTGACCGGCGTGATCCTGCTCGTCGAGGACGTCGGCGAGCAGCCGTACCGCGTCGACCGGATGCTCACCCACCTGCGCCGCAGCGGCGCGCTCGACGGGGTCGCCGGGATCGCCGTCGGCCAGTTCACCGACTGCGCCGACGCCTGGCCGGTGAGCATCGCCGACGTGCTCGCCGACCGCCTGCTCGACCTGGGCCTGCCGGTGCTCGGCGGCCTGCCGATCGGCCACGGGACCCAGCACACCGCCGTCCCGCTGGGCACGCACGCCGTGCTCGACGCCGACGCGGGCACCCTCACCATCGCGCCCGCCACGGACCGCTGACCCCCGGGCGGCCATATCCTCCGGCGGGTGGCGACTTCTGGATCGCCTCCGCATCACCTGTGTCGCCATCGTGCCGGACCCGATGCCGGGCCGGGCGGCGGGTCAGTAGGGGTTACCCGCCTCGGCCAGCATGACGCAGATGACGATGCCGGCGACCAGGCTGGCGGGCACGCCCAGGGCCCAGCCGATCATGATGCCCGCGCCGACGCCGCCGTCCCGGCGGACGATGCGCCGGATGCCGACGACCAGGGCCGCCACGAGGAGCAGGAACTGCGCGGCGACCCCGCCCAGCACGAAGAACGTGATCGAGTCGCTGTTCACCGACGGCCCGCTGCCCGAGCGCATGCCGAAGGCCAGCACGGCCAGGAGCGGCAGCAGCATCGTCAGCGCGTGCCCGGCCAGCGCGATGCCGACCCCGCGCCAGACCAGCCCGGCGGCCACGCCACGCCCCGGCAGCGGCGCCGCCCCGGCGGCACCGGCCGGACCGCCCGCGACCGGCTGCCCGGGAGCGGCTGAACCGGGCCCACCGGGCGGTGCGGGCGCCACGCCGGAGGCAGCGGGTCCGATCGGTGCGGGGCCGGTCGCGGCGGTGGGCTCGCCGGTGACCGGGGCGACCGCACCGAAGCCGTGCTCGCCCACGCCGGTGGCAGCGGGCTCCGCGGGGGCCGGAGCCGTGGTGACGGCGGCCGGGGTGTCGCGCGAGGGCGGGGTGGGCGCCGCGTAGGGGTTGCGGGTCACGGGATGCCTCCAGATCGGGCGCGGCACGTGACGGCCGCGACGAGGTGCGTGCCGCGCAGCCTATCGCTGCGCGGCACGCGTTCCGCTCGTCCGATCCGGTATCAGGCTCCGGCGGGGGGCGCCGGGGGGAGGACGCCGGTCACCGGGCCGGGCGGCCGATCAGAAGCAGGACGACGCCGACCAGAACTTGCTCGGGCGGAAGTCGGTGTGCGTGTGGTCGCTGTGCCCGGGGTAGCCGGGGCCGAGGATCCCGTTGAACCCGTGGTAGCGGGCCTGCCGGGCCAGGGTGCACAGCGAGTGCGGGCCGGAGCCGAGGTCGGCCGCGTCCCCGTAGAGGTGCCTGCTGTCGGAGGCGCCGCCGACGGCGTTGTTGCAGGCCACGCTACGGAAGCCGGAGGTCACCCGGATGGCCTGGTCGCCGAGGGCGTGCCGCAGCGCCTCCAGGCGCCACATGGCCCGCAGCGCGTTGGCCTTGGCCGTGGCCGCCGAGACGGCGCCGCCGGACCAGGTGCTGTTGCAGGTGTTCAGCTCGGCGTAGCTGAAGTGGATGGGGGTGCAGTCGTCATCCTGCAGGGCGTAGATCTTGTTGTACGTCTGCGGGCCGGCGATGCCGTCGGCGCCCAGGCCGTACGCCTGCTGGAACCGGATGACCGCGTCGCGGGTCTCGGCGCCGAAGACGCCGTCGATGACGATGGTGTTGTTGTAGCCCGGCCAGCCGGCGACGCGGATCTGCAGCTGGCGGACGTCCTCGCCGGACATGCCCGAGGACAGGTTGCGGCCCCAGGTGTAGCAGCCGTCGGCGTGCGCGGGGGACGCGCCGACGAGAACGGCGACCACCGATCCGATGGCCGCCATCACCAGAGCCGTGAACGCCCGGATGAGGGCGTTCTTGCGGGGGGTACGAAGCGACATGGATGGCACCATGCCAACCACGCACATCGATGTCAAGAGTTTACATTTCTTGCGATTACTGCGTAGTATCCTTTCGCAAGCGGGCGGTCATGGCACCTGTTCAGGGGTTCGGGACCAGCTAAAACAGGGCCATGCCGCCCGATGTAACGCCTGTCAGCCGCGCGAGCGCACCCGGCGGTCGCCGCCCGCCGCCGTCACGCCGTAGGCGAGCGCGTCCACCAGCGCCCGCCAGCTCGCCTCGACCACGTTCTCGTGCACGCCGACCGTGGTCCAGTCCCGGCCGTCGGCGTCCACCGTCTCGACCAGCACCCGCGTCACCGCCTCGGTGCCGTGCGTGCCGGCCAGGATGCGGACCTTGTAGTCGGCCAGCTCCAGGCCGGCAAGCTGCGGGAAGTGCCGCTCCAGCGCCTGGCGCAGGGCCTGGTCCAGGGCGTTCACCGGGCCGTTGCCCTCCGCGGTGGCGATCACCCGCTCCCCGCGACCGTGCTGTCCGTTGGGCAGCGAGCTGCCCAGGCGCAGCTTGACGGTCGCCTCGCTGACCACCGCGCCGTCCTCGCGGTGCTCGACGATCACCCGGTACGACTCCAGCGCGAACGGGGTCGTCTGCTCGCCCAGGGACTGGCGCACCAGCAGCTCGAAGGACGCGTCGGCGGCCTCGAAGGACCAGCCTGCCGCCTCCAGCTCCTTCACCCGGTGCGTCACCTTGGACAGCGTGTCGGGCTGACCGGCCAGGTCCAGGCCGAGCTCGCGGCTCTTGAGCTCGATACTGGCCCGGCCGGCCATCTCGGTGACGAGGATCGTCATGTCGTTGCCGACGACGGCCGGGTCCACATGGTTGTAGAGGGCCGGGTCGACTTTGATCGCGCTCGCGTGCAGCCCCGCCTTGTGGGCGAAGGCGGCCGACCCGACGTAGGCCTGGTGGGTGTCGGGTGCGATGTTCGCGATCTCGGCGATGGCGTGCGAGACGTGCGCCATCTGTTCCAGGCAGCCCTCCGGTAGGACGGTCATGCCCAGCTTGAGTTGCAGGTTCGCCACCACCGCGAAGATGTCGGCGTTGCCGGGGCGCTCCCCGTAGCCGTTCGCGGTGCCCTGCACGTGGCGTACGCCCGCCTCCACCGCGGCGATGGTGTTGGCCACGGCGCACGCGGTGTCGTTCTGCGCGTGCATGCCGAGCACGGCCGGGTCGACGCCCAGCCGCTCGGTCAGCTCGCCGATCGCCTTGCTCACCTGCGACGGCAGCATGCCGCCGTTGGTGTCGCAGAGGACCACCCGCTCGGCCCCGGCGTCCAGCGCGGCGCGCACCACGGAGGCGGTGTACTCGGGGTCGAAACGGAAGCCGTCGAAGAAGTGCTCGCAGTCGACGAAGACGCGGCGGCCGTGCGCCCGCAGGTAGGTCACGCTGTCGGCGACCATGGCGAGGTTCTCCTCGGGCGTGGTGCGCAGCGCACGCTCGACGTGGCGCAGGTCGGACTTGGCGACCAGGCAGACCACCGGCGTCTGGGCCGCGAGCAGGCCCGCGATCTGCGCGTCGTCCGCGACGGGCGTGCCCGCCTTGCGGGTGGAGCCGAAGGCCACCAGCACCGCGTTCTGCAGTTCGAGCTCGGTCCTGGCGCGTTCGAAGAACTCGGTGTCCTTGGGCACCGCCCCGGGCCAGCCGCCCTCGATGAACCCGACGCCGAACTGGTCGAGCAGCCGCGCCACCGCGAGTTTGTCGGCCACGGAGTAGGTGATGCCCTCGCGCTGGGCGCCGTCGCGCAGCGTGGTGTCGAAGATCTGCATGTCGTCTGACCTCCAGTGAAGAAGCTTGCTGCAAAACAAAAGACCCCCCGCGGTCGCGGGAGGTCTGCGCGTCGGCAAGGGGCCTGGTTTCCCAGGGGCGGCCGGCGCGCTAGGCGCGAATAATCAGAGCGAGGTGGATCACGTTGGGTAGCGTCCCATTTTTACGGGCCTTGGGCCAGCAACCTCCCGGAATTCGGGACGTCGTGTCGCACGGCGTGGACGCACTCACAGGCTGACCTGGGCGTCGAGCGCGGGCAGCCGCCCTGTGCCCGCCGCCACAATGTCATGATCTGGTAACCCGTGCGGCGCAGGCAGGTGCCTAATCTTGAATGGCTCAAGTAAAGCCCCGCACATGGAGGTACCAGCGTGCTCACCGTCGGCGACCACTTCCCCGCCTACGAACTGACCGCCTGCGTTTCGCTCGACGCCGACAAGGCGTTCGAGACGATCACCAACAAGACCTACGAAGGCAAGTGGCGGGTCCTGTTCAGCTGGCCCAAGGACTTCACCTTCGTCTGTCCGACCGAGATCGCCGAGTTCGGCCGTCTGAACGGCGAGTTCGCCGACCGGGACGCGCAGGTGCTGGGCTGGTCCGTCGACAACGAGTTCGTGCACCACGCCTGGCGCAAGAACCACCCCGACCTGCGCGAGCTGCCGTTCCCGATGCTGGCCGACGTCAAGCGCGAGCTGACCGAGGCGGCCGGCGTGCTGGGCGAGGACGGCGTGCCGCAGCGCGCGACCTTCATCGTGGACCCGAACAACGAGATCCAGTTCGTGATGGTCACCGCCGGTTCGGTGGGCCGCAACGTCGCCGAGGTGCTGCGGGTGCTGGACGCGCTGCAGACCGACGAGCTGTGCCCGTGCAACTGGAACAAGGGCGGCGAGACCCTCGACGCCGGCAAGCTGCTGGCCGCCGCCTGATGGGCCTCGATGCGATCAAGGCGGCGCTGCCGGCGTACGCCCGCGACACCAAGCTCAACCTCGGGACGGTGCTGGGCACCTCCCCGCTGACCGGACAGCAGCGCTGGGGCACCGCTCTGGCCTGCGCGTTCGCCGCGCGCAACGCGTTCGTGCTGCGCGAGATCGCGGCCGAGGCGGCGGACCACCTCAAGCCGGAGGCGATCGAGGCGGCCAAGGGCGCCGCGTCGATCATGGCGATGAACAACGTCTACTACCGGTCCAAGCACCTGATCGGCGACGACGCGTACCAGACGCTCCCGGCCCGGCTGCGGATGCAGATCATCGGCAACCCCGGCGTGGACAAGGCCGACTTCGAGCTGTGGTGCCTGGCCGTCTCGGCGATCACCGGCTGCGGCGTCTGCCTGGAGTCGCACGAGAAGACCCTGATCGGCACCGGCGTCGGCCGCGAGGCCGTACACGAGGCACTGCGCATCGCGGCCGTCGTCCACGCGGCGGCCGTCACCCTCGACGCCGAAGCGGCCCTGGCCGCCTGACGGCGCACGGGCCCGCCGCCGTGCCAGGCGGCAGGCCCCGAAAAGCCCGGCGGGAGACGTCCCGCCGGGCTTTTCCACACCCCTGCCGCGTCGATCTTGCGTGAGCTGTGGGTACGACACGCACTCATCGGACAAATCCATAACACTTCGCGCAAGATCGACGCGATCTTGGCCGGTGAGCGGTGCCACTCGACGATAGTTGAACAGTCAAGTAATCTGGTGGGCATGAGCCGTATGCCGACCATCTACCTCAGCCACGGGGCGCCGCCGCTGGCCGACGACGCGCTGTGGACGCGGCAGCTCGCGGACTGGTCGCGTGATCTGCCCAGGCCGACCGCGATCCTGGTGGTCTCCGCGCACTGGGAGAACGCCCCGCTGGCGATCGGCGCGACCACCACGGTTCCGCTCTACTACGACTTCGGCGGCTTCGCGCAGCGCTACTACGAGGTGCAGTACCCGGCTCCGGGGGCGCCCGAGCTGGCCGCCAAGGTGCGTGACCTGCTGCGCGGTCCGGGGCGGCCGCTGGCCGACGTGCCCGACCGAGGGCTCGACCACGGGGCGTACGTGCCGCTGGTGGAGATGTATCCCGACGCCGACATCCCGGTGCTGCAGATCTCCATGCCCACGCTGGACCCGCGCGAGCTGATGGCGATCGGCAGGCGGCTCGCGCCGCTGCGCGACGAGGGTGTGCTGATCATGGGTTCCGGGTTCTTCACCCACAACCTGCGCGCGGCGATGCCCTTCATGCAGCTCGGCGCGGACGCGCCGGTGCAGGGCTGGTCGGCGGAGTTCGACGACTGGGGCCGGGCCGCGCTGGACTCCGGCGACGTGGACAGCCTGCTGGACTTCCTGGCCAAGGCGCCGTCCGGGCGGATGGCGCACCCCCGCACCGAACACTTCGCCCCGTTGTTCGTGACGCTGGGCGCCGGCGAGGCTGACCTGGCCGAACAGCGTACGGTGATCGACGGCTTCTGGCTGGGCCTGGCCAAACGTTCGGTCCAGCTGGGGTGACCTGGTAGCTGATGTGACGCGGTCCCGGCTTCTGCCGGGCGGTGACGCTGATTACGGTAACGGGGTGACCATCACGCCCGCCGCCGAGCGCAGCATCGCCTTCGCCGCGCTGTTCAACTTCCGCGACCTGGGTGGACTCACCACCAAGGACGGCCGCAAGGTGCGCCGGCGCACGGTGTACCGGTCCGACACGCTCAGCCGGCTGGGCGCCGAGGACCGCGTCGCGTTCACCGCGCTCGGCATCCGCACCGTGATCGACCTGCGGCGGCCCGCCGAGGTCGCGTCGATGGGCCGCGTGCCGGAGTGGACCCAGGTGGTGTGGCGGCACAACCACCTGGACCACCCGCTGTGGGACCACTCCACGTACACCGCCGAGATCGGGGTGGCGCGCTGGCTGTCCGAGCGTTACCTGGAGCTGGCCCACCACGGCCGGACCGACATCGCCCGGGTGATCGGCATGCTGGCCGACGACCGCAACGGCCCCACGGTGGTGCACTGCGTGGCCGGCAAGGACCGCACCGGCCTGATCGCGGCGCTGGCCCTGGACCTGCTCGGCGTGCCGGAGGACCAGATCGCCGCGGACTACGCGCTGACCGAGCGCAGCGCCCCGGCCTTCAGCAACTGGGTGCGCACGGCGTTCCCGAACGAGGACCACACCAACCCGCCGCCGTTCTACACGCACACCCCCGCCGAGGCCATGATGATCACGCTGCACGGCCTGCGGCACCGGCACGGCTCCGTGGCGGAGTATCTGGTCGCCGCAGGTCTGCACCGGGAACGGCTGGACCGGCTGCGCACCCGGCTGCTCGAAGCGTGAGCCGGCCGAGGTCTGCACGGAGCGGCAGCGCGGACGGGGCAGGGATGGGCGGAGCCGACGGGCGACACGGACCACGGACCGGCGAGGAGGGCACGTGACGCCAGGGGACGCGGCGCGGCTGGTGGACTTCACCAGCCCGCTGTTCAACTTCCGCGACGTCGGCGGGCTGGCCGCCGCGGACGGGGCCACGGTGCGGCACGGCGTGCTGTTCCGCTCGGACACGCTGACCGCGCTGCGCGAGGAGGACCGGGAGCGTTTCGCCGCGCTCGGCGTGCACACCGTCATCGACCTGCGGCACGCGCGGGAGCTGGCGAGCTTCGGCCGCGCTCCCGAGTGGTGCTGCACGGCCTGGCACAGCGTGCCGCTGACGAACCCCGCCTGGCGCGGCGAGGACTACTCGCCGGAGGCGGGGGTGGCCGCCTTCCTGACCGCGCGCTACCTGGAGACCGCCGAGCTGGCCGCGGCCGACATCGTCCGCGCGCTGGAGCTGATCGCGACCGGCTCCGGCCCGACCGTGGTGCACTGCCTCGGCGGGCGCGACCGCACCGGGATAGTGGTCGCGCTGGTGCTGGAGCTGGCGGGCGTGTCCGATGAGGACATCGCCGCCGACTACGCGCTGACCGAGCACGGCACCGCCCGATACCTGGCCTGGCAGCGGGTCAACCGCCCGGACCGCCCGCCGCTGGAGCCGTACCTGGCGAGCACGCCGGCCGCGGCGATGCGGGCGTTCCTGGACGCGCTGCGGGAGCGGCACGGCTCGGTCGAGGGCTATCTGACCGGTGCCGGAATGGCCGCGGAAAGCGTTGCCGCGCTGCGTGTTCGGCTGCGTGAGGAGCGTCCGTTGAGGTGACCCCGGCGTGATTTCCGGGTGGCATGATGTGACGGGATTTCAGCGGGGAGGAGCCGTCACCATGCACATCGGAACGCGCGTGCTGCTGGGCGTGGTCACCGTGGTCGCCGCCGCGGCCGTGCTCACGGGCTGCGCGCAGGAGCCGGACAGCGCGGCCGTCCCGGGGACCGTCCCGGGCAGCAGCACCGGGCAGTTCGCGCAGATCGACGCGGCCACCCGCGAGCTGGTGACGCAGCGCGTCGACTGGCAGGCGCCGGCCTCGTTGGACGTGGAGCAGACCGCGCGCGTCGGCCTGTCCGTCGGTTCCGGCGCGGAACTGAAGAGCAAGGTCGAGGCGCTGGTGCCGAACGCGGTGACCACCCCGGCCGGCGAGATGAAGGTCGGCCCCACGGTGCGGGCCAGCCTGCGCGGCAACCCCGAGGACGTGGAGATCACCCCGGCCGAGGCGGTGAACGCGTCCACCGGCAGCGACGTGCAGATGCTGTGGACCTGGCTGATCAAGCCGAAGCACCCGACGGATGCCCTGGACCTCACCGCGCACCTGGAGGTGCCGCTGAGCAACGGGCACGTCATCACGCACGAGGTGCCGCTGCGCATCGAGGTGCACCGCACCATGCCGTACACCGTGTGGCAGGTGCTGACCAACTGGGGCACCTGGTCCGCCGTGGTCACCAGCCTCATCGGCGTGGTGGGCTGGCTGATCCGCCGCCGGCGCAAGCAGGGCGCCGCGGGCGAGGAGAAGCCCGAGGCGTCGGTGGCCGCTCCCGCGGAGGCCGCCGCCTGAGTCGCTGAAGAAATCTTCCACCCGAGTGGGTATGGCGAAAGTTAGCTTCAGCCGCGATAGTGGCGGGTGAATGTCCAATCCCATCCCCGCGGAGACTCCATGGCCAGATCACGTTTGCGGGCGGCCGCCGTCGCCGGCCTCACCGCGCTCAGCCTCGCCGCGCTGACCGCCGCCGCCGGGGCACCCGCCGCGGCCGCCCCGATCACGCACGACGAGCAGATCACCTTCCAGGAGTGGTCCAGCTACCCCGCCTGGCGCCAGGGCACCCACCAGGGCACCTTCGCCATCCCCGGGGTGCGCACCGGGATCACCATGCTCCGCCCGGCCGGCACCGCCGACTACACCGACCCGTACACCGGCACCACGAAGACCTGGGCGTACTCCACCTGGACGTCGCCGGTGACCGAGGTCGGGTTCGACGCCACGGAGCTGGTCGCCTCGTGGAACGCCGAGACCCCCGCGGGCACCTGGATCCAGGTCGAGCTGCAGGGCACCTACAACACCGGCGGCCAGACGCCGTGGTACGTCATGGGCCGCTGGGCGTCCGGTGACGGCGACATCAAGCGCACCACGGTGAACCGCCAGGGCGACCCGTGGTCGACGATCTGGACCGACACGTTCTCCATCGACGACGCCGCCAACGGGGTGCTGCTGCACGCGTACCAGCTGCGGCTGACCCTCTACCGGGCGCCGGATCAGTGGCAGGCGCCGCGGGTCTGGATGCTCGGCGCGATGAGCTCGTTCGTGCCGGACCGGTTCGAGGTCACGCCGAGCGCGGGCGGCATCGCCTGGGGCACCGAGCTGAACGTGGCCCGGCGCTCCCAGAACATCCACATCGGGGAGTACCCGGAGTACGACGGCGGCGGCCAGGCCTGGTGCTCGCCGACGTCAACCACGATGGTGCTGGAGTACTACAACCGGGGCCCGTCGGCGCAGGACCTGGCCTGGGTGGACCCGGCCTTCGAGGACCCGCAGGTCGACCACGCGGCCCGGATGGTCTACGACTATGCGTACGAGGGCGCCGGCAACTGGCCCTTCAACACCGCGTACGCCGCGTCCTACCCCGGCATCGACGCGAAGGTGACCCGGCTGCACTCGCTGGACGAGATCGAGCGGTTCATCAAGGCCGGCATGCCGGTGATCACCAGCCAGTCGTTCCTGTCCGCGGAGCTGGACGGGGCGAACTACGGCACGTCGGGGCACATCTTCGTCATCGTCGGCTTCACCGCCGAGGGCGATGTGATCGTCAACGACCCGGCGTCGTCGAGCAACGACGCGGTGCGCAACGTGTACAAGCGTGCGCAGTTCGAGAAGATCTGGCAGCGCACCAAGCGCTACCGCGCCAACGGCACCGTGGCCTCGGGCCCCGGCGGCATCGTGTACCTGATCAAGCCGTGGTGGAAGCCGTGGCCGTACGTCCCGGGCTCCACCAACTGGTGAGCCGGTCCGGAGGGTGTGCCCCCGCCGTGGGGTGCACCCTCCACCTGTCTCTACCGGCGCGTCTGCAGGATCGCGTCGGACAGCGCGATCACCCCGAACGTGCCGCCCTGCGGGTCGGCCAGCAGCGCGTAGTCGCCCACCGCCAGCTCCAGCGGGCCGGCCAGCACCGTGCCGCCCAGCTCCGTGCAGCGCGCCACGGTCGCCGCGCAGTCCGCCACCTCGAACGTGATGCGCCAGTGCGCCGGCGTGCCCGCCGGGTAGCGCTCGTCCATCACGGACAGCCCGCCGACCACGCGGCTGTCGACTAACCACTCGATGTGGTCCACGCCCTCGGCGATCTCGCTCTTGCGCTCCGACCAGCGGAACGCCTTGCCGTAGAAGTCCACGGCCGTGTCCTCGCGCCAGGTCACCACCTCGGTCCAGCACATGGTCGCGGGCTCGTTGGCGGCCTCCGCGCCGCCGAAGCTGCCCCGCTGCCACACCCCGAACACGGCGCCCTCGGCGTCGGTGACCAGCGCGGCCCGGCCCTTGCCGCCCCGGTCGTGCGGTGGCGCCAGCACCGAGCCGCCCGCGTCCACGACCGCCGCCACGGCGCCCTCGGCGTCGGTCGCCGAGACGTAGCCGAGCCAGGCCCCGGGCCGGCCGGGCTCGCCCGGCACGATGCCGGCCACGGCACGGCCGCCGAGGGTGAACACCTCGCCCGGCGCCCAGCCGAACAACCCGCTGTAGAACGCCGCGGCGACGCCGGTGTCGGCGGCGGCGTACTCGGCCCAGCACGGCGTGGCGGGCGCGTATCCCCTCACTCGCATGCCCGACACCTTAGGGGCATCCCATGTTTACGTGAAGATCCGCATGTGCCGTCCGATTCGCTCCGTTCGGCTGACCGGACGGCCGATCCGTGGCATACGGGTCATGCGCGGGGACCGCCTGACGCGCGATGATGACGCCATGCCCCAGGATCGATCCCCGCTCGATCGATGCAACACGGCGCTCAACGAGTCAGATGTGGTCGGGCTGCGCGTCAACTGGCCGGGCCGCACCGTGCGGCTGCTGCTGCACGTGCTGGCGCTGCCCGCGTACGGGCCGGTGGATCCGGACACCCGCCGCGCCCTGGTGTTCACCGGAGTGTCGCTGGTGCGGGTGCTGCTGCGCGCGGACCGGACCTTCAGCCGCGACTACGGCAACGCCATCGACCTGGCCGACGCCGACGCCGCCGACGCGTTCCTGGCCTCGGTGGGCTGGTCGAACCCGATGTACGGCTGGAGCTTCCTGAACGACCCCCAGCTCACCGAGGACTGGCCCGAGCGGCTGAGCCTGGTCCTGGACTCCGGCGGCCCGCCCGCCGCGCACACCCTCTACTGGTTCTGCGAGTGCGGCCGCGAGGAGCCCGGCGGCGACGGCGCGTACTGCATCGAGGGCGACATCCGCTTCGACCGCCTCGAGGTGGAGCGCGCCGACGGCACCGTCATCCCCCTGACCTCCTTCGCCACCGACGGCGAGCGCTGGTGGGAGGCCTTCCGCAGCGGCGACCCCCGCGTCTCCGGCGAAGCCCAGCAGTCCCAGCCCCCCTCCCCCGCCTGGACCTGAAAGGAAGGGCACCTTCTTATCGCTTTACGTAGAGGAAGGGCACCTTCTTAACTCTCAGCGGAACGAGCGGCCACCCGAGCCATCGCGTCGCGGTAGATGGGGCCGTGCTGGAAGCGCTCCGGCAGCAGCCGGGTGGCCAGGCGCAGGCCGCGTACCGACACCGAGGCGGACAGGTCGGTGGTGGGCAGGCCGAGCGTGCCGTACACCCGCCGCGCCCAGCCCGGTTGCAGCGCGAACGCGGTCGCGGCCAGCCCGGTGTACACCAGCCGGGCCGGGGTGAGCCCGAGGTGCCATGGCAGCGGCGGTGCCATCAGGAAGAACAGCGTGTCCAGCGCCTCCCGGGTGAGCGCCAGCTCCGGCCGGACGCGCCGGTAGTACGCGGCGACCTCGGCCCTGGTCCCGGGCACGGTCGTCGGGTCCAGCCCGACCAGCTCGGCGGCGCGCCGCTGCTCGGTGTAGTAGCCGTCCACGTCCGCGTCGGTCAGCTCCAGCCCCGCCCGCCGGGCGGTGGTCACGAACGACTCGACCTCGGTGACGTGCACCCAGCGCAGCAGCTCCGGCTCGTCGATACGGAACGTCTCGCCGGTGCGCCGGTCCACCCCCCGCATCCGGGCGTGGATGCCACGGATCCGGCGGCCCGCGGCGGCGGCCTGCGCAGTGGTGCCGAAGATGACGGTGCCGACGTAGTCGGCGGTGCGCAGCAGCCGCGACCACGGCTCGACCTTGTAGCTGGAGTTCTGCACCACGCCCGCGATGGCTCTGGGGTGCAGCGCCTGGAGGAACAGCGACCGGACGCCGGCGATCCAGAGCACCGGCTCCGCGTGCACCCGCCAGGTGACCGACCCCGGCCCGAACAGCCCGAGGTCGCCCGTGCCGGTCAGCGCAGCCTCGCCCGGCAGCACGACGGCAGTGTTCCGCGCGGTCATGAGGTCCAGCGTGCCACGCCTGCGGGCCGTCCCGTTCCTCCTTGCCTGAGCGAAGCTCCCCTCATGCTGCCGGAAACGGGCATGAAGGGAGCTTCGATCACCAAACCGGGCTAGCTGATCTTCGCGTTGACGTGGATGGCGATCGCGTCGTGCGCGGCGACGTTCGCCGCGAACCAGCCGTTGGCGTCGACCGTGATCACCGGGCCGGTGCAGGTGGTGCCGCTCTTCTCACCGTGGATGACGTCGCAGTAGCGGCCCGCGGGCAGGTTCGTCTGGTACGAGCGCCCGTTGATCGCGCCGTCCTCGTCGTTGATCGTGAGGTAGCCCTTGCCGTTACGGCCGAACGCGATGTGGTTGTTGCCGTTGTCGTACCAGTTCACCATCGTGGTGCCCTTGACCGCGTTGTGGAAGCCGACCATGTTGGCGATGACCTGCCAGCGGTGCTCGCAGCGCCAGCCGCCGCTGAAGCAGGTCGCGTTGTTGGTCTTGCCGTTGGCGTCCGACGGCGGCCCCTGGTCCTTGCTGCTGAACTCGTAGCTGCTCATCACGGTCGGCGAGCCGTACGGCCAGGCCAGCATGAACGCGTTGGCCAGCGCGTAGATGCCGTTGTCCTTGTACGTCAGGATGTCGCCGCCGTCGCGCTGGGTGTCGTGGTTGTCGACGAACACGGCGGCCTTGCCTGTGGTCAGGTGCCCCCACGGCTCGCCGAAGTTCTTCAGGTAGGCCAGCCTCTCGCGGCGGAACACCCGGCCCAGGTCCTTGCCGTAGCGGAACTCGTGCACGTCGCCGTTGCCGGTGTACTCGGTCGGCTGCACCGGCTCGCCCGCGCCGTAGATGACCTCCTGGACGTGGTACACCGAGCGGGACAGCTTGCCCTTGATCGCCGCGATGTCGGCGGCCGGCATGTGCTTGCTGGCGTCCCAGCGGAACCCGTCCACGCCGAGGCTGAGCAGGTCGTTGAGGTAGTTCGCCAGCTTGGTGCGGACGTAGTCGCTCTCGGTCTTGAGGTCGGCGAGGTTGACCAGCTCGCAGTTCTGCACCTCGTACCGGTCGCCGTAGTTCACGATGTCGTCGGTGCCGTTGCGGCCGCAGTGGTGGAAGTCCTGCGTCTGGTAGATGCCGGGGTAGTTGTACGACGTGTAGGTGGACCCGGCCCAGCCGGTGCCCGAGCCGACGCCGGTGGTGTGGTTGACCACCGCGTCGACGATGACCTTCACGCCCGCGTTGTGGCAGGTGGTGACCATCGACTGGAACTGCGCCCGGGTGCCCTTGCGGGACTCGACCCGGTAGCTGACCGGCTGGTACGCCACCCACCACTGCTGGCCGCGCACGTGCTCCTGGGGCGGGGAGACCTGCACGTAGCCGTAGCCGCGCGGGCCGAGGTAGTTGGTGCACTCGGTGGCGACCGAGGGCCAGTTCCACTCGAAGAGCTGGACGATGACGTCCTTGGTGCCTGAGGGGCCGGCCGCCGCCGGTGCGGACAGGGGTAGGGGCAGCATCGCGGCGAGCACCGCGGTCAGCGCCAGGGGAAGAAGTCTGCGTCGTCGCAGCATGGGAACACTCCGGACGGTACGAGGGGACGAGTCGTCGCGGTGCACCGGCTCGCACGGGATTGAAACCGTGCTGAAACCTTGCGGCAATATTCACAAGAACTTTCAATGAAGTCAACGAGTCCGAAGCAGATCGGCACGCCGACGCCCCCGCAAGATCTTGCCGCGACTCAGCCCAGCAGGCGCTCCGCCGAAGCCAGGTAGGCCCGACCGGCTTCGGGCTGACCGTGGCGGATCATGTAGAGCCCCGACGAGACCCGCTCGATGAAGCCCCACTCCCAGATCACCTGCGGGTCCACCCCGGTCGCCGTGGCCAGCCGGGCGCACCAGCCGCGCAGCAGCGCGACCGGATCGGCCGCCGCCAGCAGCTCCGCCTCCCAGCCCCGCACCGCGACGCCGAGGTCGTAGCCGGGGTCGCAGAGGAAGCCGTCCGGGTCGACGAAGACGTACCCGGACTCGGCCCCCGCGCGCGGCGACAGCACCGCCAGGGCGTTGTCCGGGTGGGCGTCGCCGTGGCAGACCACGCAGCCGGTCACGTCGAAGGCGGCGGCGCGGCGGCGGGCGTAGTCCAGCGCCCGGCCGAGCACCGCCGGGGAGCACGGCTCGCCGGTCTCGGGATACAGCTGCTCGATCAGCTCGTGCAGCGTGCCGGCCTTGTCCTGGCCGGGCGGCACGGTCGCGCCGGGCGGGTGCGGCACCCGCCACGCCTCGCGCAGCGTCGCGGCCAGCACGTCGAGCACCCGCTCCGGGGGCAGGCCCGCCGCGGGCAGGGCCGGGCCCAGCGGTTCGAGCAGCGCCGCGTCGCGGGCGGCGTCGTACGCGTACAGCCGCACGTACCCGTGGCCGTGCGCGGCTTCGAGCGTGCGCACCTGGCCGGCGAAGCCGTCGCCGGGCGGCGCGAGGCGCAGCACCGCATCGGTGCCGTCGGCCGCCCGCACCCGCAGCACCAGCGCGGCCGACCCGCCGGTCAGCGCCTCACCGGGGGTCAGCGCCCAGTCGGCGCACACGTCGGCGACCCGCTCCGGCAGGGACGCGAGCCAGTCGTGGGCGCCCCGGCTCACGGCGGTGCGGCGCATCAGGTCGGGCAGCTCGATCACGCAGCTCACGATGCCAGCCGGGCGCCGCGCACCCAACCGGATAACGGCGAAGCGCGGCGCGCCAAAGCGGATCTAGAAGCTTTGTTGTCGCTCGGGCAGCACCAATTCATCTAGATCCGGAATCCACGCGGCGAGCCGCCCCGGTAGCCACGAGATCGGGAACGCTGCCGCGGGGGGCCGGGCGGGTTAGGCTCGGCCATGCTCGCTCGCGCCTGGGGAATCACCCGGTCTCTCGCGATGTACCACGGCATCCCCGGCCGGCACCGGCGGATGCGCCGCTTCTACGGGCAGTTCCTCGGCCCCGGCGACGTCGGTTTCGACATCGGCGCGCACGTGGGCAGCCGGGTGCGGCCGTGGCGGCGACTGGGCGCCCGGGTGGTCGCCGTCGAGCCGCAGCCGGACTGCCTGCGCGTGCTGCGGCTGTTCTTCGGGCGCGACCCGGAGGTGGCGATCCTGCCCATCGCGGTGGGCGCGCGGGCGGGCACGGCGAGCCTGGCCCTGTCCTCGGCCACGCCGACCGTGTCCAGCATGTCGCACGAGTGGATCGAGACGGTGACCAGCACCGACGACCGCTTCGCGGCCGTACGCTGGGATCGGGCCGTCGAGGTCGAGGTGGTCACCCTCGACGACCTGATCGCCGCGCACGGCGAACCGGCCTTCTGCAAGATCGATGTGGAGGGTTTCGAGACGGACGTGCTGCGCGGCCTGTCCCGCCCGCTGCGCGCCCTGTCCTTCGAATACCTGCCGCCAGCGCACGACGCCGCGCTGACCTCGCTGGAGCTGGTCGAGCAGCTCGGCGCGGGACGCTACGAGTACAACTACGCCCCCGTCGAGACCATGCGCTTCGCGAGCGACCGCTGGCTCAGCGCCGCCGAGCTGGCTGACCTGCTCGAACAGCGCTTCCGCCCGCTCGGCCGCTCGGGCGACGTCTACGCCCGCACCCGCTCGCTCTGATCCCCCGGCACGGCCCCGTCGGCCGCCGCCGCGCCGCCCAGCCCGCGCGCCTCTACAGGAGTCGCGCCCATGAGGAAGGCGGGGCGCGTGGCGAGGGCGTGGCGGTGGCGGAAGAGGTAGCCGACGTCGCGGCCGAAGGACTCGGTGAGCAGGGCGAGCGCGGCCACGAGGGCGATGACGACCAGGGGGCGGGGCAGCAGGTTCGCGGCGGCGGCGCAGAGCACGATGCCCTGGATCGCGGCCACCACCTTGCGCCAGTAGCGCGGGAACAGCCGCCCGTTCAGCCACGGCAGCACCCAGGTCGCCACGACGTACACGTAGCGCATCGCGCCGATGGCGAGGACCCAGATTCCGAACCGGGGTGCGGCGTACAGGCTCAGGACCAGGATCAGGAACGCGTCGACCTCCATGTCGAAGCGCGCGCCGAACGCCGAGTCGGTGCCGGTCCCCCGGGCCACCCGGCCGTCGACCGCGTCGAGCACCAGCGCCACCACGGTGACCCCGACCAGCACCGGGACCGCGACCTCGTGGACGAAGGAGTCGGCGACCAGCGCGGTGACGCAGCCGGCGAGCAGCGCCCGGCTCAGCGTGACGCGGTCGGCGGGGCCGAACCCGTTGCGGCGCGCGGTCCGCAGCGCCCGGTCGACCAGCAGGCACAGTGCGATGCCGTACCCGATGCCGGCCAGCCACCCCGCGCTGCCCAGCCCGGTCGTCGAGGCCAGCACCACCAGCAGGGCGAACTGGACGATCAGGCCGATCACCGGGCCCGGTCGCAGCGACGGCACGGCGCCTCCGTTAGGTTCGGTGGAGATCGGGTGAGGAGAGATCGATGGCATCCTACGCGCGCGCCTTCTGGATCGCCTCGCCACGCGCGGGCGAGATCCGGCCGGTGGCCGTGCCCGCGCCCGGCCCCGACGAGGTGCTGGTGCGCACCGTCCACACCGGCATCAGCCGCGGCACCGAGACCCTCGTGTTCCGCGGCGAGGTGCCCGAGAGCCAGTACGCGATCATGCGCGCGCCGTTCCAGGAGGGCGGCTTCCCCGGCCCGGTGAAGTACGGCTACCTCAACGTCGGCGTCGTCGAACAGGGCCCGGCGGACCTGCTCGGCCGCACCGTGTTCTGCCTGTATCCGCACCAGACCCGCTACGTCGTGCCCTCGCGCGCCGTGGTGCCGGTGCCCGACGGCGTGCCCGCCCGCCGCGCGGTGCTCGCGGGCACCGTGGAGACCGCGGTCAACGCGCTGTGGGACGCCGCGCCGCTGGTCGGCGACCGGATCGCGGTGGTCGGCGCGGGCATGGTCGGCGCGTGCGCCGCGATCCTGCTGGCCCGCCTGCCCGGCGTGCGTCTGCAGCTGGTCGACGCCGATCCCGGCCGGGCCGCGCTGGCCGCCGCGCTCGACATCCCGTTCCGCCTCCCGCAGGACGCCGACGGCGGCTGTGACCTGGTGTTCCACGCCAGCGCGTCGGCCGCGGGACTGCAGCGCGGCCTGGAGCTGCTCGCGCCGGAGGGCACCGTGATCGAGCTGAGCTGGTACGGCGACCGCGAGGTCGGCCTGCGGCTGGGCGGGGAGTTCCACTCCGGACGGCTGAGCATCCGGGCCAGCCAGGTGGGCACGGTGTCCCCGGCCCGCGCGGCGCGGCGCTCGCACGCCGACCGGCTCGCGCTCGCCCTGGACCTGCTGCGCGACCCGGTCTTCGACGCGCTGCTGTCCGGCGAGTCGGGCTTCGAGCAGCTGCCGGAGGTGCTGGCCGGGCTGGCCGACGGCACCCTGGCGGCCCTGTGCCATGTCATCACCTACGGCAAGGAGTGACCGGTGTTCAGCGTGACCGTCCGCGACCACATGATGATCGCCCACAGTTTCCGCGGTGAGGTCTTCGGGCCCGCGCAGCGCCTGCACGGCGCCACGTTCGTGGTGGACGCGACGTTCCGCCGCGCGGACGTCGACGCCGACGGCATCGTGGTCGACATCGCGGCCGCCGCCCGCGCGCTGAACGCCGTGGTGGGCGAGTTCAACCTGCGCAACCTCGACGAGGTGCCCGCGCTCGCGGGCCTGAACACCACCACCGAGGTCCTCGCGAAGGTGATCGCGGACCGGCTCGCCGAGCAGGCACGCGCGGGCGCGCTCGGCGACGGCGCGCGCGAGCTGGCCGGCCTCACGGTCACCCTGCACGAGTCGCACATCGCCTGGGCGAGCTACGAGCGCACCCTGTGACGTCCGACCCGGACGCGGCCGGGCAGGCCGCGCCCGGCGGTGCCGGCCCCGGTCGCCCGCCGGACGCCCCGCGGCCGGGCGGCGGCCGAGCGGGCGGGCCGTCCGCGACCGTCGACCCGGCCGTGCACGTCGTGCTGCCGGGTGACATCGACGACCCGGCCGCGCCCAGCGGCGGCAACCGCTACGACCGCAGGCTGTGCGACGGGCTGGCGGCCCTCGGGTGGACGGTGCACGAGCACGCCGTGCCGGGTGCGTGGCCGCGGCCGTCCGGGACGGTGCTCGCCGCGCTCGCGCAGCGGCTGGACACCCTGCCCGAGGGCGCGCTCATCCTGGTGGACGGGCTCGTCGCCGCCGGGGCCGGGGACGCGCTGGCCGCCCACGCGGACCGGCTGCGGCTGGTCCTGCTCGCGCACATGGTGTTCGGTGACGAGGCCGCCGACCTGCGCATCCAGGAGGGCCGCGCCCTGCGGGCGGCGTCCGCCGTGCTCACCGTCAGCCGGTGGTGCCGCACCCGCCTGATCGAGCGGTACGCGCTGCCGCCCGCCCGCGTCCACGTCGCCACCCCCGGCGTCGACGCCGCACCCGCCGCACCCGGGTCGGCGTCCGGATCGCGGCTGCTCTGCGTGGCCGCGCTCGCCCCGCACAAAGGACAGGACGTGCTGGCCGACGCCCTGTCCCGGCTGGACGAGCTGCCCTGGACCTGCACCTGCGCCGGTCCCCTCGACCGTGACCCGGCCTTCGTCACGGCACTGCGTGCACACCCGGCCGGACCCCGGATCGCCCTGCCGGGACCGCTGACCGGCGCCGCGCTCGACGCGGCGTACGCGGACGCTGATCTGCTCGTCCTGCCCTCGCGGGGGGAGAGCTACGGGATGGTGGTCACCGAGGCCCTGGCCCGGGGTTTACCGGTGCTGACGTGCGACGTCGCCGGGCTGCCCGAGGCCGTGGGCCGCGCCCCGGACGGCAGCCTGCCCGCGCTGCTGGTGCCGCCCGGCGACCCGGCCGCGCTGGCTGCGGCGCTGCGCCGCTGGCTGACCGAGCCACCGCTGCGCGACGAGCTGCGCCGGTCGGCCCGTAGCAGGCGTGACACGCTCAGCGGATGGGAGGGCACCGCCCGGCGGGCCGCCGCCGTCCTCTCCGTGGTGGCGATGACGCGCGAGGCCACCTGATGATGGGCGCTCTGTGTATAAATCCACAGACACCCCGGGCCGTTACCCCTAGGAAGATGAAGTGCTTGGACGGGAGATCGTGTTGCGCAGCGCCTTGACGGGGAACGCCGCCCGGCCACCGGGAGCGGCGGCGCGACAGGTCGGGCGGTGGGCGCGGCTGCTGGGCGGCCTGGCCATCCTGGCGCTGCTGCTGTGGCAGATGGGCACCGGCCCGTTCCTCGACGGGGTGCGCCGGATCGACCGCGCCGCGCTGGCCGCCGCGTTCGCCGTCAGCGTGCTGACCACGGTCTGCTGCGCCTGGCGCTGGCGCCTGGTCGCGGGCGGGTTCGGCGTGCGGCTGCCGCTGGGCCGGGCCGTCGCGGCGTACTACCACGCGATCTTCCTCAACACCACGCTGCCCGGCGGGGTGGTCGGCGACGTGCACCGGGCGCTGCGGCACGGGCTCGACATCAGCGACGTGCGCCTGGCCGTGCGCGCCGTGGTCGCCGAGCGCGTGATCGGGCTGGCCGTGCAGCTGGCCGCCACGACGGTGCTGCTGCTGGTGCTGCCCTCGCCGGTGCGGCCGTACATGCCGCTGGTCCTGGCGGTCGCCGCCCTGCTCGGCGCGGCGAGCTGGCTGACCGGGCGGGCGCTGTCCCGGCCCGGGTCCACCCGGCCCGTCGCCCGCTGGCGGGACGGCCTGCGCCGCGATGCCGCCCAGCTGCGCACCGCGCTGGCCGCCCCCGGCGTGCTGGTGGGGGTCGTCGCCGTGTCGGCGCTCGGCGTGGCCGGGCACCTGGCGCTGTTCCTGCTCGCCGCGCGCACCGCCGGAGCGACCGCGCCACTGCCGCTGCTGGTGCCGCTGACCCAGCTCGCCCTGCTGGCGATGGCGCTGCCGGTCAGCTTCGCGGGCTGGGGCCCGCGCGAGGGCGTCGCCGCGTGGGCGTTCGGCGCCGCCGGGATGACCGCCACGCAGGGGGTCGCCACCGCCGTCACGTACGGCGTGCTGGTCCTGGTCGCCGCGCTGCCCGGGGCGGCCGTGCTGCTGGCCCGCATGATTGCCCCCGCCCCCGCGCGGGTAGGTGGAAGCGATGTCTGACCGCCCGTACGTCCTGCTCAGCTGCAGCATGTCGATCGACGGTTATCTCGACGCCGCGAGCGACGAGCGGCTGCTGCTGTCGAACGACGCCGACTTCGACCGGGTCGACGAGGTGCGCGCGAGCTGCGACGCGATCCTGGTCGGCGCGCGCACGGTGCGCCGGGACAACCCGCGCCTGATGGTCCGCGACCAGGCCCGCCGCGATGCGCGGGTGGCCCGCGGCCTGCCGCCCTCCCCCATGAAGATCACCGTCACCGCCCAGGCCATGCTCGACCCGGCGGCGGCCTTCTTCGCCACGGGCGACGTCGAGAAGCTGGTGTACTGCGCCAGCCGCCGCGTCGAGCACGCCCGGCGCAAGCTCGGCGAGGTGGCGACCGTGGTGGACGGCGGCGAGCCGGTCGACCTGAACTGGGTCACCAAGGACCTGCACACCCGCGGCGTGAGCAGGCTGATGGTGGAGGGCGGCGGCACCATCCACACCCAGTTCCTCACCGCCGACCTCGCCGACGAGCTGCATCTGGTGGTGGCCCCGTTCTTCGTCGGTGACTCACGGGCCAGCCGCTTCGTCGGCGACGGCCACTTCCCGTGGCGGCCGGGCCGCCGGGCGGAACTCGCCGAGGTACGGCAGATCGGCGACGTCGTGCTGCTGCGCTACGCGTTGTCGCCGCGGTTCGGCAGCGCAGACCAGGGAGACCGATGACCACGATGCTGCCCGCCGCGACCGTCCGTACGCAGGTGCCGGTGCCGCTGCGCTTCCACGACGGCTACACCGTCAC
Source organism: Catellatospora sp. IY07-71 (assembly GCF_018326265.1). Classification (GTDB taxonomy): domain Bacteria; phylum Actinomycetota; class Actinomycetes; order Mycobacteriales; family Micromonosporaceae; genus Catellatospora. The sequence continues at coordinate 8,356,412 of NZ_AP023360.1, forward strand.
CGCGCGCGTGATCACGTTCGCCGGGCTGGTCGACGGCCGCGAGCACCTGGCGCTCGCGCTCGGCGCGGCGGACCGGCCGGTGCCGCTGGTGCGCCCGCACAGCGAGTGCCTGACCGGGGACGTGTTCGGCAGCGAGCGCTGCGACTGCGGCCCGCAGCTGCGCGAGGCGGCCGAGCGCATCGCCACCGCCGGCGGCTACCTGCTCTACCTGCGCCAGGAGGGCCGCGGCATCGGCCTGTACGCCAAGCTCGACGCGTACGCGCTGCAGGACACCGGCCTGGACACCTACGAGGCGAACCTGGCGCTCGGGCACGACGCCGACGCCCGCGACTACACCGTGGCCGCGCAGATGCTCGGCGCGCTCGGCGTGGACCGGGTCGCCCTGCTCAGCAACAACCCCGACAAGGCCGACCAGCTCACCCGCCTCGGCGTGACGGTGGCCGAGCGGATCCCCACGGGCGTGCACCTGTCCCCCGCCAACGCCGGCTACCTGGCCACCAAGGCCCGCCGCGCCGCGCACACCCTGCACCTGGCCCGCTGACCATGGCGCGGTGGCGGCAGCCGGCCGCGCGGGCAGGTCTCGTGCTGGCATTCGTGTTCGTGTTCGTGCTGCTGGTGGCCCCGAGCGAGCTGGGGCGGCTGAGCCCGGCCGCGTTCCTGCGCATCCCGCTCGACGGGCTGGTCGCGCTGGCGGTCGTGCTGGTGCTGCCGCCCCGGGGCAGGCGCATCGCGGTAGTCGCGCTCGGTGCCGTGCTGGGCCTGCTCAGCATCGTCAAGGCGATCAGCCTCGGCTTCTCCGCCGTGCTCGACCGGCCCTTCGAACCCGTGCTGGACTGGCCGTTCCTGGTCGCGGGCGCCGACTACGTCGGCCAGTCGTACGGCAGCGCTCTGATGTGGGCCGCCGTCGCCGCCGCGATCCTGCTCGCCGTGGGCGTGCTCGCCCTGGTCACCGTGGCGTTCGGGCGGGTGGCCCGGCTCGCCGTGGCGCACCGGCGCCCGGCCGCGGGCACCGTCACCGCGCTCGCGGCCGGCTGGCTCGCCCTGGCGCTGGCCGGGGCGCAGCTGGTGCCCGGCGTGCCGGTCGCCGCGCACGACGCCTACGACCAGGCACACCAGCTGCAACGGGGCGCGGGCGACCGGCAGACGTTCGCCGAGCAGCTGTCCGCCGACGCGTTCCGGGCCACACCCGCCGGGGAGTCGCTCACCGCGCTGCGCGGCAAGGACGTGGTCGTCGCGTTCGTCGAGAGCTACGGCAAGGTGGCGCTCGCCGACCCGGAGCTGTCCCCGCAGGTCGGCGCGGTGCTCGACGAGGGGTACGCGCGGCTGCGGGCGGCCGGGTACGCCGCGCGCAGCGCGTGGCTCACCTCGCCGACCACCGGCGGCGGGAGCTGGCTCGCACAGTCGACGCTGCTGTCCGGGCTGTGGGTGACCAACCAGCAGCGCTACCAGACCCTGCTGGCCAGCGACCGGCTCACCCTGCCCGCGGTGTTCGCGCGGGACGGCTGGCGCACCGTCGCGGTCATGCCGGCCACCACCACCCCGTGGCCCGAGGGCGCGGTGTACGGCTACGACCAGGTCTACACCGCCGGAGACCTCGGCTACGCCGGGCCGCGCTACAGCTTCGCGACCATGCCCGACCAGTACACGCTGCACACGTTCCAGCAGCGGGAACGGCAGCCCGGGCACCTGCCGGTGATGGCGGTTATCCCGCTGATCTCCAGCCACTCGCCCTGGGAGCCGGTGCCCCGGATGCTCGGCTGGGACGCGGTCGGCGACGGCTCCGTCTACGCCGCGGCGGCCGGCTCCGACGACCCCGCCGAGATCGTCGAGCAGCGCGACCGCACGCGCGTGCGCCACGCGTACCGCAACGCGATCGCGTACTCCCTCAACGCCCTCATCTCCTATGTCGAGGCCTACGGCGGCGACGACCTCGTGCTCGTCTTCCTGGGCGACCACCAGCCCTCGCCCTCGGTCACCGGCCAGCGGGCCAGCCGCGACGCCCCCGTCACCATCGTCGCCAGGGATCCCGCCCTCCTCGACCGCGTCGCGGCCTGGTCCTGGCAGGACGGCCTGCGCCCCGGCCCCGACGCCCCCGTCTGGCGCATGGACGCCTTCCGCGACCGCTTCCTCACCGCCTTCGGCTGAAAGCTGTAGCGGAGAACTCCCCGTGCGAGTCGGCTCGGTGACAGTGCGGCGCGGGCCGATCCGCTCCACTACTCACCATGCTGCGTCGCGCACTCCTCCCCCTCCTCGCCGTCGCCCTGCTCGCCGGCTGCGGTGACGACCCGAAACCGCCGTCCGCCGCGCCCAGCGCGGTCACCAGCCTCCCCGCCGAGGCCACCCCGAGCGCCGAGGCCGGCCCGGCGGCCTCGCCCTCCCCCGCGGTCCACCTCACCGTGGACGGCGCCGGGCCGTACTCCCTCGGCGCGAAGCTCGCCGACCTGCAGGCCGACGGGCTGCTGGCCGACGTCGCGACCGGCGGGGAGACCTGCCCGGTGAACACCACGGCCACCGGCACGGGGGTATGGCAGGAGGTGCGGCTCCAGTTCCGCCCCGACGGTGAGCTCTACCTCGTGATCAACCGCGCGAAGACCATCCCGACCCCGTCCGGCGCCTGGATCGGCATGTCCCTGGCCTCGCTCACCTCGATCTACGGCAACCTGGGCCAGGAGCTGAACGGCGGGGCCGCGTACCTGGTCACCACGAGCAATGGCCGAGGCATCCTGTTCGACCTCGACGCCAAGAAGAAGGTCATGGCGATGATCGCGGGCGACGCGGCGTACCTGAAGTCCAGCTACGAAGACGGCACCGACTTCTGCTGACCCGGCACGGCCGCCCCGTCACCTGAACGGGTGCCGGGGCGGCGCCGGAGGTATCCAGAACCGCCGCGCGGCCTCACTCTCATCGTCATACCGGCGAGGTGAGGAGGCGCGATGCCCACCGCGGCACAACTGCACGCCGAGTCCTTCTGGCAGCGCGAGCAGATCACCCCAGAACTGGCCGAGTGCTGCGCCGCCATCGCGGCCGGGCTCGGCATCCCCCGCGGCGATGTCGGCACCAAGGGCGACGAGAAGCACCTCAAGGGCCACCACCGCTCCCAGGAATGGCTGCTCAACAGCCGGTTCTGCACCAACCGGACGTACACGGTGCAGGCCGGGCTCACCACCGAACAGGCGCGCCACATCGCGGCGATCGACATCGTCCCCGGCGCGTGGGGCACCACCGAGAACCGGCGCCGCACCGCCGCCATCACCGCCCGCCTCGTCGCCGCCATGAAAGCCGGCGAGCTGAACGAGGTCCTCGAGGTGTACGGCGCCGCGCCCGACCTGCAGACCGTCACCGGCTGGAACAACCGGGAGGACCGGCCCGCGAGCGCGAACGACTCCCACCTCGACCATGTGCACCTCGGCATCGACCGCCGCAAGCTCCGCGACCGCGCATTCCTGCAGCGGCTCGCCTCGTTCGTGATGGGAGACGACATGTCCGCGAAGGCTGAGAGCGAAGTCCACGCGCTGTGGCAGGGGACGTACTTCGGCGGCAACTCGTGCGGCCGCAAGGTGCCGTTCCAGGGGAGCAGCAGCAACGCACTGGTCGCGAAGGCGGACTACACGGTGCAGCTGCTGGAGACGATCCTGACCGCGGTCAAGGGCGAGGCGGACACGGCGGCGATCCTGACCCGGATCGACCAGCGGGCCGCCGAGCTGCGGGCGGGGCTGGTCGCGGACATCCTCGCCGCGCTGCCCCCGGACCGGCGCGCCAGCCCGGCGGAGCTGGAAACGGCCCTGGAGCGAGCGCTGGCCGGCGGCGTGGAATAGCAGGACGAAACGCGCCCGACGGATCCGTATGCCTACTGTCATATCTTCGCATCGTTGCGTATACCAACGATGGGAGCAGAGCGATGGCTCTTACAGTCATCGATCTTGACGACTCCATGTTGGCGCTTGCGCAGCAGCAACTCGGCACGAAGACCAAGCGGGAAACGATCAACCGCGCACTGGCGATTGCGGCCGGCACCAGCACGGACGACCGCGCCCGCGGACTCGCCTGGCTACGCGAACACGCGAGCCAGATCCTGGACTTCGAGGTGCTGGAGGATGAGGAGCGTTCCGGCCGGTGACTTACCTGGCTGACACCGGCCCACTCGCCGTCATACCGCAGTCCCTGCGAGGGCGGGCCGACCCGAGACTGACATGATCGGCGCACCTGGTACGGCAGCGGCATGTAGCGCTCATGTCCTGGCGGTCTGCTTGTGGCTGCGTGTGTAGAGGCTGCATCCAGCGATGGCATGATCCCGTCGACGCTGTCGTGCTGGCGGGCGACGACCTGCTGCCGGCATCACCGGTCACTCCTTTACCAGGATCTCCGCCCTGATCTGCTGAAACTTCTGCGCACTGTCCGCTATGGAGCGGCCACCGAAGAACAAGGCGATGCCGAGACTGCCATGGTCGATCCATCCGCAGACGACGACCTCGCCCACCTTGCTATCCGTGTGGGCGCACTTGAGTTCACCGCCGCGTGGGAGCGCGTCGAACGCCTGCACGTTTCGGAGCGTTCCGTCGCCCGCCTTGGCCATCAGCTGATCCAGTTCTCCGGTCGGGTCGAGGATCAGCGTGGTGACCACGGCGAGCAGGATCGGCTTGTTCTTGGCCTTCGGGTCGTCCAGCTTGACGCCGATCGCGCCCGCCCGGTCCCTCTGGGCGCGGATGTCGGCGACCAACTTGCTCTCCACCGCCTGCATCTGTGGGCTGGCATCCTTACGCAGGCCCGCGATCTCCGTGCCGACCACGGCACGCACCGGATACTGGTCGCGGATCGGTTCGCTGACCAAGGCAAGCACACCACAGCACCCGAAGCTCAGCAGTGCCAGCACTGCGAGCACCCACGGCCAGCGCCGTCGGCGTGGGCGCTCGACGGAGGCGGCGTACAGCTGCGGTGACATGCTGGGTTCGATCACGCGCGGCACTGTACCAACCGATCATCACCCTTGGTGACCACCGCGGCATCGCGCAGGCGGCGCTGTGGTTCGGCAACGACATTGCAGCGCCATGCGCTTGAATGCGGCTGCCGTACTAGTTGCAGTTCGTGAGCGCGATCCTGCTGCAGATGCCGGACTCGATGACTAGCGTGTCCACCGCCAGTAATCCGTGGGTTCAGGGTGGGGTAACCCAGCTGCACGAGTCGCGCAGGAGATGTCACCATCTGCCCATGCAGACCTTGGGGGAGCTGAGTCACGAGGAGGAGTGCCTCCTGATCAACGCCAGTGAACATGATCTGTTGCCTGGGACCTTGTGGGACTGGATGCCGGATTTGGAGCTGGCGGACAAACTCCCGCGGCTTCCAGTGCTGGCGGAGGCGCTGTTGGGGCTCGTCGACCGAGGTCTCATCGAGGTCCGCCGGATCACGCCGGAGCTGGCTGCGGCAGGCCGTTACGACGTGGTGAGTCGCGCGGACCTAGACGAGTTGCTGGCAGACCCGGCGAGCTGGCAGTACACGGAGCGAGGCTGGGATGAGCGCGACGAGGGTCTCTGCATCGTGATGGTCCCCAAGCGGCTGACTCGCCTAGGCGTACCAAGCCGCTAGGCTCAGGCCCTCTTGCCTGCGGACTATGCCGGATTCGGCACCACACGGAACATGCACGGAATGATCGAGGGTGCACTAGGCGCGTTCGGCGGCGTTCTCCCAGGCTGGGTCACCTTGCGTGCTGCAACAGCAAACCCTTTCCTGAACCGTGGCTCCACCAGTTCTGAACGATCTTGCGTGCGATATCCGTGCGATAAGCGCTGGCGAAAAGCGGTTCATGACGGTCGACCAGGGCGAGAGGACGACGGCGCGGCCGAACTCGGAAAGCAGTTGGGACCAGGCCAAACGACCTGGTCCCGGTGGTGGGCGTGGCAGGGTTCGAACCTGCGACCCTCCGCTTGTAAGGCGGATGCTCTCCCGCTGAGCTACACGCCCGCACGGCTCACGCCGACACGAACCGGCACATCCTACCTGACCGGCGACCCCGCTTTCGCGGGACTTACACACCCGGCATGATCGCGGCCTGTGGGCCGCTGGGAAGATCACGGTCTCGTGTCAGAAGGTGCGGTCCAGCCTTACCTTCGGACACGAGATAGCGATCTTCCCACCGCGCCCGGCGACCCGGCCCCACTCAGAGCGCGGACAGCGCCTTGCGCCAGGCGTCCTGGTCGCGGGCCTCGCCGGGCAGGTTCATCTCGGCGTAGCGCACGACACCCTCCCGGTCGATGACGAACGTGCCCCGGTTGGCGAAGCCGCGCTCGTCGTTGAAGACCCCGTACGCCTGCGCCACGGCCCCGTGCGGCCAGAAGTCGGCCAGCAGCGGGAACTCGTACCCCTGCTCGTTGGCCCACACCTTGTGCGCGTACACCGAGTCGACGCTGACCGACAGCACCTGGGTGCCCTCGTTGGCGAAGTCGTTCAGGTTGTCCCGGATGGCGCACAGCTCGCCCTGGCAGGTGCCGGTGAAGGCGAGCGGGTAGAAGACCAGCAGCACGTTCTTGCTGCCCCGGAAGTCGGACAGCCGCACTTCCTGGTTGTTCTGGTCCTTGAGGAGAAAGTCGGGCGCCTGGGCGCCAACCTCGATCGGCATGGCGGTTCTGCCTCCGGAGTCGGTGAACGTTCACCTGTCATGGTCGCAGAGCTACCTGGCGGCCTGCCGTCTGGGGCAGGCCGCTGCTCGATCCGCGGCAGGGCTCAGCGCTTGGCGCGGGCCGCCTTCGGTGCCACCAGCCGCGCCGCGCTCCAGTCCTTGCCGGCGCTGAGGGTGGAAGTCTGGGATAGGCCGGCGGTGGGTGCCACCTCGGCGATCTCACTGGGCTCGACGTGCCCGGTCCGACCCGACTTCGGGGTCAGCAGCCACACCACACCGCTCTCGGCGAGCGGGGCGATGGCGTCGGTAAGCAGTTCGAACAGGTCACCATCGTCCTCGCGGTACCACACCAGCACCGCGTCGACGACCTCGTCGGTGTCCTCGTCCACCAGGTCAGATCCGCATGCGTCGGCCAGGGCGTCACGGAGCTCGTGGTCGACGTCGTCGTCGTACCCCATCTCCATGACCACCATGTCCGGCTCGATGCCGAACCGGTCCGCCAGGCTGCGTACGCCCTCGGCGGCCTGACCAGCGGTCGCGCTCACTGTCTTGTGCCTCCTCTTCGTTTTCCGGACACCCGCCGTGCGGTGCGGGGTCACTTGCCCATTGTCGTCGGCGTCACAGCCGACTGCGGGTAGTCCACACAGTTCTAGCCTCCAGCGCAAGTGGCGTCCTCGGCGGGTCGCCAAAAACGCGGGCTCAGGCGTCCAGCAGAGCCCGTGCGGCACGCTCGACGGCGTCCTCGCCGACGAGCACGTGCTCGGTGGCGGGGCCGAGCGGCAGGAAGGTGTCGACGGCGGCGACGCGCCTGGCCAGGCCGACGTACCCGGCGTCGACCAGCGCGGCGAGCACGCCCTCGCCGACCCCGCCGGAGCGGCGCGTCTCGTCGACTACCAGCACCCGGCCGGTGGCCCCGGCCTCGCGCACGATGTCGGCGAGCGGCAGCGGGGCGAGCCAGCGCAGGTCGAGCACGCGTACGCCGTCCCCGGCCTCGGCCAGGCGGTGCGCGACGCGCAGCGACATGCGCACGCCGTTGCCGAAGGTGAGGATGGTGAGCCGGTCCCCGGCGCCGAAGCTGTGGCTGCGGGCGCGGCCGACGGGCACGTGGGTGTCACCCCACCGGTCGGGCGCGGCGTACGGGCTCAGCCAGCCGCCGTCGCCCTCCTGATGCAGGTCACGGGTGTGGTAGAGGGCGATGGGCTCCAGGAACACGCTGACCGTGCCGTCCACCTCGGCGGCGGCGACGCAGCTGCGCAGCATGGCCGCGGCGTCGTCGGCGCGCGACGGCACGGCGAGCACCAGGCCGGGGATGTCGCGCAGTACGGCGACGGAGTGGTCGTTGTGGAAGTGCCCGCCGAAGCCCTTCTGGTATGCCAGCCCGGCCACGCGGACCACCATCGGGTTGCGGTAGGCGCCCTGCGAGAAGAAGCGCATGCTGGCGGCCTCGCCGCGCAGCTGGTCCTCGGCGTTGTGCAGGTACGCCAGGTACTGGATCTCGGGGATGGGCAGCAACCCGCCCAGCCCGGCGCCCAGGCCCAGCCCGAGGATGGACGTCTCGTCGAGCAGGGTGTCGAAGACCCTGGCCGGGCCGAAGCGGTCGCGCAGGCTCTTGGTGACCCCGTAGACGCCGCCCTTGCGGGCCACGTCCTCGCCGAAGACCAGCGACTGCGGGTGGGCGAGCATCAGGTCGGTGAGCGCGGCGTTGATCGACTGCGCGAGGGTGAGCGGGCCGGCGCGCTCGGGCAGCCTGCCGCCGAAGACGCGGTCGCGCTCGGCGAGCATGGCGCCGGCGGCGCGCTCCCCCGCCCGTGCGATCAGCTTGGCGACGCGCAGTGGGCGGCGCGGGGCCAGTGGGGCGACGACCTCGGCGGCGGAGGCGAGCTTCGGCTCGTCGCGTACGGCGGCGGCGGTCTGCTGCACCCGCCAGCCGATCTCGTCGTAGCGGCTGAGCAGTTCCAGCGGGGCGGCGTGGCCGGAGTCGACGAGCAGGTGCGCGGTGCGCAGCAGCGGGTCCAGCGCGAGGTCGTGCTCGATCTCGGCGTTGCTGCGGTAGGCCAGCTCGGCGTCGGCGCCCGCGTGCCCCATGAGGCGCACGGTGCGCAGGTGCAGCACGGCGGGGCGGCGGTGGCGGCGCACCCAGGACACGGCGGAGCGGGCCACGGCGTACGTGTCGGCGAGGTCGCAGCCGTCGGCGTGGAAGTAGCGCAGGCCGGGGCGGGACTTGAGGGTGGTGGCCACCCAGCCGGCCGGCGAGCGCACGCTGATGCCCAGGCCGTTGTCCTCGCAGACGAACAGCAGCGGCAGCCGCAGCCCCGTGAAGTCGGCCCAGCCCGCGGTGTTGAACGCGGCGGTGGCGCTGGCGTGGTTGACCGAGGCGTCGCCGAACGAGCAGACCACGACCGCGTCGCGCGGCCAGGTGGGCGGCACGACGGCGGGCTGGCCGGTGTCGGCGGCGTGGCGCCCGGCGGAGATGCCCTGGCGGGAGCGCTCGACGGCGAAGGCGAGGCCGACCGCGCGCGGCAGGTGCGAGGCGATGGTGGAGGTGGTCGGGATGACGTTCAGGTCGGTGCTGCCGAAGACCTTGTGCCGGCCGCCCGCGATGGGCTCGGCGGCGCTGGCGACGATGCCGCGCAGCACGTCGCGGATCGGGTCGACCTTGCCCTCGGCGAGCTGCTGGGCGCGCGCGGCGTAGAACGCGCCGGAGCGGTAGTGCAGCAGCGCCGGGTCGGTGGGGCGCAGCGCCGCGGCGACGCCCGCGTTGCCCTCGTGCCCGGCCGAGCCGATGGTGTAGAAGCCCGCGCCCTCGGCCCGCAGCCGCCGGGCGGCCAGGTCGAGGTGCCTGCTGGTCACCTGGGCGTCGAAGAGTTCCCTGGCCAGGGCACCGGTGAGGCCGCTGTCGGAGCGTACCGTCGCATGTGGATCGGCGTTCGGGGTCGTGCTCGCCGGCCACGCCGTGAGGGCGCTCCGGAACCGCTCGTCGAGATCATGAGAGGTGCTCACGCTGCACAGCATGCCCCGCAGCGGCAAGGGCCGACCACCCGGATCGGTGATCGGACACGCCAGGTGACCGCGCAAGTTGGACCATTTGTCCATATTTATCAATAATCGGCGGCATGCTGAACCGGTCCCCCCGACTGCGGCGCGTCCTGCTGACCGCCACCTCGCTCGGCCTGCTCGCGCTGCTCGCTCCGCAGCCCGGCGCCGCCGCCCCCGTCCCGCGTGACGAACCCGCCGCCGCGCCGGCCGTGCTGGTCGGCGCGGGCGACATCGGCAGCTGCCAGAGCGACGGCGACGAGGCCACCGCCAAGCTGCTCGACCGGATCCCGGGCACGGTGTTCACCCTCGGCGACAACGCGTACGTCGCGGGCACCGCCGACCAGTTCCAGCGCTGCTACGAGCCCTACTGGGGGCGGCACAAGGACCGCACCAGGCCGGTCATCGGCAACCACGACATGCGCACCGACGAGGGCGGCCCCTACTACGACTACTTCGGCGACTCGGCCGGCGAGAAGGGCAAGGGCTGGTACTCCTACGAGCTGGGCGGCTGGCAGGTGGTCGTGCTCAACTCCACCTGCGACCTGGTCGACTGCGAGGAGGACTCCGAGCAGGCCGAGTGGCTGCGCGAGACGCTCGCCGAATCCGGCGCGAAGTGCACCGTCGCGATGTGGCACCACCCGCTGTTCTCCTCGGGCTGGAAGCACGACGCCGACCCGCGCGTGAAGCCGTTCTTCGAGATCCTCTACGAGCACGGCGTGGAGGTCGTGCTCAACGGGCACAACCACAACTACGAGCGCTTCGCCCCGCAGACCCCCGACGGCGAGTTCGACCGCGAGCGCGGCGTGCGCCAGTTCATCGTGGGCACCGGCGGCGGCGGGCTCAACGGGTTCGGCAAGGACGTCGACCCGAACTCACGCGCCCGCAACGCCGACACCTTCGGCGTGCTCAAGCTGACCCTGTACCCGGACTTCTACGTCTGGAAGTTCGTCGGCCGGCCCGGCAGCACCTTCACCGACACCGGGCTCACCGCCTGCCACTGACCGTCTCGAACCGCGCGCAGTGCGCCACGCAGGTCGTCACGGCCCCGTCCAGCACCAGGACGGGGCCGTCGTCGTCCGCGGCGACCATCATCCGGGGCAGATCCAGCGGGCCGGCCTCCGCCCAGGTGAACCCGGCCGGGCCGGTCTGGCAGCGGGCATCGAGGCAGCGCAGCACCGAAAGGACATACGGGTCCGGGTTCGGCGGGAGCCCTACGCACCACTCCATGCAGCTCTCCCGGCCGGGCCGGGACACCACGACGACGAGGCGGCCCTGCGTGTCGAGGCCCATGGCCTGCAGGTTCGGCGCACCCGGCAGGTCGCGCCACACCGGGGGCAGCGATTCGACCGCGAGCCGGTCGCACAGCGGCGTCACGCAGGCCGCCCGGAACACCTCGTCGGGCTCGCCGCCCCAGCCGCGGTCGTCGGTCCAGAAGAGCACCGGACCACCCCGCTCGTCGTACCCGACCTGGAAGTCCGACGGCGCGGCCGGCCACGACGCGCCCGCGGGGCGCTCGACCGGGATCTCGGCGCACGTCGTGCGGCACCACCAGGCGACCACCGGGTCGTTATCCCGGTCGGTGGAGGACGAGCGCCAGTAGACCTCCCCGACCACGAGCACGGCGTCCTCCGGCAGGGCGGCCACGGCGATCTCGTGCAGGCTGCCGCCGTAGGTCTCGAGGCCGAGGGTGCGCTCCGTGCACCGGTCGGCGGCGTCGCAGGCGGTGAGCACCGGCTCGCCCTTCTCGTGGTAGCCCAGCTCCGGCACGTACAGCATGAGGACGCGGCCGTCCGGGGTGACCGTGGCCGCGTCGAGCCGGCGCTGGACGACCTTCGCCCTGGTCCGGCTCGTGCAGGCCCTGTCGTGGCAGCGCGTCACCGCCTCGTTGTCGACGAGCACCGGCAGACCCGCCCCGGTGAGCCCCATCGCGTACGGCCAGGTCTGCTCCTGCTTGGTGTCCACCGCGGACAGCACCGGGCGGGCCAGCGGGTCGGCGAGTGCGGCCCCGGCCAGCAGGAGCACCGGCAGGGTGTACGCGAGCAGCCAGGCGCGCCGCAGCGCGCGCGGTCCGGTGCCCGCGAGCCGGGTCAGGCTCTCGTCCGCCCGGTTGACGTCGGCCGCCGCGCCCGGGTCGCCGGCCTCGCGCGGCGCGAGGTAGCGGCCCACCACCTCGTGCGCCTGCCCGGCGACGATCAGGGAGACGAGCAGCAGCTGCACGGCCGAGGTCAGTCCCAGCAGGACCGGCGCATACGCCGTCGGCACCGCGCCGACCGCCACGTCGCCCAGCAGGCTCACCACCACGGCGACCGGCAGCGGCAGGACCAGCAGCAGTGGCAGCGGCCCGTTCGGCACCAGGCGCCCCGCCCGCAGCGCGACCGCCCCGGCCACCGCCTGGCGCCCGGCGTTCTCCAGCAGCCGCAGCGGCAGCGCGGGCAGCCGCACCGTCAGCCGGTGCGCCTGCCAGGCGAGCAGCGGCGTCACGATCAGGAAGACCGGCCCCACGCCGAAGATGGTGAGATCGCTCCCGGCGAGCAGCCACCAGACGCCGTAACCGGCCGCGACGGTGAGCAGGTAGGGCAGCGCCCAGCGCAGCACGTCCTCGGCCCGGCGGATCGTCTCGCGCAGCGCGGACCCGCCGCTGACCGGAATCGAGCGCGCCCGGCCCGCCGCCACCAGCACGCCCGCCGCCATCGCGAACGCCCACAGCGGCACCCAGATCAGCATCCGCGGGCCGAGGCCGGTGCCGGGCGTGAACGCGCCCCCGGCGACGACCTCCGCCCGCCCCACGGCCAGGCCGTGGTCGATCAGCCAGGCCAGCGCGAGCGGTGCACCGGCGGCGAGCAGCAGGGCGCCCCGGTCGGGGCGGGCGGGGAGGGCCATGCACCGACGCTACGGATGCGGCCGGTCACCCACCGCCCCGCGACGGCCACGGTTCGGTATCGGCCCGGCCGCTGACCGGCCGGGCCGACGCCGTCCGCGCGGCGGGTCACGACCTCAGTCGCGCCAGCCGGAGATCTCCACGCCCTTGGCCGCCTCGACCCGCAGCGCGAACTGGATGTCCTGACTGGTGTTCGGGGCGAGCGCCAGCTTCCAGGTGTAGACGCCCAGCTCGGACCGCTCGGCAGGCTCCGGCTTCACGGCCAGCTCCTTCACCGTGATCTGCGGGTCGCGCGACACCGGCAGCTGGTCGAGCACGGTGACGCTGACCTGCCGCGGGGTGTGGTTCGCGATCGTGATCTTGTACTCGGCGTCGGTGCGGCGGCTCGAACCCAGCGTGGCCTTGCTCGCCGCGCGACGTACCAGCTCGCGCTCCACCCGCACCCGGTCGTCCACGCCCAGCGCCAGCTCCCGCTCCTCCTGCGGGGCCCACGGCTCCAGCCGGGTCGAGCCGACGAAGTCGCCCTCGTGGAACAGCGCCGCCGACCCGGCGGGCAGCGCGTGCGCGGAGGTGTTCAGCACCGTGGCGCGCAGCACCGCCTCCTCGGCGCGTACCGGCGCGGTGATGTGGTCGAGCTTCGCGGCCAGGTCGAAGCGCGCGATCAGGGTACGGTGCGCGGTCCCGTCGGCGGGCACCGCCACCGGCTTGAGGGGCGTGTACGTGGCCGCGACCGGCCCCTCCTCCACCGACGCCGCGGTCTCCCGCACCGCCGCGCGCGCTCGCGGCATGGCCTGCGGGGCTCCGCTCGGCGCCGGCGGCGCGGCCATGGCCATCGGCATCGGCGCGGCGGCGTAAGCCACGATCGGCCGCTCGACGTCGACGTACCACGGGTCCAGCTCGGGCACCTCCAGCGCGCCCGCCGGGCGGGCCGTGGAAAGTTTCAGCGCGCACTCGGGCCAGTCCTCGCCGGTGCGCTGGCTGATCATGCCGTGCCAGGTCAGCGTCAGCGCATCCCCGGCCAGCCGCAGGTCGTAGCCGCTGCTCCAGCTCGCACCGGGCGCCACGTAGGACAGCTCCAGCTCGATCTCGCCGTCCTCGTCGACCTCCAGCAGCACCTCGGCCAGCAGCCGGTCCGGCCGGGTCTTGCCGCGCAGGTCCACCAGGCGCCGCTCGGCGGCCTCGCGGCGGCGGTGCAGGTCCAGCCGCTCCCGCTCGCGCCGCCTGCGGCCCTCGTGCAGGGCGGTGAGCTGCTCGTCCAGCCCGTCGGCGAAGCGGGCCGCCGCGCTGGGCTCGCCGGTGGCCAGCGCACCCGCGCCGCGCATCGCCAGCCGCCCCAGGAACCGCTCCCGTGCCGTGGCCACGGCGTCGGCGTCGGTCAGCGCCGCGATCGCGGCCTCGATCTCGCGCAGCTCCGCCTCCAGCGCGGTGACCGCCGCATCGGAGGTCACCGGCTCGCGCCGGGTCACCACGTTCACCCCGGCCACCGCGGCCGGGCCGTGGCCGGACACCCGCACCGAGTCGCGCAGCAGGTTCAGCGGCAGCGGTCCCACCGGGACGCGGTGCTCGCCCGCGGGCAGCGTCACGGTGCCGCGCCGGGTCACCCGGGCCCGGTCCGGGAACACGGTGACGGCGACGATCGGGGCATCGAGGGTGTCATCGGTCATGAGAGCGAGGCTAGCCGAAGGCCGCTCACCCGGCCGGGGCAAATGGAGCGGGGCGGCCCCGGGGATGCCTGTGGGCACCGGGACCGCCCCGCTCTTCGGGGAGGAGGTGAGGTCAGGAGCAGGCCCGCCCGTTCAGGGTGAACAGGGCCGGGTCGGGGTTGGGGCCGGTCGCGGCGTCGCCGTTGAACCCGAAGGTCACCGACTGGCCAGGCTTGATCACCTTGTTCCAGGACAGGTTGGCGGCGCTCACCGTCGCCCCGCTCTGGGTCACCGCGGCGCTCCAGAAGTCCTCGACCGACTGCGCGCCGAGGAACGACCACCGCAGCGTCCACCCGCTGATCGCGGTGGAGCCCGTGTTCTTGACGGTGACCTGCGTGGTGAAGCCGGCCGGCCACTGGGCGTGCTTGGTGTAGGTCACCTTGCAGTTCGGCGCGGGCGCGGCAGTGCCGTCACCCTGGCCGGCCAGGAAGGCGGCGACCCACGCCAGCGGCGCGTTCCAGTTGATGGTCAGTTCGTTGGTCGACCACGACTCGATGTGGTCGATGTAGCAGAACTGCCCGACGCAGCCGGTCAGCTTCTGCTGCGCGACCGGGTCCTGGATGGACGAGTTCGGGCCGCCGGCCAGGGTGCCCTTCGGCGGGTTCGGCAGGTCCGGGTTCAGCTGGTGCGCGTACCACCGGCTGTGCTGGTTGTGCGCGTTCACCTCGCCGTAGCCGGTCACGTAGGACATGTTCAGCGCGTTGCGGCCGAACAGGTAGTCCGCGCTCTGCGCCACCGCGTCGGCGAACCGGTCCTCGCCGGTGATGTCGTACGCCGCCGCCAGCACCACCATGTTGTTGGCGATCTGGCTGCTGGAGCCCCAGTCGTAGGAGTTGTTCGCCGGCTGGTACGGCACCCCGTACGGGTGCGCGGTCAGCGCGGCGACGTACTCCTCCGCGCCCGACACGACCGAGGCGCGCACGGCGGCCCGGCCCGGCAGGGCGCTGGGCACCGTGGCCAGGTCCAGGCGGCCCAGCGCGGCCAGGCTCTGCCAGCCGAAGCCGTTGGTGCTCCACACGTCGGCCGTGTGCAGCGGCGAGGACGTGACGTCGGTCAGGTAGCCGCTCTCCCCCGTGGTCAGGTAGAGCTCGGCCGCCGCCCAGTAGAACTCGTCGGTCACGTTGACGTCGTCGTACGTGCCGCCGCCGGTGCCGTCGGACGGGCTGGCGTAGATCGCCGGGTGCGCCTTGGCCGCCGCGTAGGCGGTCTTGGCCGCGGCCAGGTTGCGGGCCGCGAAGGCGGCGTCGTACGGCGCGTACACGCGGGCCGCCTGCGCCGCCGCGGCGGCCAGGTTCAGCGTCGCGGCGGTCGACGGCGGGTGCAGCTCGCGCAGCTTGTCGTCGCTGTGCGGCAGCAGCGGCAGGCCGGTCCACTCGCTGTCGTGGATCTTGTGGTGGGCCATGCCGGCCAGCGGCTTACCGGCCGGGACCTGCATCTTCAGCAGGAACTCCAGCTGCCAGCGCGCCTCGTCCAGGATGTCCGGCACGCCGTTGCCGCTCTCCGGCAGGTTCAGCTGACCGTCGGGGAACGCCTGGGCGCTGGCCGCCCACTTGCCCCGCTCGAACTCGTTGACCAGCTGGAACACCGAGATGCCGCCGTTGACCACGTACTTGCCGTGGTCGCCCGCGTCGTACCAGCCGCCGGACACGTCCAGCGA
This sequence comes from Catellatospora sp. IY07-71, assembly GCF_018326265.1. Taxonomy (GTDB): domain Bacteria; phylum Actinomycetota; class Actinomycetes; order Mycobacteriales; family Micromonosporaceae; genus Catellatospora. Next base: position 8,372,296 of record NZ_AP023360.1, read on the forward strand.
GTAGTCGCAGACGCCGGGCTGGCACGGCACCGAGGTGTCGCCCTTGTTCGGCGCTACGCCGACGTGACCCGCCGGGCGGCCGTAGCCGGGCCGCAGGCTGTCGAGGATCTCGACGCCGCTGCGCTGGGTGTAGAAGAACTTCAGCGCGTCGTCACGCAGACCCGCGTAGAGGTTGCCGGCCAGGTCGAACGGGCGGCTGGTCTCCCCGTCGGCCACCAGCGTGAAGCCGGTGCCCGCGACGGCGTACGAGCTGAAGTCGATCGAGTGCACGTTCTGGCCGGAGCTGGCGTCCACGCCGCGCGGGGTGGTGTCGCCGCTGGCCACGACCGTGCCGTCGGCGTTCTTGAGCTGCCAGGGCAGGGCGGCCGTCGCCTCGGTGACCACCGTGGCGTTCTTCGGGCCCTTGGTCAGGTAGCCGACCTGGTTGACCCGGACGCGCGGGCCGGTGTCCGGCTCGTACACCTCCGGCTCGGCGCCGCCCTTCAGCGAGACGTCGTCCAGGCAGAGCCGCCAGGGGGAGGCACTGCCACCGATCTGAAACGCCACCTGCGCGTTCGGTAGGGAGACGGGCGCGGTGAAGGTGTACGAGAAGACGGTGGCAGTGCCGGTCATCAGCGGGTTCGCGGCGAGGTACTGCGTCCACGGGTCGACCGGGAGCTGGATCAGCGCCTTGCCGACGCGGTCCGGCGCCGCGGTGGCCTTGAAGCTGTAGGCGTACGTCTCACCGGCGACGAGCGGGATGTTGTCCTGGCCGATGATCACGTCCCAGGGGTTGGTGGTGCCGCCCGGGATGTCCGCGCACAGCTCGCCGCTGCTGGAGTCGAGCGTGATGTTGCCGGTGCCCCACCACGGGGCGTGGCCGGAGGTGAAGGTGCCGTTGACGATCTGCTCGGGCGGGTCGGCCGAGGCGGCGGCCGCGGTCAGGCTCGTCGACACGAGCCCCGCCACGGCGGCCAGCGCGATCAGAACGGGTCTACGCACAGCGGATCCTTTCCAGGAAAGCGATCGGGTGGTGCATCAGAAACCGGCAGGGCACAGCCGCAAGCTGGGAAAAGTCTGGGAGCGCTCCCATCTGCGCCCATGAATTATTGCCGCCTCGTTTCCAAGGTGTCAATCCACCGCCCAGTCCCGCCGGGCGGGACCTCAAGATTGCGTCGATCTTGCGCGAAGTGTTGCCCTTATCGGCGAGATGCCCGTGTCGCACCCACAGTTCACGCAAGATCAGCGCGGGAGAGGGGCGCGGGGGCGGGGTCAGCCGGGGAGGAAGGAGAGGCGGACCTGGCGGGTGGGGTTGTCGCCGTTGGTGTCGACGAGGCAGATGGACTGCCAGGTGCCGAGGGCTATGCGGCCGGCCAGGACGGGGAGGGTCGCGTAGGGGGCGACGAAGGCGGGGAGGACGTGGTCGCGGCCGTGGCCGGGGCTGCCGTGGCGGTGGCGCCAGCGGTTGTCGGCGGGCAGGACGTGCTCCAGGGCGGTGATCAGGTCGTCGTCGCTGCCGGCGCCGGTCTCGATGACGGCGATTCCGGCGGTCGCGTGCGGGACGAAGACGTGCAGCAGGCCGTCGCCCTTGTCCGCGACGAACCGGGCGGCCTCGTCGGTCAGGTCGACCACGGTGGCGCGGGAGCCGGTGCGAACGGTGAGCACGGTGCTGTCCATGGGGACACCGTAGGACAGCACCGCGGGGTGGCGGGCGCGGGTCAGTCGCCGCCGCCTCCGTCGCCCCCGCCGCTGTCGCCGCCTGAATCGCCCCAGCCGCCGCCGTCGTCGCTGTCGCCGTGGTCGTCACCGTCGTGGTCGCCGTGGTGGCCGTGCGAGTGACCCCGGCGGCGCCTGCGCGGCGCGAACAGGAGCACCAGGCCGAAGATCACGACCAGCGGGGCGGCGAAGCCGGCGACGCGCTCCAGGCCCGTGGGCGGCAGGAAGGCGTAGCCGTCCATACCCTCGATGATCGCGGCCTCGACGTCCGTGCCGGAGATCGTCTTCTCCGCCACGTCGGCGCCGACGAGGCGGCCGTTGACCCGCTGCGCGCCCTCCAGCCAGGAGGCGTCGCAGTTGCTGTAGATGCCCGCGAAGGGCGGGGCGAGCAGCCGCGCGCTGCAGATGGTGCTGTCACCGGACGGCCCCGCGGTCACCCGTTCCCCGCTCAGGTCGGCGACCAGAGGGAACGTCGTGTTGACGGCGAGCAGGAAACCGTATGCGATGAAGAGGAGACCGAGGAGTCGTCGCATGGCGGCACCCTAATCGGCGTCCGCCACCGCGTCCTCGCCATGGTCGCCAAGCCGACCCAAAAGTTACTGGTCAGTATGCGTGTCGCGTGTCGCATCGGATGGCGGTACGCGTGACGAACGCCCCATCGGAGGGGCAGGATGGGGCCGAACAGACAAACTCTGTTCGTCTAGACCGATCATCACTACAACTACGAGGGAACGCCTGTGGCCACCGAACGCAAGCGCCCGGTGATCAGCGACGGCCTGCCGAGCCAGCTCCCGGACATCGACCCGGAGGAGACGGCCGAGTGGGTGGAGTCGCTCGACGGAGTGATCGACGAGCGAGGGGCTAAGCGCGCGCGCTACGTGATGCTGCGCCTGCTGGAGCGGGCCCGCGAGCGCCAGGTCGGCGTGCCCCCGCTGACCACCACGGACTACATCAACACCATTCCCAGCGAGCGCGAGCCGTGGTTCCCCGGTGACGAGCACATCGAGCGCCGCCTGCGCGCCTACATCCGGTGGAACGCCGCGATGACGGTGCACCGGGCGCAGCGCCCGGGGGTCGGCGTGGGCGGCCACATCTCGACGTACGCGTCGTCGGCGTCGCTGTACGAGGTCGGTTTCAACCACTTCTTCCGCGGCAAGAACCACCCGGGTGGCGGCGACCACATCTTCTACCAGGGCCACGCCTCGCCCGGTATGTACGCGCGCGCGTACCTGGAGGGCCGCCTGACCGAGCACCAGCTCGACGGGTTCCGCCAGGAGCTGTCGCACCCGGGCGGCGGCCTGCCGTCGTACCCGCACCCGCGCCTGATGCCGGACTTCTGGGAGTTCCCGACGGTGTCCATGGGCCTGGGCGGCCTGAACGCGATCTACCAGGCGCGGTTCAACCGCTACCTGCACCACCGCGGCATCAAGGACACCTCGCAGCAGCACGTGTGGTCGTTCCTCGGCGACGGCGAGATGGACGAGCCGGAGACCCTCGGCGCGATCGGCCTGGCCGCGCGCGAGGAGCTGGACAACCTCACCTTCGTCATCAACTGCAACCTGCAGCGCCTCGACGGCCCGGTGCGCGGCAACGGCAAGGTCATCCAGGAGCTGGAGGCGTTCTTCCGCGGCGCCGGCTGGAACGTCATCAAGGTCGTCTGGGGCCGCGAGTGGGACCCGCTGCTCGCCGGGGACACCGACGGCGCGCTGGTCAACCTGATGAACACCACGCCCGACGGCGACTACCAGACCTACAAGGCGGAGTCCGGGGCGTACGTGCGCGAGCACTTCTTCGGCCGGGACGCGCGCACCCGCAAGATGGTCGAGCACATGTCCGACGACGAGATCTGGGGTCTCAAGCGCGGCGGCCACGACTACCGCAAGCTCTACGCGGCGTACAAGGCGGCGACCGAGCACACCGGTCAGCCGACGGTCATCCTCGCCAAGACCATCAAGGGCTGGACGCTGGGCTCGCACTTCGAGGGCCGCAACGCCACGCACCAGATGAAGAAGCTGACGCTGGACGACCTGAAGGGCTTCCGCGACCGCCTCTTCCTGGACATCCCGGACTCGGCCCTGGAGGCCAACCCGTACGAGCCGCCGTACTTCCACCCGGGCGCCAAGAGCGACGAGATCGGGTACCTGATGGAGCGGCGTGCGGCGCTGGGCGGCTCGCTGCCCTCGCGCAACACGAAGAAGAACCCGCTGCCGCTGCCCGAGACCAAGGTCTACGCCGACCTGAAGAAGGGCTCCGGCAAGCAGAAGATCGCCACCACGATGGCCTTCGTCCGCCTGTTCAAGGACCTGATGAAGGACAAGGGCATCGGCCACCGCTGGGTGCCGATCATCCCGGACGAGGCGCGCACCTTCGGCATGGACTCGCTGTTCCCGACGGCGAAGATCTACTCGCCGCACGGCCAGCAGTACACCTCGGTGGACCGGGAGCTGTTCCTGTCCTACAAGGAGTCCACCGCCGGGCAGATCCTGCACGAGGGCATCAACGAGGCCGGCTCGATCGCCTCGTTCACCGCGGTGGGCAGCGCGTACGCCACCCACGGCGAGCCGATGATCCCGGTGTACATCTTCTACTCGATGTTCGGGTGGCAGCGTACGGCCGACGGCCTGTGGGCGGCGGCGGACCAGATGACGCGCGGCTTCCTGCTGGGCGCCACCGCGGGCCGCACCACGCTCAACGGTGAGGGTCTGCAGCACGAGGACGGCCACTCGCTGCTCATCGCGGCGACGAACCCGGCCGCGGTCAGCTACGACCCGGCGTTCGGCTTCGAGATCTCCTACATCATGGAGGACGGCCTGCGCCGCATGTACGGCGAGCAGCCGGAGGACGTCTTCTACTACCTGACGGTGTACAACGAGCCGTACGTACACCCGGCCCAGCCGGAGAACCTGGACGTGGCGGGCCTGCTCAAGGGCCTGTACCGCTACTCCGAGTCGACCGCGCAGGGCCCGAAGGCGCAGATCATGGCCTCCGGCGTCGGCATGCAGTGGGCGCTGCGCGCCCAGCAGCTGCTGGCCGAGGACTGGGGCGTGTCGGCCGACGTCTGGTCGGCGACCAGCTGGGGCGAGCTGCGCCGCGACGCGGTCGAGGCGGAGCGGCACAACCTGCTGCACCCGGACCAGCCGGCCAAGGTGCCGTACGTGACCCGTGCCCTGGAGAACGCGGCCGGCCCGAAGGTCGCCGTGTCCGACTGGATGCGGGCCGTGCCGGACCTGATCTCCCGCTGGGTGCCGGGCAGCTACACCTCGCTGGGCACCGACGGCTTCGGCATGTCGGACACCCGCTCGGCGCTGCGCCGCCACTTCAACATCGACGCCGAGTCGATCGTGGTGGCCGTGCTGTCCCAGCTCGCCCGCGACGGCGAGGTCCCCGCCACGGCCCCGGCCGAGGCCGCCCGCAAGTACGCCATCGACGACGTCCTCGCGGCCCCCGCCGGCGAAACCGGCGGCGAGTCCTAAGAAAGGAAGGGCACCTTCTTATCGGTTTACGTATAGGAAGGGCACCTTCTTAACGCGAAGGCCTCGTGACCTGCTCGGTCACGGGGCCTTCGCCTTGCCGCCATCCGGTTCCGGTGACGCGCCACCCCGGGCTGCTGTGGTGCGGCATCCCGGATCGGCCGCACCCGATGGTGCGACGGCCCGGTGGCCCGAGCGGCCGTTGACCAAGGCCGAACGGGCTGGCACGATGCCGCGGTGTCGATCATCATGGCGCCCGGGGCCGCCCTGTGCCCGTCCTGCCACCACCGGCTGAGCACCGAGGGCGACGAGACGCCGTGGTGCGAGCGGTGCGAGTGGAACCTCGACCACCACCGCCCGCAGCTGGGCGACGGGCGGCTGACCGGTCTGCTGCGCCGGTGGTCGCACCGCATCGGGTACGAACTCGACACCGACCTGTACGCCGAGCTGGCCGCCCGCCCGCTGACCCGGCCCGGGGCCGGCGTCGTGTCGGCGGCGCTGACCGTGCTCTCCGTGCTGATCGTCGCCGTGCTGCTCGGTCTGGTGGCGGGCGGCGTGTGGCTGCTGGTCGAGGGCTGGTTCCTGCTCAAGGTCGTCGGCGTCGTCATGATCGGCTGCGCGGTGCTGTGCCGCCCCCGGCTCGGCCGGGTGGCTCGGGCGTGCCACGGCTACGACGAGGTCCGCCGGGACACGCACCCGGAGCTGTTCGCCCTGTTCGACCGGGTCGCCGCGGCGGTCGGCGCGCCCGTGCCGCACCTGGTGCTGCTCGGACCGGAATGGAACGCGTCGACCTGCGTGGCCGGACTGCGCCGCCGCCGGATCCTGACCCTGGGTCTGCCGCTGTGGACCTCGCTGCGCCCGCAGGAGCGGGTCGCGCTGCTGGCCCACGAGCTGGCCCACTTCGTCAACAACGACAACCGGCGTACGCTGCGCACCCAGCTCGCGCTGACCTTCTTCGGCAACGTCGCCGAGCTGCTCAGCCCTACGGAGGTGGCGTCCGAGAAGGACGAATCCGAGATCGCCGCCGTGGCGCGGCTGGGCGGGCTGTTCGTCGTGCTGCTCTGGCCGCTGTCGCGGGCGGCGTGGCTGCTGCACCTGTTCCTGCACGTGCTCGGGGCACGCGACGCGCAGCGCGCCGAGTATCACGCCGACGACCTCGCCGCCCGGGTCGCCGGGAGCGCGGCGGTGGTGTCGCTGCTGGACACGGCCGCGTGCGTACCCCTGCACCTCACCGTGGTGGGCAGCCGGGCCCGCGCGGGCGGCCTCGCCGCGCAGTGGCGCGAGGCGGTCGAGCAGGCCCGGGTCGCGATCGAGCCCCGGCTGGGCCGGCTGCGGCAGCTCACCCGCCGCCGCGACGCCTCGCCGTTCAGCTCGCACCCGCCCGCGGGGCTGCGGCACCGGATGGCCTGCGCGCAGCCGTACCGTACGCCACAGGTGGTGCTCACCGAGGCCGCCGCCGAGCGGCTGGACGCGGAGCTGGCCGGGTTCGAGGAGCGCTACCGCCGGGTCATCGCCGCGAGCTGGTGAGCCCCGCCGCGAGGCTGCGGCGGATCAGCGGGCGGCCCAGGTCAGGCCGCGTTCGGTCAGTGCGCGGATCTCGGGCACGTCGAGGTCGGGCAGGTGGTGGCCGACGGTGGAGACGAAGATCCGGCCCGCGCCCCATCGCCGGGTCCACACGGCGGGGTGGGTGACCGGCTCGTGCCAGGGCTCGCCGTCCTCGACGGGGAAGGTGATGGTGGCCAGCACGTCGCTGAGCGGGTCGGCGAGCAGCCAGTAGCGCTCGGTGTCCAGCTCGACCGTGCTGATCCCGGCCACGATCGGGTGATCCGCGCGCTCGGGGCGCACGGTCAGCGTGTGCGGGACGAAGTCGCCGGGGTGGCAGACGAACCAGCCGCCGGTCAGCCACTGGTAGCGCCGGTCGGTGAAGGCCGCGACGATGCCGCCGTGCCAGCCGGCCAGGCCGGTGCCGGCCCGCACCGCCGCGTCGAGGTTCTCCGCCCGGCGCGGGGTGAGTTCGTCGTTGCCCGCGGTCCAGCAGTTGACCACGAGGTCGGTACGGGCGAGCAGCGCCGCGTCGTCGTACACGGCCAGGTCCTCGGCGATCTCGACGGAGAAGCCCTGCTCCTTGAGGTACGGCAGGAAGCTGTCGGTGGTGCCGACCGGGTCGTGGAAGTCGGCCCCACCCCGGACGATCAACGCGGTAGGCATGGCGCACAGGGTAAACGGTTTCCGCGCTCCCACAGAAGTCCCACGGCCCGGCGGCTCCGAGCTTGATCGCCGTCTGGTGTCCAAACCTGCGGCCAGACCCGAGGTTTCGACACGAAGCGCTGATCAACCTTCCAGCCCCGCCACCCCCAGGGTTAAGAAGGGCACCTTCTACTACGGAAAACGATAAGAAGGTGCCCTTCCTTTCACCGGCTAGATTCGGGGGATGCCCCCGGAAGAACCCTCCGCGCTGCCCCAGGTCGGGTTGCGCACGCTCTGGCCGTATCTGCGCGCCCATCGTGGCTCGCTGCTCGTCGTCGCCGCGCTGTCGCTGGTGACCACGGCGGGCACTCTCCTGCAGCCGGTGCTGACCCGGGACGTGCTCGACGGGCTGGGCGCGCGGGCGCCGGTCGCGGGCAGCGTGGCGCTGCTGGTGGTGACCCTGGTCGGGGTGGCCGCGCTGGACGGGTTCCGGCACTTCCTGCTGCAGCGTACGGCGGAGGGCCTGGTGCTCACCGCGCGGCGGCGGCTGGCGGGGCACCTGCTGCGCCTGCCGGTCGTCGAGTACGACCTGCGCCGCACCGGTGACCTGCTGTCGCGGGTCGGCGCGGACACCACGCTGCTGCGCGCCGTGGTCACCTCGGGCCTGTTCGACACGGTGTCCGGCGCGATCATGGTGGTCGGCGCGGCGACGGCGATGGTGCTGCTGGACCCGGTGCTGTTCGGCGTGACGCTGGTCGGGCTCGTGATCGGCCTGTCCGGCGGCATCTTCTTCGCGCGCAAGGTACGCGGCATGTCGCGGGAGGCCCAGGCGCGCATCGGGGAGATGACGGCGGCGGTCGAGCGGTCGATCACGGCCGTACGCACCATCCGGGCCAGCCGGGCCGAGGCGCGCGAGACGGCCACGGTGTCGGACAGCGCGGAGCAGGCGTACCGGGCGGGGGTGCGCATCGCCCGGTTGCAGGCGATCGTGCAGCCCGCCATGGTGACCACCATCCAGGGCTCGTTCCTGCTGGTGCTGGGGGTGGGCGGGGCGCGCGTCGCGTCCGGCCAGATCACCGTCGGCGACCTGGTGGCGTTCGTGCTGTTCGTGTTCTTCCTGGTGATGCCGCTCGGGCAGGCGCTCAACGCGTACACCCAGTTGCAGGCCGGGCTCGGCGCGCTGCAGCGGATGGAGGAGGTGCTGGTCCTGCCGCTGGAGGGCGCGGGCGGGCCGGTCCCGCCGGAGGCGGAGCCGGCGCGGCCCGCCGGGCTTCCCGCGCCGCGACCGGCCGCGGAGCCCGTCGCGGCGCCGGCCGTCGAGTTCGACCGGGTCGGGTTCGCGTACACCGGTGAGGGCGGGCTCGGCACGCCGGTGCTGCACGAGGTGAGCTTCCGGGCCGCGGTGGGCACCCGGACCGCGCTGGTGGGGCCGTCCGGTGCGGGCAAGTCGACGCTGCTGGCGCTGGTGGAGCGGTTCTACGAGGTGACCTCGGGCAGCCTGCGGGTGGACGGGGTGGACGTGCGCGAGCTGACCCACGACGCGCTGCGCGCCAGGCTGGGGTATGTCGAGCAGGAGTCGCCGGTGCTGGCCGGGACGCTGCGGGACAACCTGCGGCTGGCCACGCCGGACGCGTCCGAGGAGCAGATGCGGGCGGTGCTCGCCGCGGTCAACCTGGAGGAGCTGGTCGACCGCACCCCGCTGGGCCTGGACGCGCAGGTCGGCGAGGGCGGGGTGCTGCTCTCGGGCGGCGAGCGGCAGCGGCTGGCGATCGCCCGTACGTTGCTGGCCGCCCCGCCGATCCTGCTGCTGGACGAGCCGACCAGCAACCTCGACGCGCGCAACGAAGCGGCGCTGCGCAACGCGATCGACACCGTGGCGCGGGGCCGCACCCTGCTGATCGTGGCGCACCGGCTGTCCACCGTGGTCGACGCGGACCAGATCGTGGTGCTGGAGGGCGGCCGCGTGGCCGCCACCGGCCGCCACGAGGAACTGCTGGAGACCAGCCCCCTCTACCGCGAGCTGGCCGCCCACCAGTTCCTGGTCGAACCGGCCGCCTGACCCGCGCGAGCCTCCGTCGGCCAGGCTTGATCGGCGTTTCGTGTCAAGATCTGTGGCCAGACCGCAGATCTTGACACGAAACGCCGATCATCGACCGACGCGCCGCTGCCGCGGGACCGCGCCGCCGCCGCGGGACCGAGCCACCGCCACGGGACCGAGCCACCGCCGGAACGCTCAGCCCCGGAGCGGGGCCCCGGCCGGTTCCGGCTGGCGGGTGCGCTGGGTGAGGTCCATGCGGCCGGACAGCTCCCAGGGCGCGTGGAACGGGAAGTACGACTCCATGAAGTCGCGCACCATGCTGGCCTGCTCGGCGAGGTCGGCGACGGCGGAGTCGGTGTCGTTCAGGCAGAACACGTCGACGTTGCGCCGCCGGACCAGCCGGGCCAGCATCACCGGCGCGATGAGGCGACCCAGGTCGATGTAGGTGTGGCTGATCGAGCCGGGCACCGAGCGCCCGGTGCTGTGCGCCCAGTAGTGCGCCAGCGACGACGGGATGGACAGATCGCCCCGGTCGCGGAACTGGTGCGAGGCGGTCGCGTGCGACTCCTCGTGCAGCTCGGTCTCGATCTCCTCCAGCACGCTGCGCAGCAGCGGGTACGGCACGTGCCGCATCTTCTGGTAGAGCTGCGTGCCGAAGCGCTCCTGCAGCAGCCGCCGGTTGTTCTTGGCGGCGACGTCCACCGGTGCGTCGGCGGGTGCGGGCGGGTTCACGTCCACCAGCGAGCTGGACGGGAAGAACTTGGCCACGCCGTTGGCGAAGAAGAACTGGGTGGGCAGCACGGGGCGGCCCAGGATCATGTCGTCGTTGAAGTACAGGAAGTGCTCGGCCAGGCCGGGCACCTTGTGCAGCCGCGACTCGATGGCGTGCGAGTTGAACGTGGGCAGCCGCCCCACGTCGCCGAAGATCTCCTTGTGCGAGACCAGCGTGACGTACGCCGAGTCCAGGTCCAGCCAGGACGGCGTCTGGTCGTCGGTCACCAGGTAGATGTGGTTGACCCAGGGCGCGAACGCGTGCAGCGAGCGCATCGAGTAGAGCAGCTCGTCGCGTGAGGTGAACCGGGACGCGTTGGTGGCCAGCCCGGCGAACGAGTCGTCGGGGTCCTCGCCGAGCGCCTGCGCCTTGCGGATGCGCCAGGCCGGGTCGTCGCCGTCGACCCAGGTGTAGACGACGTCGATGGGGAACCGCACGTCGGTGGGGCCGGGCTCGGCGTACACGGCGCGGCTGCGGTAGCGCGGCTCGCCGTCGCGCGGCATGAACGCGGAGAGCCGCTCGGCGGGCACGTACTGCACCGGGTTGTCGACGCTGAGCACGGTGCCGACCTTGTGCGCGCGCGGTCCCACCTGGCGCGGCGCCTGCCAGCCCTTGTCCTTCACGGTCGCCCAGAACTCGATCTCGCAGGCGTACGCGCCGGCGAGCTGCGGCGCGCCCGCGCTGCCCGTACCGGCGCGGTGGACCTGGACCACGGCGCAGCGCTGCGGGCTGACCCGGCGGCCGGCGGTGTCGAGGGTACGCACGACCTGGGCGGCGTCCTGGCGGCGCAGCAGGCGCAGCACCGCGGCGCGGTGCTCGGCGGCGACGGCGACGGCGCTGCGCTTGGGGTCGGTGTGCGGCAGGCAGAAGTAGTCGATGCCGGCGGCGTCCAGCAGGCCGGTGACGGTCTGCAGGTTGTCGTGCCAGGCACGGGCCGGCGAGGAGGCCGCGGCTGCCACCGGGCCGCGGGTGCGGACCGGTCCGCCGGCGAGCAGTTTGGCGATGCGGACGCGCTGGCGGAGCGGGAGGCGGAAGGCGGCGGCGCGCAGCGCGGGCCTCGGCAGGAGGCGTTTGACAATCTGCTTCACAACGCTCCAACATAGGTGATAAGCCGCATAAGTCTGCGTATTTGGTCAATAAGGATATTCATGTTGACTGCCGTTTTCAGCCGTCAGGGGGTCAACGCTTGACCCGCCCACAACCGCACGCGACCGGCGCCACCGATTCCGGCTCGCGGCTCGTCCGCAGCCTCCCCGTCGCGCTGCCCGCACTGGTCACCCTGGTCACCGTCCTGATCGGCCACGAGCGCCGCGCGCTCTGGCGGGACGAGTACGCCACCTGGTGGGCCGCCTCACTCGACAACCACCAGCTCCAGCTGCTGTTGTCCAAGGTAGATGCCGTCTTCGCGCCGTTCTACGTGTTCACCCGCGCGTGGGTCGCCCTCTTCGGGGACGGCCTCACCAGCCTGCGCCTGCCCTCGGCGCTGGCCATGGCGGCCGCGGCCGGCCTGATCGGCGCGCTGGGACGGCGGCTCTTCTCCCCCGGCACCGGTCTCGTCGCCGGCCTGCTGTTCGCGCTGCTGCCGTCCGTCTCGCGGTATGGCGCGGAGGCGCGGCCGTATGCCCTCGCGCTGGCCTGCACCGTGGCCGGTGCGCTGCTGCTGCTGCGCGCCCTGGACCAGCCGGGCTCGTGGCGGCGCTGGGTGCCCTACGCGCTCGCGGTGACCGCGATCGGGTGGTCGCATCTCGTCGCGCTGACCGTGCTCGCGGCGTACGCGGTGCTCGTGGTCAGCCTGGCCGGGGCGCGCTCGGCCGCGGCCCGCAACTGGCTGCTCGCCACCGCCGCCGGTGGCCTGCCGGTGGCCCCGCTGCTGTGGCTCGGCAAGCGGCAGACCGGCCAGATCGGCTGGATCGGCGACCGCGGCGAGGAGTCGATCCGCGAGTTCCTGACCAGCATCTTCGGCTCGATGTGGGTCGGCCTGGCGGTGGTCGCGCTGGCGGTGCTGTCGGTGCGCCTGGGCGAGCCGCGCCGCCGCTTCCTGCTGGCCTGGGCCCTGCTGCCGCCCGCCGCCGTGCTGGCGCTCACCCCCGTGATCAACATGATGCTCTCCCGGTACCTGCTGTTCACGGTCCCGGCCTGGGTGCTGCTCGCCGCCTGCACGCTGCGGCAGCTCTCGGCACGGGCCGCGGCGCTGGTCCCGGCGGCGGGTGCCCGGCCGCCGCGCGCGCTGGCCGGGGACGGACCCGCCTGGGCGGTCTCGCTGGCCGCGCTCGCGCTGCTGGCGCTGGTGGGCCTGCCCGGACAGGTCGAGGCCCGCACGCTGCCCGGGGGCAACCAGGCGGATCTGCGTACCGCAGCCGAGATCATGAAGCCGCGGCTGCTGCCGGGGGACGCGATCGCGTACGGCGGCGACGCGTACGGCGGGCCGCGCACGTTCCGGCGCGGGATGACGTTCGAGCTGCGTGACGTCCCCGGGGCCCCGAAGGACGTCTTCGTCGCGGTGCGCGGGCAGGACCGCGGCAGTTTCGAGGCGGTCGAGTGCGACGACCCGGCCGCGTGCGCCGCGGGCGTGACCCGGCTCTGGCTGGTCACCTCCGCGCCGGACCGGGACCTGTTCGCGCACATGCCGGTGGCCCGCGCCGAGCTGCTGCGCGACGAGTTCACCACGGTGTTCGCCCAGCGTACGCAGGGTGTCGCGGTGGCCCTCCTGGTCCGGGAGCAGCCCACCCAGCCCTGATCGAAAGGAAGGGCACCTTCTTATCGTTTTCCGTAGAAGAAGGTGCCCTTCCTAACTCGGTAAACCTGGTGGCGGGGTGGGTGGGGGCGGGCCGTACGCTGGAAGCCGTGACGGTACGTGTGCGATTCGCCCCTTCCCCGACCGGTATGTTCCACGTCGGCGGCGCCCGCTCGGCGCTGCAGAACGCGGTCTTCGCCAAGCAGCAGGGCGGCGTGTTCGTGCTGCGGATCGAGGACACCGACGCGGCGCGCAACCGCCCCGAGTGGACCGAGGGCATCCTCTCCGCGCTGGAGTGGATCGGCATCGCCCGCGACACGTACGAGGGGCCGCTGTTCCAGTCGGCCTACCACGCCGAGCACGCCAAGGCCGCCCAGCAGCTGGTCGACGCGGGCCGGGCGTACTACTGCGACTGCACCCGCGACGACGTGCAGGCGCGTACCGACAACAAGTACTCCGGCTACGACGGCTTCTGCCGCGACCGGGGCCTGCCCGCAGGCGAGGGCCGCGCGCTGCGCTTCCGCACCCCGGACGAGGGTGTCACCAAGGTAGTCGACCTGATCCGCGGCGAGCCGACCTTCGAGAACAAGCTGATCGAGGACTTCGTCATCGCGCGCGGCGACGGCTCGCCGGTGTTCCTGCTGGCCAACGTCGTGGACGACATGACCATGGGGATCACCCACGTCATCCGGGCCGAGGAGCACCTGCCCAACACCCCCAAGCAGCAGCTGCTGTGGGAGGCGCTGGGCCACACCCCGCCGGTCTGGGCGCACGTGCCGGTCGTGGTGAACGAGAAGCGGCAGAAGCTGTCCAAGCGCCGCGACAAGGTCGCCCTGGAGATGTACCGCGACGAGGGCTACCTCGCCGCCGCCATGCGCAACTACCTGATGCTGCTCGGCTGGGCGCCCAGCGGCGACCGCGAGATCGTGCCGTGGTCGGTGATCGAGGACGAGTTCCGCCTGGAGGAGGTCAACCCCTCCCCGCGTTCTTCGACGAGAAGAAGCTGCGCGCCTTCAACGGCGAGTACATCCGGGCGCTGAGCGTGGCGGAGTTCACGCAGGCGTGCGTGCCGTGGCTGACCGGGCCGTTCCCCACCGAGGAGGAGCGGGCCGAGCGCGGGTACGGCATCACGCCGCCGCCGTGGGACGCCGACCGCTACGACCCGGCAGTGTTCGCGCAGGTCGCGGAGCTGGTGCAGACCCGCATCGCGGTGCTGTCCGAGGTGCCGTCCTACGTGGACTTCCTGTTCACGGACGAGCCGGTGATCGACGAGGCGTCCTGGGCCAAGGCGTCCAAGGACGCGGGCATCCTGCCGGACGTGATCGCCGCGCTGCGCGAGCTGCCGTCCTGGGACACCGAGTCGCTGAAGAACACCGTCGTCACCGTGGGCGAGGCGCACGGCCTCAAGCTGGGCAAGGCGCAGGCCCCGGTCCGCGTCGCCGTCACCGGCCGATCCGTGGGCCTGCCCCTGTTCGAGTCGCTGGAGGTGCTCGGCCGCGAGCGCACCCTGCGGCGGCTGGTCAGGCTCTCGCCCGACGCTGCCTGACGAAGCTGATCAGACCGCCGACCACCAGCCCCGCCACCGCGGCGCCACCGATCCAGGGCCCCCACGGGGTCTGCTCCTCGGTGTCCGCTGCGGGGGCGGCGGCCACGGTGGACGGCGCAGCCGCGGACGGGGCGGCCGGCGACGGCACCGGGCTCGCCGCGGCGCTCTCCGCCGTGTCCAGGGTGAACTTGTACGAGCCCTTGATGAGGTGGCCGTCCTGGGACAGCACCTCGTACGCCACCGTGTAGGCGCCGCCCGCGGTGCCGGTGAACGGCGCGGACACGATCTTGCCGCTGACCGCCGAGGCGCCCGCCGCGGCGGCGCCGTCCGGACCGGTCACCGTCAGCTTGGTGCCGTCGCTCTTCAGCGTCGCGAGGAAGCGCAGCTTCACCTGCGCGGGGGGTGTGGCCAGCGTGGCGTTCTTCGCGGGCGTGGCCTCGACCAGGGAGTTGTGCGCCCAGGCCGGGCTCGCCCCGAGCAGCAGCGCACCGAGGGCCAACGCCAGGGCGGCCACCGCCCCGCCGAGCCGGCCCCGCCGCCGTCCCGGCCGCTGGATACTGTCCCCCACGATCGCCTCCGCTTCGTTATGCTCCACCGCGTTCCGCAGTTGGTCGACGCTACCGGCCGGTTTGGTTCCCGGCCAGTTGACGTGCGGTTTCCGTGACCGACCGGACACCGTGTGAACCGTGTCTGAAACGTGACTATCCGATCTGCAACCGAACGGGTTCGCCGTGGGTCTTACAGGGGTACCACCGGTCACACTGGCACCAGGTGACGCACGAAACGGGGCGGCGATGAAGCGCAGCATTCTGAAGGTCGCGGCAGGACTGTTCGCGGCAGCCCTGCTGCTGCTCGGCGCGCCCGCGTACGGCGCACCGACGCCTTCGCCGAAGCCCAGTCCCTCACCGGTGGTGAGGAGCATCACGATCAGCGGCGAGTCGCTGTCGGCGCCCATCACGCTGCGCTCCGATCAGCACCCCAAGGAGTTCGGCGCGATGATCACCGAGGTGGACTGGCTGGCGAGCCGGCCCGGTGTGACCAAGTCCCCGGCGGCCGACAAGCTCGGCCCGAAGTTCACCGTGGTGACCGCGCTCAACGACGTCGACAAGCAGACCTACGACATCTACCCGCAGGCCGTCGGCGGACCTCGGGTGTTCCGCCCGGCCGCCCAGCCGGACAAGCGCAAGGTCGCCGCGGGCTGGTTCATCGGCCGCTTGACCATGGAGAGCTCGCTGCGCCAGGCCGGTGTGCCGCTGGGCACCGCCGAGGCGGGGCAGGGCGGCGGCAAGGGCGGCGGCCTGCCGGGGTCGGGCGCGGCGGAGCCGGACATCCAGGCCATGGTCGGCGACTGGCAGCGCTTCGTCGGGCTGAACGGCGCGGTCGTCGTCGTGATCGCACTCGGCGTCTTCGCCATCGCGTACGCGTTCCGGCGGACCGTCTGACCTGGGCACCGCCGCCCCGCTTCCGGCTGCGGCGGCGGTGCCACATACTGGCCGGATGCCGAAGCTCCGGACCTCCCTGCGCACCGTCGCCGCGCTCGCCCTGGTGGCGTTCAGCCTGACCGGCTGCATGAAGCTCGACCTGGACTTGACCGTCAACAGCGACGACACGCTGGACGGCACGGTCGTGCTGGCGCTGGACAAGTCGGTGCTCAAGATGAGCGGCAAGGATCCGGAGCAGGCCTTCGCCAACGCCGAGAGCGGGATGTCCGACCTGCCGGAGGGCTCGCGCACCGAGGTGTACGACGACGGGAAGTACTACGGCAAGAAGATCGTCTACGACGACCTGCCGCTGGCGGACTTCAACTCCGGCAAGCCGGGCGCGCCCTCGCTCACCCACGCCGACGGGAAGTTCGTCTTCACCGCCGACCTCGGCACCGGCGTCGCCGACCTGGGCAGGCAGGCGGAGCTGATGCGCCCGTTCCTGAGCGGCATCCGGATCACGTTCGCGGTCACCTTTCCCGGCAAGGTGGTCGAGCACGACTCCCGCGCGGTCGCCGACGGCCGCACCGTGCGCTGGGACCTGCAGATCGGCGAGGACAACAAGCTGCGCGCGGTCGCCGAGGACAGCTCCTTCCCGTGGCCTGTGGTGGCCGTGGTGGGCGGGGCGCTCGGCCTGCTCGTGATCGTGGGCATCGTGGTGCTGGCCGTGTGGCTGAGCCGCCGCCAGCGCGCGGCGCAGGCCGCTCTGGACTCGGCGCCGGCGTACCCGGCCGCGGTCCCGGCCCCGGACACGGTGGCCGCCGCCCCGGCGTACCCGCCCACACAGGCCTATCCCACGGTCCCGGGCGAGGCGCCCCACCAGCCGTGACGGCCCTGGCCACGCGGCGTTCCGGCAGCACGGCCGCGCCGGGCGGTGCGCCGTGAGCCGCGGCTCGGGGGGCCGGCGGCTCCCTATCATGGGGCACATGACCGACGGCGAGCCGCTGGCCGCGACCCTGCGCCAGATCGAGCGGTCCGCGGGCGCGCTCGCCACGGCCAGCGTGTCCCGCATGGACGAGACGCTGGCCTGGTTCCGGGAGCTGCCCGCCGACCAGCGTTCGTGGGTCATGCTGGTGGCCCAGGCCGGGGTGCAGTCGCTGGTGCAGTGGCTCCGCCAGGGGGCGGGCACCAAGGGCGGGCCGCAGGCCGTGTCCGACGAGGTGTTCGACGTCGCGCCGCGGGCGCTGGCCCGCAGCATCAACCTGCAGCAGACCGTCGCCCTGATCAAGGTCACCATCGACGTGGTCGAGGAGCAGGTGCCCCACCTCGCCGCCAAGGGTGAGGAGCAGCAGCTGCGCGAGGCCGTGCTGCGCTACTCGCGCGAGGTCGCCTTCGCCGCGGCCCGGGTGTACGCGCGCGCCGCCGAGTCCCGCGGCGCCTGGGACGCCCGTCTGCAGGCGCTGCTGGTGGACGCGCTGCTGCGCGGCGACTCGGCGGACGTGCTGGCCAGCCGGGCGGCCGCGCTGGGCTGGACCGACGCGCCGCCGGTGGCCGTGGTGGTGGGCCGCTCCCCCGGCGGCGAGGCGGCCGTGGTGCTGCACGGCGTGCACCGGGCGGCCCGGCGCGCCGACGTGGAGGTGCTCGGCGGCGTGCACGGCGACCGCCTGGTGGTGGTCATGGGCGGGGCCGCCGACCCGGTCGGCACGGCCGAGCGCCTGCTGCCCGCGTTCGGCGCGGGGCCGGTCGTGGTCGGCCCGGCCGTGCCGTCGCTGGAGGCGGCCACCGAGTCGGCCCGCGCCGCGATGGCGGGCTACCGGGCCGCGCCCGCCTGGCCCGCCGCGCCCCGCCCGGTCGCCGCCGACGACCTGCTGCCCGAGCGTGCGCTGGCCGGGGACGGGGAGGCCCGGCGCATCCTGCGCCACTCGGCGTACGGCGCGCTCGCCCGGACCAGCGGGGAGCTGCTGGAGACGCTGGACGCGTTCCTCAACCACGGCGGCGCGCTGGAGGCGACGGCCCGCGCGCTGTTCGTCCACCCGAACACGGTGCGTTACCGGCTGCGCCGAGTGGCTGAGGTCACAGGCTTCGGACCGCTGACTCCCCGTGACGCGTTCACCCTGCGGATCGCCCTCGCGCTGGGCCGCCTCGAGCCCGGTACGCAGGGAGAACAGCAGTCCAAGCCAGCATGAACCGGACAAAATTCCGCCACCGTCCGCCGATCTTTGTGGGGTACCCACAACTTCGGTAGGAGGATTTAGTCATCCCCGTCAACGGCGCGCTGGTCCGTGATCCCTCAGGGTTGAATACGTGCTCGCCGTACTCTCCCCGGGCCAGGGTGCCCAGAAACCCGGTTTCCTCAAGCCGTGGCTCGACCTCGACGGCGCCGCCGAGCGGCTGCGGTCCTGGTCCGAGCTCGCCGGCGTCGACCTGGTGCACCTCGGCACCGAGGCCGACGCCGAGGAGATCAAGGACACCGCCAAGACCCAGCCGCTGCTGATCGCCGCCGCGCTGCTCGCCGCCGAGCAGCTGCCCGTGCAGGGCGTGTCGGTCGTCGCCGGGCACAGCGTCGGCGAGCTGGGCGCGGCCGCCCTGGCCGGCGTGCTGACGCCCGAGTCGGCGATCACGCTGGCCGGCGTACGCGGCCGGGAGATGGCCGCGGCCTGCGCCCTGGAGCCCACCGGCATGGCCGCCGTGCTCGGCGGCGACGAGGCCGAGTTGCTGGCCGCGCTGGACGGCCACGGCCTCTACGCCGCCAACCGCAACGGCGCCGGGCAGATCGTCGCCGCGGGCGCGCTGGACGCGCTGGACAAGTTCGCCGCCGCCCCGCCGGCCCGCACCCGGGTCATCAAGCTGCAGGTGGCGGGGGCGTTCCACACCCCGTACATGGCCCCGGCCGAGGCCGCGCTGGCGTCGTTCGCCGCCGGCATCACCCCGGCCGACGCGGCGCGCCCGCAGCTGTCCAACGCCGACGGCGCCGCCGTCACCAGCGGCGCGGACATGCTGGGCCGCCTGGTGCGCCAGGTCACCGCGCCGGTGCGCTGGGACCTGTGCATGCGCGCCCTGGCCGACCTCGGCGTCACCGCCGTCATCGAGCTGCCGCCGGCCGGCACCCTGGCCGGCCTGGTCAAGCGTGAGCTGAAGCCCGGCACCCCGGAGATCGTCACGCTGAACACACCCGACGACCTGCCCGCCGCGAAGGACCTGATCGCGCGCCACGGGTCGGCCCCGTCGTCCGGATCGGAGAGCACCTCATGACCACCAGCGGCAGCAAGATCCTCGCCTTCGGGCACTACCAGCCCTCGCGGGTCGTCACCAACGACGACCTGGCCCAGATGGTGGACACCAACGACGAGTGGATCCAGTCCCGCGTCGGCATCAAGGAGCGGCGGATCGCCGACAGCGAGACCGTCGCCGACATGGCCGGGTTCGCCGCGGAGAAGGCGCTGGCCGCCTCCGGTCTGACCGCCGCCGACATCGACCTGGTCGTGGTCGCCACCTGCTCCTCGGTGGACCGGAGCCCGAACGTGGCCTGCCGGGTCGCCGACAAGCTGGGCGTGGCCGGGGCCGCCGCGTTCGACGTGAACACCGCCTGCTCGGGCTTCTCGTACGCGCTGGCCACCGCCGACCACGCGATCCGCGCGGGCGCCGCCCGCCACGCCATCGTCATCGGCGCGGAGAAGCTGTCGCAGATCACCGACTGGTCCGACCGCAGCACCTGCGTGATCTTCGCCGACGGCGCGGGCGCCGCGGTCATCAGCGCCACGGCCGAGGGCGAGGAGCCCGGCATCGGCCCGGTGGTGTGGGGCAGCGACCCGAGCGACGCGATCGCGATCGAGGGCTGGCAGCCGTACATCACGCAGGAGGGCCAGAAGGTCTTCCGCTGGGCCACCTCCACCGCGCCGCAGGTCGCGCTCGCGGCCTGCGAGAAGGCGGGCGTCGCGCCGGGCGACCTGGGCGGGTTCGTGCCGCACCAGGCCAACCTGCGCATCATCGAGCCGCTGGCCCGCAAGATCGGCGTGGACCCGTCGGTCCTGTCCCGGGACATCGTCGAGTCGGGCAACACCTCGGCCGCGAGCATCCCGCTGGCCCTGTCCAAGATGATCGAGCGCGGCGAGGTGAAGTCCGGTTCACCGGTGCTGCTCGTTGGTTTCGGCGGTGGCCTGACCTACGCCGGTCAGGTCGTCCGCTGCCCCTGAGCCCCACCCATGGCTTTACACCACAGTTCAGTTAACCCAACCGAAGGGAAACCGAGTTCCATGGCTACTCGCGAAGAGGTCGTCACCGGCCTGGCCGAGATCCTCGAAGAGGTCGCCGGCGTGAACCCCGACGACGTCTCCGAGGAGAAGTCGTTCACCGAGGACCTCGACGTCGACTCGCTCTCCATGGTCGAGGTCGTCGTGGCCGCCGAGGAGAAGTTCGGCGCGAAGATCCCGGACGACGAGGTCCAGAACCTCAAGACCGTCGGCGACGCTGTCTCGTTCATCGTCGCCAACTCCTGAAGTTGCGAGATTTGACGTGACCAAGCCTGACGTTGTCGTCACCGGTATGGGCGCGACCACCCCGCTCGGCGGGGATGTCGCCTCCACCTGGGACGCGATGCTGGCCGGCCGCTCCGGGGTCAGTCCGCTGACCCAGGAGTGGGCCGATCAGCTGACGGTGAAGATCGCCGCCCAGCTGGCGGTGGAGCCGAGCGAGGTCCTCGACCGCGTCCGGCTGCGCAAGCTGGACCGCTCCGAGGCGCTGGCGCTCATCGCCGCCGCCGAGGCGTGGGCCGACGCGGGACTGGCCGACACCGGCCTCGACCGCGAGCGGCTCGGCGTCGTCGTCGGCTCCGGCATCGGCGGCGCGCAGACCCTGCTGGCCCAGGACGACATCCTGGAGGCGTCCGGCGCGCGGCGGGTCAGCCCGCACACCGTGCCGATGCTGATGCCGAACGGGCCGGCCGCCTTCGTCGGCCTGGAGTACGGAGCACAGGCCGGCGTGCACGCCCCGACCAGCGCCTGCGCCACCGGCGCGGAGGGCCTGGCCTGGGGTCTCGACATGATCCGCTCGGGTCGTGCCGACGTGGTGATCGCCGGTGGCACCGAGGCCGTCATCCACCCGCTGCCGATCGCCGGCTTCGCCTCGATGCGCGCCATGTCGACGCGCAACGACGAGCCGGAGAAGGCGTCCCGGCCGTGGGACAAGGGCCGCGACGGCTTCGTCCTCGGCGAGGGCGCGGGCATCGTGGTGCTGGAGCGGGCCGACCACGCCGCCGCGCGCGGCGCGCGGGTGTACGCCCGCCTCGCCGGCGCGGGGATGACCTCCGACGGGTACGACATCGTGCAGCCCCACCCCGAGGGCACGGGCGCCGCCCGGGCCATCGCGAAGGCGCTGCGCGACGCCGGTGTGGACCCGGCGGACGTCAACCACGTCAACGCGCACGCCACGTCGACCCCGGTGGGCGACATGGCGGAGATCGCGGCGCTGCGGGCGGCGCTGGGTGAGCACCCGGTGCTGACCGCGACCAAGTCGATGACCGGGCACCTGCTCGGCGCGGCCGGGGCGCTGGAGTCGATCGCGACGATCCTGGCGATCCGCGACTCGGTCGTGCCGCCGACGATCAACCTCGACGACCCCGACGACGCGCTGACGATGGACGTGGCCGCGCTCAAGGCCCGCCCGCTGCAGATCGCGGCCGCGCTGAACAACTCGTTCGGCTTCGGCGGGCACAACGTCGCCCTGCTGTTCACGAAGGTCTGATCCGGCCGGCCGACATGCTCGGCAGCCGGCGCAGCCCGGCGACGCCCAGGCGCCCACTCGGTGCCTGGGCGTCGCTGTTCGCGACCAGAGTGTCCGGGCGTCGCTGTTCGCGACCGGAGTGTCCGGGCCCCGCTGTTCGCGACCGAGGTGCCGGGCGTCGCTGCTCACGACCGAAGTGCCTGGGCCTCGCTGCTCACGACCGAAGTGCCCGCGTCACCGTCCGCACCGTCCCTCGGCGTTAGGAGACCCGGATGACCCCGACCCCGACCTCGGCCGGCGCCGCCATCGACCACCGCGATCCGCAGGTCAGGCTGCGATCTCTGTTCGACCCGGGCACCGTACGCGCGCTGACCGGCAGCGACGGCTCCGGCGTGAGCGGCGCGCGCGGCGAGATCGACGGCATGCCCGCGGTCGCCTTCGCCACCGACGCCACCACCATGGGTGGCGCGCTGGGCGCCGACGGCTGCCGGCACATCGTGGACACGATCGACACCGCGGTGCGCGAGCGCCTGCCGGTGGTGGGACTGTGGCACTCCGGCGGCGCCCGGCTGGCCGAGGGCGTGGCGGCGCTGGACGGGGTGGGCCAGGTCTTCGCGGCGATGGTGCGCGCCTCCGGCCGCGTGCCGCAGCTCTCCGTGGTGCTCGGCCCGGCGGCCGGCGGCGCCGCGTACGGTCCGGCACTGACCGACATCGTGATCATGAGCAATGCGGGCCGGATCTTCGTGACCGGCCCCGAGGTGGTCCGCTCCGTCACCGGCGAGCAGGTCGACATGGAGCGCCTGGGCGGCCCCGAAGCGCACGGCAAGCGTTCCGGCGTGGTTCACCTGACCTGCAAGGACGACGACACCGCGCTGGCCGAGGCGCGCCGGCTGGCCCTGCTGCTCG
Organism: Catellatospora sp. IY07-71; assembly: GCF_018326265.1. Lineage (GTDB taxonomy): Bacteria > Actinomycetota > Actinomycetes > Mycobacteriales > Micromonosporaceae > Catellatospora. The sequence continues at coordinate 8,394,783 of NZ_AP023360.1, forward strand.
GCAGGCAGGGCCGCCTCGTCCCGGCCGACGTCACCGACGACCGCGACCTGTCCGCGTCCATGCCCGCCGCGTTCAACCGCGCCTACGACGTCAAGCCCGTGGTCGCGGCCCTGCTCGACGAGCCGGGCGTAGAGCTGCACGGCAAGTGGGCGCCGAACGTGGTGACCGTGCTGGGCCGCTTCGCCGGCCGCACCGTCGGCGTCGTCGCCAACAACCCGATGCGCCTGGGCGGCTGCCTCGACTCGGCCGCCGCCGAGAAGGCGGCCCGCTTCGTGCGCATGTGCGACTCGCTCGGCGTGCCGCTGATCGTGCTGGTGGACGTGCCCGGCTACCTGCCCGGCCTGGGCCAGGAGTGGGACGGCGTGGTGCGCCGCGGCGCGAAGCTGCTGCACGCGTTCGCCGAGGCGGTCGTGCCCCGGGTGACCCTGGTGACCCGCAAGGCGTACGGCGGCGCGTACATCGCGATGAACTCCCGCGCGCTCGGCGCGAGCGCCGTCTTCGCCTGGCCGAACGCCGAGGTCGCCGTCATGGGCGCGGGCGCCGCCGTGAACATCCTGCACCGCCGGAAACTGGCCGCCGCCCCCGCCGAAGAGCGCGAGGAGCTGCGCCTGCGCCTCGTCGAGGAGCAGACCCGCAACGCCGGCGGCGTCAACCGCGCCGTCGAGATCGGCGTCGTCGACGACGTCATCAAGCCCACCGAGTCCCGCCGCCGCATCGCCGAGGCCCTGGCCGCCGCCCCCGCCGCCCGCGGCGCCCACAGCAACATCCCGCTCTGACGCAGGACGGCGCCCGACGTTCTCGGCCGTGGAGGTCGGTTGCCGTGCGACGGTCAGCGGCCCTCGGAAGCGGCCCGGCGTTCGGCCTCGTAACGCTGGTTGAGCTCCAGAGCCTCCTGGAGCTGGTCCTCCAGGATGATGATGCGGCAGGCGGCCTCCACCGGGGTGCCCTGATCGGTGATCTCGCGGACCCGGGCGGCCAGCCGCAGCTGGTAGCGCGAATAGCGACGGTGACCGCCGTCGGAGCGCGCCGGAACGAACAGGCCCCCCTCCAGGGAGCGCAGGAATGCCTGCGTCACGCCGAGCATGTCGGCGGCTCGGCCCATCGTGTAGGCGGGATAGTCGTCATCGTCGAACTTGTCGGCCGAAGCCTTTTCGCCAGAGGTCATAGGCACCTTTCCTTGAAACGCAGGCAAGGATCCCGGTGCCTGACGGCACCGGGATCCTTGAGAGATCGAGTTACATACCATCGCCGGTCACTTGCACCGGCTCATCGTGTTCCCGTAGCCGCCCGTTTCGGCGGGCGTACGGGGATCGCGTGGATACGACCGGGGACCACCTTCCGTTCGGGGTCTGCGGCCCGCGACGGCGATGCCGCGCGGGGATCCGATGGCACCTACTCCTCTCGCTTCTTCCTGTACAACTTGATCAACCACTGGTCCTGCCACGACCGGGTCTCCCGGTCCTTCGCCCGTGCGCGGCCGCGAGGCCCCTTTCACTCACCTGGCCTCGCGACTGATCAGCCGGGCGGTCCTGCTCCCTACGTCATGCGCCAGTTCACCTGTCGCAGTCAATAGATCTTCGTTCGCAACAAGTAGAAGATTACACACGCGCTCTCCGAATGTCTACTGGCGCCGCTGTAGATTTTCCGGATCGGTGGGTTGCGGACCAGTCACGGGCAAGCGCGGTCCGCCGGGCTAGGCTGGCCACGTGACAACCGGGCACACGGAACCCGCCTGCGCGACCGCGCACGGTGACCTTCCCCCGCATCGCGGAACGCGCACCCTGGTCGCGGTGTTCGCGTCGCCGGTCGCCGACCACCTGCTTCGCTTCGGACACGACCTCGGTTACCGCACGGTGCTGGTCGAGCCCGATCTGAGCCGGGTGGACACCTCGTCCCCTCCCGGCCACCTGCACCTGGCCAGCTCGGTCGATCCGTCCTTCGCCGACGGTGACGCCGACGTGGTGGTCACCGACCACGACCGGCCCGAGCTGGGCGCGCTGCTCGACGCGGCGCTGCAGACCCGGGCGCGCTGGATCGGCGTGATGGGCAGTCCCCGGCACACCGCCCCCCACGTGGCGGCGCTGCGCGAGCGGGGCGTGCCCGACGACGCCGTCGCCCGGGTGCACCGGCCGATCGGGCTGAACATCGGCTCGCGTACCCCCGCCGAGATCGCCGTGGCCACCCTGGCCGGCCTCATCGCGGACCGCAACCACCGCCCCGGCGGCTTCGCTTTCTAGATCCACCGACTTGCCCGGCAGACGGGCGAAAGCCAGCCCAAGATACGCCCGTCTGCCAGGCAAGTCGGACGATCTTGGCCGCGGAGCCCGGCCGGGGCCGCGGCAGGCGTGGACCGTCAGGAGCAGGTGGTGCGGGGTAGGCCCTTGATCTCGACGGGGGCCTTGCCGGTGGGCTTGGCCTTGCCGGCGAGGACGGGAGCCAGGGCGTCCATCGAGAGGTCGCTGGAGGAGTACGTCGCCACCAGCACCTTCGAGGTGGACTGCGCCAGCAGGTACGGCACGTCCATGTGCACCGTGACCGCGGCGCCCGCGCTCAGGTCCTCGGCCGTGTCGCCGTAGCCGACCAGGTGCACCACGCTGCCGCCGGTCTCCACCACCGACACGCCCGCCTCCTTCAGCGCGGCGGCCAGGCGCGCCCGTGCCTTCTCCCGGCCGGACGCCGCGGTGACCCGCACCGGCCCGGTCACCAGCGGCTGGCCGCAGGCGCCCCGCAGCAGCGTGACCGACGCGGCGGCGACCGGGGACACCTGCTGCGCGTGGGTGCCCACGGTGGACAGCGCCGGCGCGGCGGCCTCGCCCAGGCTCAGCTTCAGCTTCAGCACCCGGGTCGCGGCCTCGACCAGGCGCTCGCGGGACAGCTTGCCCGCCTTCACGCCGTCCACGAGGCCCTGGTGCGCCTGCTTCACGTTGGGCACCATCAGCAGCAGGTCGTTGCCCGCGTTCAGCGCGGCGACCGCGGCCTCGCCGGGGGGCAGCTTCATGGCCGGGGCCATGTTCATGCCGTCCGACACCACGACGCCCTGGAAGCCCAGCTCCCCGCGCAGCAGGTCGGTCAGCACCTTCTTGGAGAACGTCGCCGCCACGCCCGGGTCCACGGACTGCACGTCCAGGTGGCCCGACATGATCAGCGGCGCGCCCGCGGCGATGCCCGCCTTGAACGGGGCTAGATCGTCCTTGTCGAGCAGCTGGCGCGACTGGGCCAGCACCGGCAGCTCGGAGTGGCTGTCCGCGGTGGTGTGCCCGTGGCCGGGGAAGTGCTTGAGGGTGGCGGCCACCCCGCCCGCCCGCATGCCCTTGATCGCGGCGACGACCTGGTCACCGGCGGCCTTCGGGTCGGTGCCGTACGAGCGCGAGCCGATCACGTTGCTGCCCGCCGCGCCGAGCACGTCGGCGACCGGGGCGAAGTTGACGTTCACGCCGACCGCGGCCAGCTCGGAGCCCGCCGCGCGCCACGCGGCCTCGGTGAGCCGCGGGTTGCCCGCCGCGCCGAACGCCATCGCGCTGGGCAGCGCCGTCACCCCGGTGGTGAGCCGGGACACCACGCCGAACTCCTGGTCCATGCCGATCAGCAGCGGCACGTCGGCCTCCAGCCGGGCCGCGGCGTGCTGCAGCCCGGTGGTCAGCGCCCGCACCTGCTCCGGGTTCTGCACGTTGTTGACCGGCTGGTTGGCGGCGGTCGGGTCGTCGCCGCCGAAGCCGATGAGGATCATGCCGCCGAGCCGGTACTTCTCCACCATCTGCGCGGGGGTGTCCACCCCGGCCAGGGCCTGGTTCGCCGCCTTCGTCCCGGCCGAGACGTCGGTGGCCGAGCGACCGTACGCGAACGGCATCAGCACCTGGCCGGCCAGGTCCGCGTCGGACATCCGCTTCACCATGGCGGCGACCTTGGCCGACGGGTCGGCCGGGTCCTGCATCGGCAGCGCTCCCCCGTGGTCGGGCGCGGTGCCGCACGCGGCCGTCGCGACCGCCACTGCGCACAGGGCCGACACCGTCGCGCCGAGCCGGCGGAACCACTTCTGCGTTGACGAGGTCACGCGGGACATCCCACCAGCCGGACGGGACGGGGTCAACCGTTACACGCATCCCCGCATCGTCCGTACGGCCTAACCCGCCCTCGTCAGCAGCGTGACCGGCGCTCCTTCCGCCGCGTAGCGGTACGGCTCCAGCTCGGCGTCCCAGGGGGTGCCCATGGCCAGGTCCAGCGCGTGCGCCAGCGCCTCCGGGCTGCGGCTGGACGTGATGATGGTGCGCAGCCGGTCCTCGCCGAGCTGGATGTCGCCGGCCGCGCCCATCGCCGCCCGGAACAGGCCCCGGCCGGGGACGTGCATGAACCGCTCGCCGTCCATCCCGGGGCTCGGCTCCTCGGTGATCTCGAAGCGCAGCATCGGCCACTGGCGCAGCTCGGCGGCGATGTCCGCGGCGGTGCCGGGACGGCCCGACCAGCCGCACTCGGCGCGCCGGGCGCTGGGCTCGACGGGCTGCACCGACCAGTGCAGGTTGACCGCGCCGCTTTTCAGGGCGCGCGAAATCGCCCACTCGACGTGAGGACACACGGCGAGCGGGCTCGAGTGGACGTGTACGACGCCACGCGTGGGCACGGTGACCTCCCGAGACGGACAGGCTCGTCTTCCCCTACGGCCTGACGACTCCGGCGATCTCACCCACTATGACTGGTGGGACGGATGTGGCGCCAGAGAATCGCGAAACTCGCCGGATGAAATGTCCGACCGGCCTGCCGCGACGTGTCCGTCACACCGGAAGGCGACGCCGGTCAGGGATCGCGTGGACGTCATGTAGAGTTCTCTGGTCAACCAGACTTCAAGGAGTACGTCGTGGCGAGCAACACCTCCAAGACCGCGCGCGCGTCTGTCCGGGCCGGTGAGGCCAAGGGTGGCGCGCTGAGCGTGCTCGGTGAGTTCAAGTACATCATTCCGCTGAACAACGGCAAGCACGCCTACGTGCGGAACCTCACCAACGGCAAGACCGTGCACCTGAGCACGACCTCGGACGCCTTCATCGAGGAGATCCGCGTGCTCGCGGGCGCGGGTCACGCCACCAAGATCCGTGCCGAGCTCGTCGCGCTGAACACCGCGCACCCGGGCCACGGCTGGGACGCCACCGAGAAGCGGCTGGCCGAGGCCGGCATCTTCGAGGGCTGAGCAGCTCCCTCACCCGCACGTCCAGAAGCCCGCAGGCCACGCGCCCGCGGGCTTCTCGCCGTACCCCGGTCCCGCCCGCGCCGCCGCGCTGCGGCGCAGGATGATCGCGAGTTCGTGTCCATTGGTGAGCCCTGACCACAGGTTCCGACACGAGACCGCGATCTTGGCGCAGGCGGCCACCCGCGCGAGGCGGCCACCCGCGCAGAGGCGGTCACCCGCGCAGAGGCGGTCACCCGCGCAGAGGCGGTCATCCGCGCGGGGGCGGCCATCCGGGGTCTGGACGGCGGTGGGCCGGTCAGAGGAGGTCTACGACGCCGGTGTCGAGGTCGTATACGGCGCCGACGATCTGCACCCGGCCCGCGGCGGCGGCCTGGGCCAGGCGGTCGGCCAGGCGCAGTTGCTCGGCGGTGCGGGTCACGTGCCGGCGCAGCGCCTTGGCCTGCACCTGCTCGTCGTTCAGCCCGGTCTCGGTCACCGCGGGCGCGATCTGGTCCACCAGGTAGCCCATGAAGCCGTCCGGGCGGCTGCCGGTGCGCAACGCGTCGACGGTGGCGGCGACGGCGCCGCAGCGCTCGTGCCCGAGCACCATCACCAGCGAGGCGTGCAGTTCGGACACGGCGAACTCGACCGAGCCGACGACCGAGCGGTCCAGCACGTGGGCGCCGGAGCGCACCACGCAGATGGAGCCGAAGTTCTGGTCGAACACCGCCTCCAGCGGCACTCGGGAGTCTATGCAGCCCACCACGACGGCGTAGGGCTCCTGCCCGCCGGAGCGCGCGGCCGCCTCGGCGACGTGGTGTCCGTAGCGGGGACGGCCCGCGACGAACCGGCGGTTGCCCGCCATGAGATCGGCCAGCGCCTCTGCCGGCCCCCGGCGCGTGCCGGGCGTGTCCAGGGTGCGATCGGGGGGCGCGGTCTTCGACTGCGTCATGTGATCAGGGTCGCCGGTCGGCGGCGGTCACCGGAAGACTACTCAGAAGTAGTGCGACCCTTCTCACGGCCGGAACGCCGCGATCCGACACCCCCACGCGGCCACTAGGGGCTCGAGCCTGATGCGACAGCCCTGCCGGTCGGGTATCTTTCGAGCGTCCCGGGCGGCGTACGACCTCGGGTGCTGCTCAGGGGAGAGGGTGAACGATGGAGTTCGTCGGCCAGTGGCTGGAGACCCTCCCGGCCCTCGTCGTGTACCTGCTCGTCGGACTGGTCATCGGCACCGAGAGCATGGGCATCCCGCTGCCGGGCGAGATCGTCCTGGTCAGTTCGTCGCTGCTGGCGGCGACCACGCAGCACATCTCCCCGTGGGGCGTGGCGATCGCGGCCGCGACCGGCGCGATCGTCGGCGATTCCATCGGGTACGCGATCGGCAAGCGCGGCGGCCGCCCGCTGCTGGAGCGCCTGGGCCGCCGCTTCCCGAAGCACCTTGGTCCCGAGCAGATCGTGCGGGCCGAGACGATGTTCGGGCGCTGGGGCGTCTGGGCGGTGTTCTTCGGCCGGTTCATCGCGCTGCTGCGCATCCTGGCCGGGCCGATGGCCGGCGCGCTGAAGGTGCCGTACCGCAAGTTCCTGCTGGCCAACGCCGGTGGTGGGCTGGTCTGGGCGTTCGGCACCACGTTCGCGATCTACGCGCTGGGCGAGGTGGCCGAGCACTGGCTCAAGCGCTTCTCGTGGGCGGCGCTGATCCTGGCCGTGGTCGCCGGTCTGGGCACCACCTGGTGGTTCAAGCAGCGCGCGAAGAAGGCGCTGGCGGAGACCGGCCCGGTCGAGCCGGTGGCGGCGGAGGCGCCCGCGCAGCGGCCCGCCAAGGAGCGGGTCGGCTGATCTCCAGTTTATCCGGTCGTACCGCACGCCACATCGGCCCGGTGATCGATCTTCAAGTCGGAGGCAGCCCGTACCCTGGCGAGGCACCATCGCCGCAAGGCCCGGCCCGGGAGACGCATGTCTGACAACACCCTGCACGACGAGATCGCCATCGAGCAGCAGCACGTGGACCGCGTGTACGCGCGGCTCGCGCGGCTGCGCGCCGACGCCGCGAAGGCCGAGGCCGACGGTTATCAACTCGCCCGGGTGGGCACGTTCGGCTCCCTGGTCGAGCGCGACGCCATGGTGTTCCACGCGGCCCGGCGCCGGCACGCCTTCGACGCCGAGCACGAGGGCCTGGTCTTCGGCCGCCTCGACATGCACCCGGATCACGACGGCGCGGGCGCCGACGAGGTCGCGGCCGATCCGGAGGCGGCGGCGTGGGCCGAGCGGCCGCGGTACATCGGGCGTCTCGGGGTCCGCACCGAGACAGCCGAGCCGCTGCTGATCGACTGGCGGGCCCCCGCCGCGGCGGCCTTCTACCGGGCCACCGCCGCGCAGCCGCTGGGCGTGATCCGCCGCCGGATGATCTCGTCGTTCGGCGAGAAGGTGACCGGCCTGGAGGACGACCTGCTGGACCCGTCGGCCGCGCCGGAGGGCATGCGGGTGGTCGGCGACGGGGCGCTGCTCGCCGCGCTGAGCCGGGCCAAGGGCACCGGTATGCGCGACATCGTCGCCACCATCCAGCACGAGCAGGACCTGGCGATCCGCTCCCCCGCGTCCGGGGTGACCATGGTCGAGGGCGGTCCGGGCACCGGCAAGACCGCGGTCGCGCTGCACCGCGCGGCCTACCTGCTCTACGCCGACCGGGCGCGCTTCGCGGGCGGCGGGGTGCTGATCGTCGGCCCGTCGCCGGTGTTCGTCGAGTACATCGAGACGGTGCTGCCCGCGCTCGGCGAGGAGTCGGCCACGCTGCGCTCCGTCGGGCAGCTGGTGCCCGGGTTCGACGCCACCCGCGAGGAGACGGCGGCCGTACGCGCAGTGAAGGGCTCGCTGCGCATGCGGCGGGTGCTGCGCCGCGCCGCCGAGGCCGCGCCGCCCGGCAACCCCGACGGGCTGCGCCTGCGCTACCGCGGCGAGTGGCTGGAGCTGAGCCGCCACGAGGGCGAGGAGATCCGCCGCCGGATCGGGCGCGGCAACCCGCGCAACGCGATCCGCGCGAAGGCGTTCGGCGCCGTGCTGGACCTGCTCTGGGAGCGGATGAAGGCCAGACAGCCGCGGCTGGAGCAGGCCCGCTTCGACGACGAGCTGTCCGAGCACGAGGACTTCCGCGCCTTCCTCCGGGCGTGGTGGCCGATCGTACGGCCGGAGCAGGTGCTGGGCTGGCTCGCCGAGCCGAACCGGCTGCGCCGGGCCGCCGAGGGCACCCTGTCGTACGAGGAGCAGAAGCTGCTGTCGCGTGCCCTGGCGCCGCTGCGCGAGCAGGGTCCCAGCATCGACGACGTGCCGCTGCTCGACGAGTTGCAGGAACTGCTCGGCACCCAGCCCAAGCCGAAGAAGCGCAGGCGGGAGGCGTTCACGGTGGGCGGCATCCGCGAGGCGGCGACGGTGTACGAGCGCGCCCGCGCCGCTCAGGCCGCCACCCCCGCGAGGTCGACTACCGCGACTACGCGCACGTCGTGGTCGACGAGGCGCAGGACGTCACGCCGATGCAGTGGCGCATGATCGGCCGCCGGGGGCACGCGGCGAGCTGGACCGTGGTCGGCGACCCGGCCCAGTCCGCCTGGATCGGCGGCGCGAACGAGATGATCCGGGCCCGCGACGAGGCGCTGGGCGGCCGCAAGCGGCACCCGCACCAGCTCACCACGAACTACCGCAACTCGACGGAGATCTTCGCGGTGGCGGCAGAGGTGATCCGGAAGGTGTCGCCGGACCTCCCGCTGCCGAAGGCCGTCCGGACTACCGGGATCGAGCCGGTGCACCGCCTGGTGCCCGCCGCCGACCTCGACGGCGCGGTGCGCGACGCGGTCGCCGCCCTGCTGTCCGAGGTCGAGGGCACCGTCGGCGTGATCACCCCCGACGCCCGGGCGCGCGACCGGATCCGGGCCCGCCTGGCCGAGTGGGACACCGACCGCCTGCGCGTGGTCACCGCCCTGGCCGCGAAGGGCATGGAGTACGACGCCGTCGTCCTGGTCGAGCCCGGTGCCGTCGACGCCGGCACCGACGCGGGCAAGCGCACCCTCTACGTCGCCCTTTCCCGCGCCACCCAGCGCCTCACCACCATCGCCACCCGCCCCTGGCGATAAGGAAGGGCACCTTCTTATCGTTTTCCGACGTAGAAGGTGCCCTTGTTAACCCTCGCCTGCGCAGGTGCCCGCGGTGATCGGCGTGCCCGCGCGGGCATACGCCGGGCGCCGTCGCCATGATCGGCCGCACCGCCGCCGCCAGCGCAGAGCCGTATCCGGCAGCGTGTTAAGAAGGGCACCTTCTTCTACGGAAAACGATAAGAAGGTGCCCTTCCTTTCTAGCGCCAGGTGTCGGCGTAGGACGCGGTGCAGGGGGTGGTGGGGGTGGTGCGGGAGCGGTTGGGGTCGCTCTCCCAGGTGACGTTGCCCGAGGCGTCCTTCTTTATGTACTTGTAGGTGAAGGTCGTGCCGGGCGGCAGGTTGATCGTCGCGGTCCAGACGGGGTAGGCCGCGCTGGACAGGGCCACCGCGCTGGCGGTGTTCCAGCTGCCGAGGGCGGGGATGGAGCCGATCACGTAGACGTTCTGGCCCCAGACCGTGGTGGCGCTGACCGAGAACGCGGCGGCGATGGTCGCGCAGACGCTGCCGCTCGGTGAGGGGGACGCCGATGGGGAGGCCGACGCGGACGGGGTGGTGCCGCCGGCCACGTTCCAGGTCTCGCTGTAGGTCACCGCGCAGGCGCCGGTCGGGACCGTGTGATTGCGGTTGGCGATGCTTTCCCAGGTCACGGTGCCCGCGCTGGTCTTCTTGATGTACTTGTACTCGAAGTACGTGCCCGCGGGCAGGTTCACGGTGACCCGCCAGACCGGGTACGCCGCGCTGGACATGGCCACGGCGTTCGCGGTGTTCCACGAGCCGAGCTGGGCGATGCTGCCCGCGACGAACACGTTCTGCCCGGTGGTGGTCGTGGTGTTCGACTCGAAGGTGACCGCGACGGTCGTGCAGGCCGTACCGCTGGGTGAGGGTGAGGCGGACGCGGAGGCCGAGGGCTGGGGTGAGCTGCTCACCATCGCGCCGGTGTAGATCGCGAGGGCGCTGTTGCCGGCGACGGAGGTCGTGGCCTGCCCGGACGCGTTGACGGTGACGGTGCTGCCCGAGCAGGTGCCGGCGGTGAAGTTGCCGGTGGCGACGTTGCAGTACACACCGGCGGGAAGGCCGGTGCTGAAGGTGGTGCTCCAGGCCGACCCGTCGCGGTTGAACGCGGCGTAGCCGACGTTGCCGCGCGAGAAGCCGATGCGGGACGAGGACGGCGACGTCCAGTTGCCGACACCGGTGCCGTTGACCGCGTTGTGGAAGCCGACCAGGTTGGCCACCACGGTGCGGCGGTGCTCGCACTCCCAGCCGGAGCCGCAGGTCACCTGGTTGGTGGTGCCGTTGCCCGCGGCGGGCGGCCCGGCCTCCGGGTTGGTGAAGGTGAAGCTGCTCATCAGCTGGGGCGTGCCGTACGGGTACGCCAGGCTGAACGCCTGCGCCAGCGCGTGGGTCTGCCCGTCCTTGTAGGTGAGCCGGGCGCGCCCGTTGCGCTGCGTGTCGTGGTTGTCGATGAAGTTGACGGCGTCGCCGCTGCCCAGCGCCATCTGCGCGGCGAGGTTGTTCAGGTTGGACAGGTTCGCGTCGCGGAACGCGTTGCCGACCACGTCGCCGTAGCGGAACTCGGTGACGTCGCCGATGCCCGCGTACTCGCCGGGCGGGAAGGCGCTGTCCTCGATCACCTCGTGGAAAACGTACGGCGCGCCGCTGACGCCGCCGAGGATCGCCTGCAGGTCGGCGACGGGCATGTGCTTGGCCGCGTCGACCCGGAACCCGTCGACGCCGAGCGACACCAGGTCGTTGAGGTACGCGGTGAGCCTGCCGCGCACGTAGGCGGACTCGGTGGCCAGGTCGGAGAGGTTGACCAGCTCGCAGTTCTGCACCTCCCACCGGTCGCCCCAGCTGACGATGTCGTCGTTGCCGTTGCGGCCGCAGTGGTGGAAGTCCTGATTCTGATAGATCCCCGGGTAGCTGTACTGCGAGTAGGTCGAGCCGGCCGAGCCGGTCCCGGTGGAGGCGCCGCCTGTCATATGGTTGACGATCGCGTCCACATAGATCTTCACCCCGGCGTTGTGGCAGGTGGTGACCATGTTCGCGAAGGCGGCGCGATCGCCGCGGCGGGACACGAGCTGGTAGCTGACCGGCTGGTAGTCCTGCCACCAGGGGTAGCCCTGGCCGCCGAGCACGACGTGCTCCTGCGGCGGGGACACCTGCACTGCTCCGTAGCCCTTCGGGCCCAGCACGTTGGTGCACTCGGCGGCGATGGAGGCCCAGGGCCATTGGAAGAGATGCACGATGACGTCACGGTTGCCCGGGTTCGCGTCGGCCTTGGCGGGGACCAGGTCGGGGCCGGGTGCGGGGCGGGCCGCGACGGCCGCGGCGAGGCCCGCGGCCAGCAATAACGAGGCGAGCGCGGCGGCTAGGGGACGGTTGCGTCGGGACACGAGTCTCCTCCTGGAAGAGGGAGGGGGCGGATGGAAACTCTTGCGCAAGTTTCAAGGATGTTAGCGCCGCGTTGACTCGTCGTGAAGAGCGTCTATCTGCCCGACTTGCCGTACAAATCGGAGCTTGGTGTGGTTCCGTTTTCAGGGATCACTGTCAGATTCCTTATTGCGCAACGAATTCGCGCACGCAGTAGCCTCCGCACCGATCATCCGTACTGAAAAATCTTTCAAAGATCTTTATGGGTGCGAGCGAGCACACACTGTCTGTAACCGGACCGCGAATTCGTTTTCATGATTGCGTCACCCGTCCTTACCGTGAGTGCACATCCCTCACCGAGACGGAGTGAACCTTGTCTGCCAAGGAGAAGTCCGGGCACGCGATCGTGCTCGGCGCCAGCATCGGCGGCCTGCTCGCCGCCCGCGTGCTGAGCGAGTCGTTCGAGAAGGTCACCATCTTCGACCGCGACGCGCTGCCCACCGACGGCACCACCGGACGCAAGGGCGTGCCGCAGGGCGACCACACCCACGGCCTGCTCGCCCGCGGCCGCCAGGTGCTGGAGGAGCTGTTCCCGGGCATCGCCGCGGAGATGACCGCGGCGGGCGCGGTCCCCGTCGACGTCCAGGGCGACGTGGTATGGATCAACGACGGCCACCGCCTCGCCGCCAAGCACACCGGCCTGGCCGGCCTCGGCGTGACCAGGGTCGGCCTGGAGGCCGGCGTGCGCCGCCGGGTCGCCGCGCTGCCCAACGTCGAGCTGCGCGAGCGCCACGAGGCGCTGGGCCTGCTCGCCTCCGCCGACAACAGCCGGGTCACCGGCGCCCGGGTGCTGCCCGCCGGCGGCACCGAGCAGCACGTCGACGCCGACCTGGTGGTCGACGCGACCGGCCGGGGCAACCGCGGCCCGACCTGGCTCGCCGAGCTGGGCTACGACAAGCCCGCCGAGGAGCACGTCGACCCGGTCACCTACTACGTCTCGCGCACCTACCGGCGGACCCCGGGCCAGGTCAGCGCGACCGCGTTCGTGATCAGCCCGTCGCCGGAGCTGCCGTACGGCGCCGTCGCGGTGCCGGTCGAGGGCGACCGCTGGATGTTCACCCTGATCGGGGTGGGCCGGGACAACGTGCCGCCGACCGACGAGGCGGCGTACCCGGAGTTCGCCCGGCAGCTGCCGGGTGACGAGCTGTTCCAGCTGGTCACCAAGGCCGAGCCGATCGGCCCGGCGCTGAAGCTGCGGCTGCCGGTGAGCGTGCGCCGCCGCTACGAGCGCCTCGACCGGCTGCCCGAGGGCCTGGTCGCCGTCGCCGACGCGATCTGCGCCTTCAACCCGGCGTACGGCCAGGGCATGACGGTCGCCGCCGCCGAGGCGATGGTGCTCCGCGACAGCCTGCGCCAGGGCCGCGACGGCCTGCCGAAGCGCTTCTACGCCGCCGCCGCGAAGGTCATCGACGTGCCGTGGGACATCGCGGTCGGCGCCGACCTGCGCTACCCCGACGTGCAGGGCGTGCGCACCGGGAAGGTCAACTTCCTCAACGCGTACGTCGGCCGCCTGCACCGCGCGGCCGCCAAGAGCCCCGCGGTCGGGCACGCGTTCCTGTCGGTGGCCAACCTGATGGCCCCGCCGCAGCGGCTGTTCGCGCCGGGCGTGCTGGCCCGGGTGCTGTGGCACGGCCGCCGCACCCGCCCGGCGACCCGGGTGGTGTCCGCCCCGGCGCCGGTGGTCCAGGCCGAGCCGGCCCGCTGAGCGGGGCGCGCCCGCCGCTCTCCCCCGTGGCGGCAGGTGCGCCCGCCCCAGCCGCAACCCTGGTGACGCACCCGCATCACCAGGGTTGCGGCCCACCCGCATCCCGACGTGACCGCGGCACCTGCCGCAATTTCGGGGAAACTGCAGGAAAAGGCCAGTTCAAACGTGCAGTTTCCCCGAAACTGCGGCAGGGCCCACTGCGGCCGGGCCCCGCGGCGTCGTGGGCGGCACGGGACGGGGTCGGTCAGAGGGTCGTGATCAGGCCGCCGTCGATGACGAAGTCGGCGCCGGTGACGTTGCCCGCGCGGGTGCCGGCCAGCAGCGCCACCAGGTCCGCGACCTCCTCGGGTTCGGTGAACCGGCCCGTCGCCGCCTGGCTCGCGACCTGCGCGGCGACGTCCTCCGCGGACACCCCGGCGGCCGCGCCGAACGACTTCGCCACCCCGTCGTCCCCCACCCAGAGCGGCGTGCGCACCGGGCCGGGACTGACCGTGTTGACCCGGATGCCCTTCGGCCCGACCTCCTTGGACAGCGCCTTGGAGAAGTTCGTGAGCGCGGCCTTCGACGCGGTGTAGTCGACGATCAGCGGGTCCGGCAGGAACGCGTTGATCGAGCTGACCGTCACGATGCAGCCCGCGCCGCGGGCCAGCAGGTGCGGCAGCGCGGCCCGGGTGGTGCGTACGGCGGACATCAGGTTCACCGCCAGCGACCACGCCCAGTCCTCATCGGTCACCGACGCGACTCCGCCGAGCCGCGGCTTCACCGCCCCCACGTTGTTGACCAGCACGTCCAGCCCACCGTACGCGGCCACCGCCGCGTCGATCAGCCGCTGCGGCCCGGCCGGTTCCACCAGATCCACCGCCACCGGGTGCACCGACCCGGACGCGGCGAGCCCGGCGAGTTCACCGTCCGTGCCACGGGCCGCGGCGACCACCTTCGCGCCCTCGGCGAGCAGCGCCTTCACCACTGCCAGGCCGATACCCTTGCTCGCCCCGGTGACCACCGCGACCTTGCCGTCCAGCCGCAGATCCATGACGACTCCCCCCGACACGTCTCGGTCCACGCTACGCGCGCCGGGAGCCGCCGGAGGGGCAACGGCGCAGCTCAGTGGCCCTTGACGCCGTCGACCAGCTCGCGTACCACGTCGAGGTGGCCGTTGTGCCGGGCGATCTCCTCGATCAGGTGGAACAGGATCCAGCGCAGCGTGACCGGCGCGTCGGTGCTGCGGATGTGCCGTTGCGACATGGTGTCCAGGTCCAGCGAGGCGACCAGCTCGCGGTAGCGGGCGCTCTGCGCGTCGTACTCGTCGAGCAGCTGGGCGAGCGGGAAGTCGAGCGCGATCCGGAACTCGCGATCCGGGTCCTCCTGCGTCCACGGGGCGGCCGTGTCCTCCTCGCCCAGCAGCATGACCTGGATCCACCAGTACTCCACCCAGCGCACGTGGTTGACCAGCCCGGCGACCGTCATCAGTGGCGAGTCCGGCAGCGGCGCCTTACGCGCGTCCTCGTCGGAGATGCCCTCGCACTTGGCCCGCACGGTGGCGCGGGTGTAGTCGAGGAACGTGGTCAGGGTGGCCCGCTCGTCCCAGCTGGACGGCACGTCGGTTCGCGTCATACCGGCGATCATGCTGGTCCGGGCAGGGGCTGTCGAACCGATATGAGCCGACCACGGCGGAACCGCCCGGCCGCGAGCCGCGACGTCGACCGCTCAGGCCAGGGCGGCCCGCAGCACCGCGGCCGTGTCGGCCAGCGACGGCAGCACCGCGTCGGCACCGGCCTCGGCCAGCTCCTCGGCGCTGCACGAGCCGGTGGCGACGCCGATCGCGAGCGCCCCGTTCGCGCGGGCGGCCTCGATGTCGTGCGGGGTGTCGCCGATCACCACGACCTGCCGCGCGGGCAGGGTCGCGGCGTACTTGGCCTGCGCCCGCTCGTGCGCCAGGCGCACCAGCACCGAGCGCACCCCGTCGTCGCAGCCGTACCCGCCGACCTCCAGGTCGATCGGGTCCAGCAGCCCGAACGCGGACAGCTTCAGGTGCGCGGCCTCGCGGATGTTCCCGGTCACCACCGACTGCACCACACCCTGGTGCCCGGCGAGCGCAGTCAGCGCCTGGGCAGCCCCCGCCAGCGCGGCGCCGCGGGCCTCCAGCTGCGGGCGGGCCGCCTGGGTGTGCTCGGCGAGGTGCGTGAAGAACTTCTTGACCAGCTCCGGGGACACCTCGCGGCCGTGCCACTCCAACGCCGTGGTGAAGATCCAGTGGTCGGTACGCCCGCCGAACTCCGGCAGCCGCGGCGGCTGCTCGCCCACCAGCGCCGCGTACGCCGCGACGAACACCTCCCGGCCGACCCGGCCGCCGTCGATCAGCGTGCGGTCGATGTCCCAGAGGATGAGGCGGTGCACTCTGTGAAGGCTTCACGGCAGCCGCGCACCTGTCAAGGCCCCCTGACGCGGGCAAGCGCACACGTCAGGGGGCCGTCAGCTCAGGAGCAGCGCCAGCGCACCGGCACGTGATCCTGGCCGTACGGCTCGCTCAGCTGCCGCAGCCCGACCAGCACCCGGCCGTCGTCACTCAGGGAGTAGACCTGCACATGCCACGGCGTCTCCCCGGCCGGCGCGGGTACCGCGGTCCGGTCGCCCGCCGGGGACAGCAACCACAGCGACCCGACCGGAGTCGGCGCCGGGGTCAGCGTCTGCCTCCTGGGGCCGAACACCGGTTCCGTCTCGTGCACGGTCCAGCCCTGCGCGTTGACGACGGTGGGAGGGCCGGACCGGCCGAGTGACTGGGCCTTTCCCGTGCGCAGATTCCACAGCACGCCGGTGATGCCGGACCCTCGCTGCCCGGTCCCATCGGGTAGCAGGACCTGTCCGACGACCCAGCCGCCCCGGATGGCGTAGACGCTCACGTTACGGCCGGTCACACCATCGATGGTCGGGGTCAGCTCCTGCCATGAGCCGTCGGGACGGAGCGCGTACGCCATCTGGTCCCTGGCACTGTTCTCATACCCACCCATCACGATGGTGCCGTCGTCGTCGATGCCGCGGACCAGTACGCCGTGCCGCCAGTCACCCGGCGGCAGCGGCAACAGCTCCATCGGCGAGTCAGGGGTCCGCCAGCGCACCGGTTGGCCGCCCGGACCGTCCGGGCCCGAGCTGATGGTGCCGGCGATGACGCCGCTCTCGTTCAGGTCACTCGCGAAGGCCTCGCCGTCGAGCCGGGTGAACTCGCCATCGCGGTACACCCAGGCCGACTCCTTTCCGTCGATCACCGCCGAGGCCAGCGCGGTGCCGGCGGAGTTGACGTCGTGGAAGTACTGCAGCCTGCCGGGCAGCGACAGACGGCGCACCGCGTCCCCGTCCCAGAAGAGCAGATCGCGGTCGTACTTCTTGGCGTCGACGTCGGTCCCACCGACCGCGTACCGGCCGGTCGGGTCGACCTGGTAGACGACGCCGTAGGTGGCCCCGTCGGGCAGCGGCAGGCTGCCGAGAGTGCACGAGGTCGGCAGGGATGGTCCGGCGGACGGCGACACCGCCGGGTCAGGGGCGCTGCCGGGCGCGCCCGGCCACAGGCTCCAGGTCGCGATCGCGGCGACCGCCAGCGCCGCCGCGGTGGTGCCGACGGCCGCGCGCCGCCGCCTGCGCCGCCGGGTGATCGTGAGCGCCCGCTCGGTCACGTCGTAGCTGCCTGCGCGCTCGCCGATGTCGGTGAGCAGTTGCCTGAGGTCGGTCATGCGCTCACTCCGTTCGGCTCCTTGACCAGCACGTGCAGTTCCGGGGCCAGCTCGCGTAGCCGCCCGAGGGCGTACGACGTCTGGCTCTTGACCGTGCCCACGGAGACGCCGAGCGCCTCGGCGGCGTCGGCCTCGGACAAATCTTCGAAGAAGCGCAGCACGATCACGGCGCGCTGCTTGCGGGTCAGCTTCGCCAGCGCCTGCTCCAGCAGGAGGCGGCGGACCGTCTCGGCGGCCATGTCCGACCCGGCGCCGGATTCGGGCAGCTCGCCCGTGGTCAGCTCGCTGCGCAGGTGGCGGCTGCGCCGCCAGGAAGAGACGTGTTCGTGGTACATCACCTTGCGCACGTATGCGTCCGGCACGCCGGTGCGGGACACCTTCGGCCACTTGGACGCCAGCCTGACCAGCGTGTTCTGCAGCAGGTCCTCTGCCGCGTGGTGCTCGCCGGTCAGCAGGTACGCCACCCGTGACAGCCTGGCCAGCCGCGCGTGCACGAACTCGCGGAACCCTTCGTCGTCCGCCAACCCGTCACCTCCCCGTTCCGTGGGTCCGACCTTTCGACCCACGTACACGGGCAGCGGCACCACCGAGGTTGGAACCCTAGGCGAGGAGAGTTAAGAAGGGCACCTTCTACTACGGAAAACGAGCTGATCTGCTGCTCGTCTCGCTGACGCGAGCCGACGAAGGTGCCCTTCCTTTCAGGAGAGGAGGCGGCGGAGTTCGCGTTTGAGGACCTTGTGGCTGGGGCCCATGGGGAGGTCGTCGCGGAAGTGGACGCGCCGGGGGTACTTGTGCTTGCCGAGCTGGTCGCGGGACCAGTCGATGAGGTCTTGTTCGGTGACGGGGGCGGCTTCGGGGCGGAGGACGACGACGGCGCAGATCTCCTCGCCGTGGGTGGCGTCGGGGACGCCGATGACGGAGACGAGTTCGACGGCGGGGTGGCGGGCGAGAACCTCCTCGACCTCGCGCGGGTACACGTTGAAGCCGCCGCGGATGACGATGTCCTTCTTGCGGTCCACGATGGCGATGAAGCCGTCGGCGTCCTTGGTGCCCAGGTCGCCGGTGCGGAACCAGCCGTCGACGACGGCCTGCGCCGTCGCCTCGGGGTTGCCGTGGTAGCCGGCGAACACGTTGTGGCCGCGGATCACGATCTCGCCCAGCTCGCCGGTGTCCAGCAGCTCGATGCGGTCGTCGACCTCGGCGCGGGCGATCTCCACCTCGACGCCCCAGATCGGGTGGCCGATGGTGCCGGCCCGGACGCCGAAGTGCGGCTGGTTGGTGGTGGCCGTGGGCGAGGTCTCGGACAGGCCGTAGCCCTCGAAGATCGTGGTGGAGAAGGCGGTGTTGAACCGCTCCAGCACCGCGACCGGCAGCGCGGCCCCGCCCGAGATGCACAGCCGCAGCTTCGGCAGATCCTCGCGCCCGGCCGCGGCTTCGAGCAGGGCGACATACATGGTGGGTACGCCGTGGAAGACGTCCACGCCCTCCCGCACCATCAGGTCCAGCGCCGCGTCGCCGGTGAACCGGGCCAGCAGCACCAGCGTCGCGCCGATGCGGAACGCGCCGTTCATGCCGACGGTCTGCCCGAACGTGTGGAACAGCGGCAGGCAGCCCAGCACCACGTCCGTCGGCCGGGCGTCGTTGGCGTCGAAGCTGTTCACGGTCGCGTTCATCACCATGTTGAGGTGGGTGAGCACGGCGCCCTTGGGCCGCCCGGTGGTCCCGCTGGTGTAGAAGATGACCGCCGGGTCGTTCGGCTCACGGGTGACGTACGAGCGCAGCGGCGTGACGCTCGCGCTCACGTCCTCCAGCCGGGCCGGGCCGGTGCCGCCCGCTTCGAGGTCGGGGCGCGGCCCGACGCTGGCCAGGGGCACGCCCGCCTCGGCCGCGGCCGGTGCACCCAGCGCGAGCAGGCCGCTGTGGCAGACGACGAGCTTCGCGCCGCTGTCGCGCAGCACGTACGCCGCCTCGCCCGGGGTGAGCAGCAGGTGCACCGGCACCACCACGCCGCCCGCGGCGAGCACGCCGTAGTAGGCACGCGGGAAGTCGGTCACGTTCGGCACCACCAGCGCCACCGCGTCGCCGGGCTGGACACCCAGCTCGCGCAGGCCGGCGGCGTACTCCAGCGCCTGCCGCCACAGGTCGGCGTAGGTCTCGCGGCCGAACGCGTCGACGACGGCGACCTTGTCCGGCCGGCGGCGGGCCGCCTCGGCCAGCACGGCGGCCAGGGAAAGCGTGCTCACGGCTCCTCCTCGAAGTAGATGCGGCTGACCGTCTCGGCGACGCAGCACGGTTTGTCCTGGCCGTCGGCCCGCACGGTGAGCTGGGTGACGAGTTGCACGCCGCCGTCCACGGGTTCGACCTCGGCGATGCGGGCGAGCAGCCGTATCGCGGCGCCCACCGGGACGGGGGCCGGGAAGCGCACCCGGTTGACCCCGTAGTTCACGCCCAGCCGCACGTTGTCGAACCGGTACACGTCGTGCACCAGCAGTGGCAGCAGGGACAGGGTGAGGTAGCCGGGCGCCGCCGCGCCCAGCCCGGTGCAGCGCGGCCCGCCGGTCGCGTCGGCGAACGCGTCCAGCCGTGCCTGGTCCACCCGCTGCCAGGGGCCGGGCCCGATGCACTGGCCGACGGCGGCGGCCAGTTCCTGCGCGGAGGTGAACACCCTCATGCCAGGTGCCCGCCTATCTTCGTGTACCCGCGCAGCAGGTCACGCGAGATGATCAGGCGCTGCATCTCGTCGGTGCCCTCGTAGATGCGCAGCAGCCGCATCTGGCGATACCAGCGCTCCACCGGCAGCTCGCGGGTGTAGCCCATGCCGCCGTGGATCTGCATGACCCGGTCCACCAGCCGGTTGATCATCCCGGCGCCGTAGAGCTTGGCCATGGACGACGAGTGGCGCGGGTCCTGGCCCTGGTCCACCGTCCACGCGGCGCGCAGCACCAGCCAGCGGGCCGCCTCCAGCTCCGTCTCCGAGTCCGCGATCATCCACTGGATCGCCTGGTAGTCGGCGATCGGGTGGCCGAACGTCTGCCGGGTGTTCGCGTAGTCGACGGCCATCTGCAGGGCGCGTTCGCCGACGCCGAGCGCGTGCGACGGGATGATGTAACGCCCCTTGCCGATCCACTTCATGCCCAGCTCGAAGCCCTGGCCGACCTCCCCGAGGATGTTGCGGGACGGCACCCGCACGTCGTCGAAGACCAGCGAGGCCGGGGTCGCCGGACCCATGGTGGCGATCGGCTCCGAACGCCAGCCCATCGCCCGGTCCACCAGGAACGCGGTGGTGCCGCCGCCGCGTACCCCCTTCTCCTTGTCGGTCACGGCGACGACGATGGCGAAGTCGGCGTCGTTGCCGTTGGTGATGAAGGTCTTCTCGCCGTTGAGGACCCAGTCGTCGCCGTCGCGGCGGGCGGACATCTTGATGTTCGCCGCGTCGGAGCCGGCGCCCGGCTCGGTGATGGCGAAGCAGGACACCCGCTCGCCCTCGATGGTGGGCAGCAGGTATTCCGCCCGCTGGGTGTCGTTCGCGTGGAACAGGATGTTGTCGGCCTCGCCGCCGAAGCGGAACGGCACCAGCGTGTGCCCGACCTCGGTCCAGATCAGCGACTGCATGACGGCGGGCAGGTCCATGCCGCCGTACTCCTCCGGCGTGGCCAGCCCCCAGAAGCCGAAGGCGCGCGCCTTGAGCTGCAGCTCACGCAGCTCGCTGCGCTCGATGCCGGGCTGTCCGGCCCGCTCGCGGCGCAGCAGCTCATGCTCCAGCGGCACGACCTCCTTGCGGATGAACGCGCGGGCGGTGTCGCGGATCGCCCGCTCCTCGTCGGTGAGCGAGAAGTCCACAGTGGTTCCTCTTTCCGGTGGTTGTCAGCGGGCTCCGCCGTTGACGTACAGGGTCTGGCCGGTCACGAACGACGCGTCGTCGCTGGCCAGGAAGGCGATGACGGAGGCGATCTCCTCGGGCTGGGCGACCCGGCGCAGCGGCGTGTGCTCGGAGGCCCACTGCTGGTGCGCCTCGGCCGTCGAGCCGACCCGCTCGGCGGTGGCGGCGGTCATCGCGGTGGCCACGTAGCCGGGCGCGACCGCGTTCACGCAGATGTTGAACGGCCCCAGCTCGATCGCCAGCGTCGCGGTCAGCCCCTGCACCCCGGCCTTGGCCGCCGCGTAGTTGGCCTGCCCCCGGTTGCCCAGCGCCGACCTGCTGCTCAGATTCACGATCTTGCCGTACTTCTGCGCCACCATGTGCTGCTGCACCGCCTGGCACAGGTAGAACATGCTGGTCAGGTTCGTGTTCAACACCGCGTGCCAGTCAGCCGCGCTCATCTTGAACAGCAGATCGTCCCGCGTGATCCCCGCGTTGTTCACCAGGATGTCCACCCGCCCGTGATCCCCCACGACGCGGTCCACGGTGGCGATCACCGCCGCCTCGTCCGTGACGTCACACCCGTAGCCCGTGGCCACCCCGCCCGCGTCCCGGATCTCCGCCGCGACCGCCTCACTCCGCTCCTCGCTGAGATCCACGACCGCGACAGTCGCCCCCTCCGCGGCCAGCCGCTTCGCGGTCGCCGCCCCGATGCCCTGCGCGCCCCCGGTCACCACCGCGACCCGCCCGCCGAACCTGTTCCCCATGCTCATGTCCTCCCTTGGAAAGGAAGGGCACCTTCTTATCGTTTTCCGTAGTAGAAGGTGCCCTTCTTAACGTCTCGCTGGTCAGAAGGCGTTCACGCCGGTGAGGGCGCGGCCGATCAGCAGTTGCTGGATCTGGCTGGTGCCCTCGTAGAGGGTGGTCACCCGCGCGTCGCGCAGGTACTTGCCGACCGGGTACTCGTCGACGTAGCCGTACCCGCCGAACACCTGGAGGGCCTTGTTCGCCGCGCGCACCGCGGCCTCGCTGGCGAACAGCTTCGCCATCGACGCCTCGGTCGCGAACGGCTGCCCGCGGTCGATCAGATCCGCGACCCGCCACACCAGCAGCCGGGCCGCTGCGGTGTCCACCGCGACGTCCGAGATCAACTGCTGGACCAGCTGGTACGCCGCGATCGGCTTGCCGAACTGGGTGCGCTGCGTCGCGTACGCCACCGCCGCGTCCAGGCAGCCCTGCGCGATGCCGACGCACCCGGCCGCGACCGACATCCGCCCCTTGTCCAGCGTGGACATGGCCAGGTGGAAGCCACGCCCCTCGGTGCCGAGCACCGCGTCGCCGGGCACCCGCACCCCGTCGAGCACCAGCTCGGCGGTGGGCTGGCCGCGCAGCCCGAGCTTGCCGTGGATCTCGCGCCGGGTCAGCCCCGGCGTGTCCGTGGGCACCAGGAACGCGGTGACGCCGCGCGGTCCCGGCTCGCCGGTGCGCGCGAACACCAGCGCCACGTCGGCCCAGGTGCCGTTGGTGATGAAGATCTTCGAGCCGGTCAGCCGCCAGCCGTCGCCGTCGCGCTCGGCGCGGGTGGTCAGCGACGCGGCGTCGGAGCCGGTGCCGGGCTCGGTCAGCGCGAAGCAGCCGAGCAGGTCGCCCCCGCACAGGCCGGGCAGCCAGCGCTTCCGCTGCGCGTCGGTGCCGTACGCCGCGATGCTCTTGGCGACCAGCCCCAGCGAGACCGACACCAGCCCGCGCACGGACGAGTCGCCCCGGCCCAGCTCCTCCAGCACCAGGCAGTACGCCAGGTGGTCGCCGCCGCTGCCGCCGTGCTCCTCGGCGACGGTCAGGCCGAGGAAGCCCAGCTCGCCGAGCTGCTTGACCACGGTGCGGTCGACGCTCTCGCGCCGGTCCCACTCGGCCGCGTGCGGCACCACCTCGCGGTCGACGAACTCGGCGGCGAGCCGGCGCAGCGCGGCGTGTTCCGGCGACAGTGTCATGTCCACGCCAATAAACTAGCGGTGAAAGTTTTATCGCGTCCAGACCCCGCTGTGGCAGAGTTTCGGGCGAGCACCGACAGAGGGAGAACCGCCCATGCCCCGGCCGAGCCAGGCCCTGCTGAGCCGGCAGCGCATCGTCGAGACCGCCGCCGCGATGATCGACGCGGATGGGCTGGCCGCCTTCTCGACCCGCCGCCTGGCCGCCGAGCTGGGGGTACGCGGGCCGTCGCTGTACAACCACTTCGCCACCAAGGACGACATCCTGGACGCGGTCGCCGACGCGATCATCGCGGGCGTGGACGTGTCGTTCTTCACCACGCACGACTGGCGCGACGCGTTGAAGCTGTGGGCGCGGTCCTACCGGGCGGCACTGACCGCACACCCGAACATCGTCCCGTACCTGGCCCAGGGCCCGGGGCGGCGCCCGGCGGCGCTGCACATGGCCGACGCGGTGTACGGGGCGCTGGTCAAGGCGGGCTGGCCGCCCGCTCGGGCCACGCACATCGGTGCGGTGATGCGCTACCTGGTCGCGGGGTCGTCGCTGGGGTCCTTCGCGCGCGGCTTCGTCGAGGACCCGGAGCTGTACGCGGCGCACTACCCGCACCTGTCCCAGGCCCACCGGCTGGCGGAGCATCAACACAGCGTCGACGAGGGGGCGTTCGCCCTCGGCCTGGACGCGCTGATCGACGGGCTGTCCCGCGAGTACGACGCCACGGTCGCCCCGCGCTGACCGTGCCGCCTTCGGCGGGCCACCCGCGTCCGCCTTCGGCTGGTGGCCACCGTCCGCCTCAGCCCACCATCCGGCCCGTCCGCCACCTCAGCTGCCACGTTCGGGCAGGTCAGAGCCGTCTCGAATGGGGCTGGCCGTCGGTGTCGGCCGTCGGGCGCGGGTTCGGGTCGTGTCAGGCGCCGATGATCGGTGTCTCGTGTCAAGATCTGCGGTCTGACCACACTTTCTGACACGAGACAGCGATCATCGGCCGGAAGCGACGCCGAACGGCCGGAAACGCCGCGGAACCCGGCCGGACACGCCGGGACCCGGCCGGAACCGACCCGCAATCCGGTCGGAACCGACCCGCAACCCGGTCCGGTTCGGTTCGGGAGTCGCGCGCCCGAGATCCCGACCTGGTTCCCGAGGCGCAGTCGTACTACAGTCGAAACTTGCAGCGCTAGTTTTGTGGGCCCCGGTCATCGACCGGAGTCCGCCCGCTATCGCGGCCCGACGGCGTCGTCCCCGCTCCCCCGCGGTCCCGCCCTGCACGGCCGCCCGATGGGAAGGGACCGCATGGACCTGGCAGCCGCGGCGACGCATCCGGGGCGCACCACCCCGATCGCCGACCGCACCGAGTTGTACCTCGACGGGCGCTGGACCGCCCCGCACGGCACCGGCGTCATCGCCGTGGAGGACCCGACCACCGAGCAGGTGATCGCGCACGTGCCCGCCGGTGACACGGTGGACGTGGACCGCGCCGTCGCCGCCGCGAAGGCCGCGTTCGGCCCGTGGTCGGCGCTGGCCCCGGCCGAGCGCGCGGCGCACCTGGACCGCCTGCACTCGGCCCTGGCCGCGCGCGCGGAGGACATCGCCGCCACGGTCGCCCGCGAGCTGGGCACCCCGCTGAAGATCTCCGCCAAGGTGCAGGCCGGCCTGCCGCTGACCGTGCTGAAGGGGTACGCCGAGCTGGCCGCCGAGCCCGCGCCCGCGCACACCGTCGGCAACTCGCTGATCCTGGGCGAGCCGGTCGGCGTGGTCGGCGCGATCACCCCGTGGAACTACCCGCTGCACCAGATCGTGGCGAAGCTCGCCGCCGCGCTGGCCGCGGGCTGCACCGTGGTGCTCAAGCCCGCCGACCTGACCCCGCTGGTGGCGTACCTGTTGTTCGACGCGGTCGACGAGGCGGGCCTGCCGCCGGGCGTGGCCAACCTGGTCACCGGGCCGGGTTCGGTGGTCGGCTCGGCCATCGCCGGGCACCCCGACGTGGACATGGTGTCGTTCACCGGCTCCACGGCGGTCGGCGCGCGCATCTCCCACCTGGCCGCCGACCGCATCGCACGGGTGTCGCTGGAGCTGGGCGGCAAGTCGGCCAACGTCATCCTGGCCGACGCCGACCTGCCCCGCGCGGTGAAGACCGGCGTCGCCAACGCGTTCCTCAACTCCGGCCAGACCTGCACCGCCTGGACCCGCATGCTGGTGCACCGCTCCCGGTACGAGGAGGCGCTGGCGATCGCCGCCGCGGCCGCCGCCGCGCAGACGCCCGGCGACCCGTTCGACACGGCGACCCGGCTCGGCCCGCTGGCCTCGGCCGCGCAGCGCGAGACGGTGCGCGGGTACATCGCGCGCGGGCTCGCCGACGGGGCGCGGCTGATCGCGGGCGGGCTGGACGCGCCGGTGCCGGACCGGGGCCACTTCGTCGCGGCGACCGTACTGGCCGATGTGGAGCCCGACGCCGTCGTGGCGCAGGAGGAGATCTTCGGGCCGGTGCTGGTCGTGATCCCGTTCGACTCCGATGACGAGGCCGTCGCCATCGCCAACAACTCCCGGTACGGCCTGGCCGGTGCCGTCTGGTCCGGCGACGAGGAGCGGGCGCTGGCCGTGGCGCGGCGTTTGCGCACCGGCGCCGTGGACGTCAACGGGGCGCCGTTCAACCCGCTCGCTCCGTTCGGCGGGTACAAGCAGTCGGGCATCGGCCGCGAGCTGGGCCGGCACGGGCTGCAGGAGTTCCTCGAGACCAAGGCGATCCAGCGATGAGCGCCGCGACGGTACGCGCGCTGGTGTGCCACGGGCCCGGGACTCCGCTGGCCGTCGAGCCGATCGTGCTGCCCGAGCTCGGGCCGCGTGACGTGCGGGTGCGCATCCGCGCCGCCGGGGTGTGCCACTCCGACCTGTCCATGGCGAACGGGACCCTCGCCGCGGCGTACCCCCTGGTCCTGGGGCATGAGGCGGCGGGCGTGGTGACCGCGGCCGGGCCGGAGGCGTCGGTGGCCGTGGGCGCGCACGTGGTGCTGAACTGGGCGCCGCCCTGCCGCCGCTGCTGGTTCTGCACCCACGAGCAGCCCTGGCTGTGCGAGACCGCGGGCGTGGCGAGCACGCCCCGCGGCACCCTTCCCGACGGTACGCCGCTGCACGTCACCCTCGGTCTCGGCGCGCTGGCCGAGGAGGTGGTGGTCGGCGACCATGCCGTCATCCCGGTGCCCGACGAGCTCCCGTTCCACACGGCGGCGCTGCTCGGCTGCGCGGTGCTCACCGGCGTCGGGGCGGTGCTGCGTACGGCCGCGCTGCGGCCCGGGGAGTCCGCGCTGGTCATCGGGCTGGGCGGGGTCGGCCTGTCCACGGTGATGGCGGCGCGCGCCGCCGGTGCCGCGACGGTGATCGCCGTGGACGTCTCCGACGCCAAGCGGGAGCTGGCCCTGGCCGCCGGCGCGACCCACTTCCTGGTCTCCGGCGACGAGCTGAGCGGCCAGGTGCGCGGGCTGACCGAGCGGCGCGGCGCGGACCACGCCTTCGAGTGCGTGGGCCGGGCCGCGACCATCCGCGCGGCCTGGCGGGCCACCCGGCGCGGCGGTCAGGTGACCGTCGTCGGCATGGGCGCCAAGGACGACATGGTCAGCCTCGCCGCGCTGGACGTGTTCCACTCGGCCCGCACGCTGCGCTCGTCGGTGTACGGCAACTCCGACCCCGACCGCGACCTACCCGGCCTGGCCCGCCAGGTCCTGTCCGGCGACCTCGACCCGGCGGCGCTCATCACCGACCGGATCACCCTCGACGAGGCCCCGGAGGCCTTCGCCCGCATGTCCCGCGGCGAAGGCGCCCGCTCGGTCGTCCTCTTCTCCTGAACCGCCACACCCGAGGCCGCGAGCCCAACCGGCTCGCGGCCTCGCCCTGCTCACGAACCTCCCGGGATCCACCCCTCGCGGACGGCGGCCGAACGGTCAAGATCCACCGACTTGCCTGGCACTCGGGCGAATGGACGGTCAAGATACGCCCGTCTGCCAGGCAAGTCGGATGATCAAGCGGGGCGGGTCACGTGAGGGCCTTCGCGAGTTCGGTGCGGGAGCGGATGTTGAGGCGGGCGAAGATGTTGCGCATGTGGTGGTCGACGGTGCGGGTGCTGAGGAAGAGGTGGGCGGCCACCTCGCGGTTGGTGGCGCCGTCGCGGACCAGGCGGGCGATCTGCAGCTGCTGAGCGGTGAGGACGTCGGCGGCGCGGACGGCCGGGGCGTCCACCGCCTCGCCGGCGGCCCGTAGTTCTGCGCGGGCCTGGTCGGTCCAGGCGGGGACGTCGAGGCGGGTGAACGTCTCCAGCGCGTGGTGCAGGTGCTCGCGCGCGTCGCGGGGGCGGCGGGCGCGGCGCAGCTCCTGGCCGAACAGCAGCTCGGTGCGGGCCCGTTCGAAGTCGGCCTCCCCGGCCAGGTGCAGCGTCAGCGCCTGCTGGAAGTGCTCCTCGGCCGCGGCGCTGCCGCGCGGGGCGAGCAGCGCGTGGCAGCGCGCCGACAGCGCCCGGCGCACCGGGTCGCCGGTGGACGCGGCCCACCCGTCGAAGCCCGCGAGCGCCGCGACGGCCTGCTCCCGTCCGTCGGCGCGGACCGCGGCCTCGACCAGCCATGGCGTCGCCATGGCCTGCACCACGACATGCCCCCGTCCGGTACGCGGGCAGGCGATCGCCGCGATCCGGGTGACCGTGTCGGCGGGGCGGCCGGCCAGCAGGTCCAGCACGGCCAGCGCCCACTGGCTCAGCGCCTTGGGACGGTTGGTCTGCCCGGTGCCCGGCGCCACCTCGATGTCGCGGATGCGGCGCAGGGACAGCTCCCGCTCGCCCCGGATGGCGGCGAGCACGGCGAGCATCGCCTGGTGGTCCCCGGCGTAGTTGCCCTGCCCGCAGGCGCGTGCGGCGCGCAGCCCCTGCAGGCTGGTGGCGGCCGCGGCGTCGTACCGGCCCAGCCAGTATTCGGCGTAGGCGGCCATCTCCAGGGCGAGCGGCAGGGCGGACACGTCGCCGGTGTCGCGGGCGACCTCGACGGCGCGGGCGGCGAGCCGGTGCGCGCCGACGTCGTCGGCCAGCAGCAGTGCGGACGCGGCGGCGCAGGTGAGCGGGGCAGCGCTGTCGAGCGCGGCGCCGAGGTCGATGGTGCGCCGCAGCGGCCGCAGTGCCCGGTCGTGCCGCCCGAGGAACGTCGCGCCGAATCCGGCGATGTGCTCGAACACGACCTCCAGGTCGGCGGGGTCGCCGGGACGGCGCAGCGCCGCCGCGCGCGTGGCGACCTCCACGTAGCGGGGGTGGTCGCCGGAGAAGCAGACCGCCTCGCTGGCCCGCAGCAGCGCCAGCACGGCGAGTTCGCGGTGGGTGCCGGCGAGCCGGTCGGCCAGCGCCAGCAGCGACTCGACGGCGTTGACGGTGGCCCCGGCGCGCAGCTCGATCTCGCCGGACAGCACCTCGCTCTCGGCGGTGGTGGCCCGGTCCCGGGTCACCGGGTGAGCCCGGCGCAGCAGGCTGCGGGCGCGGTGCGGGCTGCCGGACTGCCAGGCGTACCGGGCGGCGGTGACCAGGCGGCTGGCCGCGCCGGCGGGTTCGGTGGTGAGCTGTGCGGCGTGCTCCAGCGCCGCCGAGGCGCGCGAGAAGCCGCCGTCGCCCGCCGCGTCCTCCAGCTCGGCGGCCAGCCGCGCGTCGGGGCCGTACGCGGCGGCGGCCAGGTGCACGGCCCGGCGCAGCCGCTCCCGGTCGGGGTCGAGGCTGCGGGCCAGGTGCAGGTGGGCGGCGCGGCGCTGGGCCAGCGGCGCCTCCTCGTAGGCCAGGGTGCGGGCCAGCGGCTGCGGGAACACGATGCCGCCGCGGCCGACCCGGACCAGCCCGGCGTCCTCGGCCGGGGCGAGCGCGGCGATGTCCACGCCGGACCCGAGCGCGGCGCGGACCAGCCCGGCCGCGTCGTTCTCCTCGTCGGCGGCGGCGAGCAGCAGCAGCCAGCGGGTGTCGGACGGCAGCCGGTCGAGGCGGGCGCGGTACGCCCGCAGCAGCGCGCTGTCGGCGGGCAGCCGGGTCGGCAGCGGCGCCTCGCCGCGGCGCTGGCTGTCGGTGAGCGAGGCGGCGAGGTCGGTCAGGGCGCGGGGATTTCCGCCGCCCAGGGCGGCCAGCGCCGCGAGCGGATCGCCGTCACCGCCGTCACCGTCCAGCGCGCCGGGCAGCAGGTGGGCCGTGAGCGGGCCGTCCGGCTCTTCGCCGCGCAGCAGGTCGGCGAGCATGGCGCGGCTCGCCCGCGGGTCGAGTTCCCGGACCGGCAGCAGCGGTACGCCGCTGAGCGCGGGCTCGGCCGAGGCGGTGAGCAGCAACGCCACCCGGTACGCGCGCAGCCGCCGCGCGACGAACGCGATGACGTCGAGGGAGGGCCGGTCCAGCGCGTGCACGTCGTCCACGCAGCACAGCACGAGGTGTTCCCGGCCCAGCTCACCGAGCAGGGTGAGCACGGCCATGGCCAGGGCGAGCCGGTCGCCGTCGGCGCAGCCCGCGCCGGACAGCGCCCCGGTCAGCACGCGCGCCTGCAGCGGGGGCAGCAGCGCGATGCGGTCGGTGACCGGCTGGAGCAGGCCCTGCAGCCCGGCGTACGGCAGGTCGGCCTCCTCGGCGAGCCCGGTGCTCTCCAGCAGGCGGGTCCCCTCGGGCAGGGTCGCGGCGGCGGCGCGCAGCAGCGCGGTCTTGCCGTTGCCCAGGTCGCCGTGCAGGAGGAGGGCGCCGCCGGCGCCGGACGCCGCGGTGGCCAGCAGGGCGGCGATGGTCTGCTGCTCGCGCTCGCGGCCGCGCAGCGGGAGCCGGGGTGCCGCCGGGCGCGGCGCTACCGCGACCGGCCGGGACGAACCGCGCTCCGTTGGTATGTGCACTGTCGATGCATTTACCATGCCCCACAGTGTTACCTATAAGTAACGCGATTGGAAAGACATGAATCGTGCCGCTATGCCATGCCGGAGGCCATGGCGTTCAGCAGCAGCGCGGTGACGGTGCGGACCATGACGCCGCGCGCCTGGTCTACGTCCAGCCCGAGCCCGTCGCGCAGCATGGACCAGTTGGACCACATGGCCGCGGCGAGCAGCGCGTGCAGCAGCTGCTCCCGCCCCGCGCCCGCCATCTCCAGCTCCGCCGCGAACAGCACCGTCACCTCGTCGCGCACCCGGTCGATGTGCTTGAGCCGGTTGCGGTGCAGCTGGGCCGACACCGGCTCGCGCATCGCCGCCGCCCGCGCCATCGGGGCGATCAGCTGGAGCAGCTCGGCGCGCTGGGCGCAGAACTCCTCCACCCGGCGGCGCAGCGGCAGCGCCGGATCCACCGGCCGGTAGGCGGCGTCCTGGCTGGCGAGCACGCGTGCGCCGCTCGCCTCGAAGAGCGTCTCCATGTCGGCGAAGTTGGTCCACAGCGCGCGCAGCGACACCCCGGCCCGCTCGGCGATGCGCTCGCCGGTCGGCCGCAGATCACCCTCGGTGATCAGGGCGAGGTGCGCGTCGACGATCGCGGCACGGGTCCGCTCGGCGCGGGCGGTCCGCCCGTCGACCCTGCCCGCGGTGCCCGTCCTGGTCATCGCGTCACCGCCCCTCTCTCCGCGGTCCGCCGACCGCCTTGCCGTAAGTGCACGCAGAGTGTAGTCGCGTCGCCGCACCCGCCCGAGGGTCGAACGCGCCGCCCGGAGGCAACCCTGCCCTCGGGTTCCACAACTTCTGGGTTGTACCCACAACCCAGAAGTTGTGGGCTGCGGCGACAGGTATCCGGCCGGAGTGGTGTGCAACCGCCGCCTCGGGCCAGGGCCGCCCGGCGGCGACCACGCTGTCGGCGACGGCGACTCATGGGCTGCCACCGCATCGCAGAAGCTGCCGACCGCGGCAGCCGGTCCACCGCCGGACCGGACACCGCGTCAGCCCGCGCCCAGGCGCTGTTCCAGGTCCTGCTGGATGCGGTTCATGCCGCGCAGCCAGCGGTCGGGGTCGGCGGCGCGGCGCTGGTAGAAGTCGGCCACCTCACCGTGCGGCAGGACCAGGAAGCGGTCTCCGCCCAGCGCGTCCACCACGGCCTCGGCGACCTCCTCGGCGCTGATCGCGCCGGGGTCCAGCAGCACACCGCCGCCGGGGCCGGACGCCTCCAGCATCGGCGTGCGCACCCCCTGCGGGCACAGCGCCTGCACGGTGATGCCGCGGTGGCCGTAGGTCGCGCGCAGCCACTCGGCGTAGGCGACGGCGCCGTGCTTGGTCACCGCGTACGGCGCGTTGCCGAGCATGGTGAGCAGCCCGGCGGCCGAGGCGGTGACCAGCAGGCGGCCCCGGCCTGCGGCCAGCCAGCGCGGCAGCAGCGCCTCGGCGGCGTGCACGTGCGCCAGCACGTTGACCCGCCAGGCCAGCTCCCACGCGTTGGCCGCCGCGGCGGGCGGGGCCACGCCCGCGTTCGCGCAGAACAGGTCCAGCGCGCCGAAGGACTCCCAGGCGAAGTCGACCAGCGCCGCGACCTGCGCCGGATCGGTCACGTCGGCCGGGAACGCCGACCCGCCGACCTCGGCGGCGACGCGCTGCGCCGCGACGGGATCACGGTCGTTGACGACCACCCGGGCGCCGGCCGCGGTGAGACGGCGGGCCAGGGCGGCGCCGATGCCGGATCCGGCACCGGTGACGACGACCGCGGCGCCGTCGAGGAGAAGGGCGGTCACAGGAGCTTCCTTCCGGTTCAGCTAGTTGCACTAGCAGTGCTGATATTAGGGACGCCGTGCGGCCCGGTCAACGCGTGTCGCGAGGGTGACAAGGCCCACCCGGCGCGCCATTGACATGGGCCGCCAGAAAGACGCAGCGTGAGTGCATAAAGTTTGCCCGTACTCGTGAAAGGACAAGGACGTGCCTGAAGCTGTGGTGGTCGCCGCCGCCCGCTCCCCGATCGGCCGCGCCAACAAGGGCTCGCTCGTCACGAAACGCCCCGACGACCTGGCCGCCGCCATCGTACGCGCGGCGCTGGACCAGGTGCCCGCGCTGGACCCGCGCGAGATCGGCGACCTGGTGCTCGGCTGCGGCCAGCCGGCCGGGGAGCAAGGCCACAACCTCGGCCGCGTGGTCGCCACCATGCTGGGATTCGACCACCTTCCCGGCACCACCATCAACCGCTACTGCTCGTCCTCCCTGCAGACGACCCGGATGGCCCTGCACGCGATCAAGGCAGGAGAGGGCGACGTGTTCCTCTCCGTGGGCGTCGAGTGCGTGTCCCGCTACGGCAACGGCCGCAGCGACGGCATGCCCGGCACCCGCAACGACGTGTTCGCCGGCGCCCTGGCGCGTACCGAGGCCCGCGCCGAGGCCGGGGCGGACACCTGGCACGACCCGCGCGAGGACGGCGAGCTGCCCGACGTGTACATCGCGATGGGCCAGACCGCGGAGAACGTGGCCCAGCTCAGGGGGATCTCCCGCGAGCTGCAGGACGAGTTCGCCTGCCGCTCGCAGAACCTCGCCGAGCAGGCGATCAAGGACGGCTTCTGGGCGCGCGAGATCACCCCGGTGACGCTGCCGGACGGCACCGCGGTCAGCGCCGACGACGGCCCCCGCCCCGGCACCACCATGGCGGCGCTGTCCGGCCTCAAGCCGGTGTTCCGGCCCGACGGCACGGTGACCGCGGGCAACGCGTGCCCGCTCAACGACGGCGCCGCGGCTCTGGTCATCATGTCCGACCGGCGCGCCGCGGAGCTGGGCCTCACCCCGCTGGCCCGCATCGTCAGCACCGGCCTGTCCGGCCTCTCCCCCGAGATCATGGGCCTGGGCCCGGTCGAGGCGTCGCGGCAGGCGCTGGCCCGCGCGGGCATGTCCATCAAGGACGTCGACCTGGTCGAGATCAACGAGGCGTTCGCCGTCCAGGTCGTCGCCAGCGCCGCCGAGCTGGGCATCGAGTGGGACAAGCTCAACGTCAACGGCGGCGCGATCGCCGTCGGCCACCCCTTCGGCATGACCGGCGCCCGCATCACCAACACGCTGCTCAACTCGCTGCGCTGGCACGACAAGAACATCGGCCTGGAGACCATGTGCGTCGGCGGCGGCCAGGGCATGGCCATGGTGCTGGAGCGCCTGTCCTGACCTCGCCCAGCCTGACGGCCCGGTACGCGTCGCACGTACCGGGCCGTTCCTCATGCGCCGGTCAGGCGCTCGGGATGCTGTTTGCGGGCGGCGTGGGGCGCTGCTCGCCGTACTCGTTGACCGGGCCGGACTCCGAGTCGGTCTCGTAGACGGGGCCGAAGAACTCCTGCGTGTCCCCGGCGACCTTGGTCAGGCGGTGGCCGCCGAAGCCCGAGTGGTCGTCCTTGCCGAAGCGCAGCGGCGCGTACCACGGGCCCTTGAAGCCGCCCTTCTCGACCGCGGCGATCAGGCCCTCGCGGGTCAGGTCCTTGCCGGCCGCCTGGAGCGACTGCACGAACAGGTACGCCACCGACATGCCGTAGATCGCGTTGCCGTTGAACGGGGCGGCGCTGTTGTACTGGTCGTGGATCTTCTTGAACATCGCGGTCCACGGGTCGTTCGCGTCCACCGGCGAGGGCAGGTTGGACACGCCGATCATGCCCTCCAGCAGCACCTTGCCCGCGCCCAGCGTCTTGGCCAGGGTCTGGTAGTCGGAGCCGACGTTGGAGACCACCCACTGCGGCTTGAAGCCGATGCGGGCGGCGGTGCCCATGGACAGCGCCGTGAAGCCCGGCACCGTGGCCAGCACCACGACCTCGCAGCCGGCCGCCTTCAGCGCGCCGATCTGCGGGGCGACGTTGGTGTTGCTGGTGACGTACTTCTCCTTGGCGACCACGGCGCCCGCGCCGAGCACCTGCTCGACGCCGACCAGGCTGTCCCGGCCGAAATCGTCGTCCTGGCCGAAGAAGCACACCTTCTTGCCCGCGTACGAGGACTTGATGTGGGTGGCCAGGATCTTGCCCTCGACCGTGTAGTCGGTGTTGAAGCCGAACGTGGTCGGGTACTTCGCCGGCTGGTCCCAGCTGCGGCTGCCGGAGGCGACGAACAGGTCCGGCACCCGGTTGGTCTTGAGGAAGTCGAGCACGCCGGTGTGGGTGGGCGTGCCGAGGCCGTTCAGGATGGCGAAGACCTTGTCCTCCAGGACCAGCTTGCGCACCACGGTCTGGGTGTTGGCCGGGTTGTAGCCGTCGTCGAGGAACTTGTAGTTGATCTTACGGCCGTGCACGCCGCCGTTGGCGTTGACGTAGTCGAAGTACGCCTTGCTGGCGGGTGCGATCTCCGAGTAGCCGGCCGCGGCGGGACCGGTCAGCGGCATGTGCGAGCCGACCAGGATCTCGGTGGCCGACACGCCCGGCACCTCGGCGGGCGGGGTGTTCGCGTCGTCGCTGCAGGCCGCGACGGCGGTGAGCAGCGCGGCGGCCGCGACGAGCGCGACACCGCGTCGGGTCAGGGCATTCATGGAGACACCGATCCCTTCAGATACATTGATGATTATCGATATAACGGCGGTGGGGCGGGTTATGCGGGTGGTGCGGCCGTGTGATCAGCGGGTCGGGACCCGCCGCCGGACCAGGGCGCCGAGCCGGCGCAGCAGGCCCTGCACGCCGCCCGGGGCGGCGATCATCACGACGATGAGGGTCAGCCCGAAGACGGCGAGCGGGAGGTTGCCCTCCAGCCGCTGCGCCACCTCGGGCGACAGGGTCACCCAGTCCGTGGTGTCGTGGGTGAGGTCGGGCAGCGCGACGAGCAGGACCGCTCCCCACACCGCCCCGGACAGGCTGCCCAGGCCGCCGATGACCACGGCCATCAGCAGGAACAGCGACAGGGTCAGCGAGAACGCGCCGGGCGAGACGCTCTGCGCCAGCAGCGCCATCAGGCCGCCGCCGAGGCCCGCGCAGGCCGCGCTCACCACGAACGCGAGCACCTGGGTGCGGGCCAGGTGGATGCCGGCCAGCCGGGCGGCCACCTCGTCGTCGCGCACCGCGCGCAGGTTGCGCCCGATCCGGCTGCGCACCAGGTTGGCCAGCAGCAGCATGGTGAGCAGGGCACCGGCCAGGGCGATCCAGGCCTGCCAGCGCTCGTTCGGGAAGTACAGGCCCAGCGCCAGCGGCGGCGGCTCGACGTACACGGGCAGGCCCTGCTCGCTGTTGAAGACCTCGTCGAAGGTGACCGTCGCGGCGGGCACCGCGATGGCCACGGCGAGCGTGACGCCGGCCAGGTACGGCCCGCGCAGGCGGGCGGCGGCCAGCCCGATCACGGCGCCCGCGGCCATGGTGACCAGCACGCCCAGCGCCAGCGACAGCGACAGCACCTGGTTGCCGGTGACGCCCGCGTCGGAAAGCCTGTTCTGGCTCAGCGCGACGGTGTACGCGCCGACCGCCATCAGCGCGCCGTGCCCCAGCGAGAGCTGCCCGTTCAGCCCGACCAGGACGGTCAGCCCGGCCGTGGCGCACAGGTACGCCGCGACGGTGGCCAGCTGGAAGTTGCGGAACGGCTCCAGCTGCAGCGTCAGCAGGTAGAGCACCACCCCGGCGAGCAGCGTGAACGCCAGGTGCCGCAGGAGCGTCGAGTTGCGAAGGATGCTCATACCTGCCTCGCCACGGTGCTGGAGAAGAGGCCGCCCGGACGCACCAGCAGCACCGCGAGCAGCAGCACGAGGACCGCCATCGGGGTGACGTCGCTGCCCAGGTAGCCGCTGACGTACGAGAGGATCAGGCCGACGGACAGGCCGCCGACCACCGCGCCGACCGGGCTGTCCAGCCCGCCGACCACGGCCGCGGTGAACGCCGACACGAAGACCAGGTCCATGGCGTGCGGGTGCAGCCCCAGCTCGGTCGGGATGACCAGCATCGCGGCCAGCGCACCGACCGCCGAGGCCAGCGCCCAGCCCAGCGTCAGCATGCCGCCGACGTTCACGCCGAGCAGCCGGGACACCTCGGGGGCGAAGGCCGAGGCCCGCATGCGCAGTCCCACGGGGGTACGCGTGAACAGCAGCGCGAGCGCGACCACGACCAGCAGCACCGCCCCGAACACGAACAGGTCGTAGCGGGACAGCAGCGGCACCCCGCCCGCGGTGAGCGCCGTCCTGCTGAACGGGGTGCCGACGGGCAGGTACTCGTTGCCGTAGAACATGCCGAGCAGCGCCTGGAACACCAGCACCAGGCCGAGCGCGACGATCACCTCGGCCAGCGGCGAGGTGTGGTCCACGAAGCGCATCACCGCGCGCTCCACGACCAGCCCGATCAGCAGCCCGCCCGCCAGCGCCGCGCCGAATCCCAGCCAGTACGACCCGGTCGCGCTGGTGACGCTGTAGGCGGCGTACGCGGCGGCCACCGCCATCGCCCCCTGGGCGAAGTTGACGATGCGGGCGGCCCGCCAGATGAGCACCAGGGCCAGCGCGAACGCGGCCAGCACCGCACCCTTGGACAGGCCGTCGAAGGTGAGGAAGACGAAGCGGTCCAATGTGCCCTCCTTTCGTGGTCGCGGGTCAGAAGCCCAGGTAGGCGTGGCGGAGTTGCTCATCGTCGCGCAGCCGGCCGGCGGTGGTCGCGGTGACGATGCGGCCCAGCGACATGACCACCGCCTCGTCGGCGACCGACAGCGCGCTGCGTACGTTCTGCTCGACCAGCAGCACGGTCAGCCCGGTCTGGTCGCGCAGCTGCCGCAGCAGGCCCATGATCTGGGCGATCACGCGCGGGGCCAGGCCCAGCGACGGCTCGTCGAGCAGCAGCAGCTTCGGCCGGGCGACCAGGGCGCGGCCCAGCGCCAGCATCTGCCGCTCGCCGCCGGACAGCTGGTGCCCGGCGTGCCGGCGGCGCTGGGCCAGCGGCTCGAACAGCTCGTACACCTCGGCCAGCGCGCGGGCCGCGTCGGCGCGATCACGCCGCCACAGGCCGCCCAGCCGCAGGTTCTCGTCGACGGTCAGCTCGGCGACCACGCCCCGGCCCTCCGGCACGTGCGCCATGCCGCGCCGCACCAGCTGCTCGACCGGCACGTCGCGCAGCGGCCGCCCGTCGAACACGATCTCCCCGGCGCTCGGCCGGACCAGCCCGGACAGGGTGCGCAGCAGCGTCGTCTTGCCCGCGCCGTTCGCGCCGAGCACGGCCGCGATGGTGCCGGTCCGCACGGTCAGGTCGATCTCCTGGAGCACCGGCGCGGCGCCGTACCCGGCGGTCAGCCCGCTCACCCGCAGGATCACGTCGCCGGCCGCGCCGCCCGCGCTCGCGGGGGCCGTCATCGTGTCGGTGCTCATGCCGCAGCCTCCTGCGCGAGCGGAGTGGCCTCCGCGGCGAACGGTGTCTCCTCGGCCTCGGCGCCGAGGTAGGCCTCGGTCACCGCCGGGTTCTCGCGGACCTCGTCCGGGGTGCCGTCGGCGATGAGCCGGCCGAAGTCGAGCACCGCGATCCGGTCGCAGACCCGCATCACCAGGTCCATGTGGTGCTCGACGAGCATCACCGAGCAGCCCGCCTCGCGCGGCAGCGTGGTGATCAGCTCGGCCAGCTCCTCGATGTCCTGCGCGCCCAGGCCGCCCGCGGGCTCGTCCAGCAGCAGCAGGCGCGGGCGGGCGGCCAGCGCGCGGGCCAGCGCGACGCGCTTGCCCACGGCGTACGGCAGCGTGCCGGGCAGCGCCGCGGCGTAGCCGGCCACGCCGAAGCGCTCCAGCAGCGCCATCGCCTCCTCGCGCAGCCGCCGCTCGTCGCGGTCGCCACGCGGCAGGGCGAGCAGGCCGGAGAGGAAACCCGCGCGGGCGGTGCAGGTCGCGCCGGTCATCACGTTCTCCAGCACGGTGAGGCCGCGGAACAGCCCGACGCCCTGCAGGGTGCGGACCACGCCGAGCCCGGCCAGCCGGTGCGGCTGCGGCACCAGCCGCGCGCCGTTCAGCTCCAGCGTGCCGCTGGTGGGCCGGACCAGGCCGCAGACCACGTTGAACAGCGTGGTCTTGCCCGCGCCGTTCGGGCCGATCACCCCGACCACCTGACCGGGCGCGACGTCGAGCGACACCCCGTCCAATGCGGTCAGGCCGCCGAATCGCACCCCGATGCCGCGCAGGGCGAGGCGGTGCCCTGCCGCGGATGTCTCGCCGGACGGCGCTTTCATCGTCACCTCTGCAATCGCCGGGATGAAGGAGGACTAAGTAATTACACTAGGAGTGTAGGTTTGAGAAACGGCTCGTCAATACCCTCGTTACGGCCCCGTGACCTCCCCCGACGAACCCGCCGAAATCACCCAGTCGCAAGATCAAAACTTGCACTCACAATGAACCAACCATCGGCCGTCCCCTGGTTGGGGAGGTCAGATGGGAAGGTCGGTGAGGGTGGCGAGGGCGGCGCGGTGGTGGGCGGCGGTGCCGTAGGCGATCGCGGCGCTCTTGGCCCGTTTCAGGTACAGGTGGGCCGGGTGCTCCCAGGTGAAGCCGATGCCGCCGTGCAGCTGCACGCACTCCTCCGCCGCGCGCACCGCGACCGGGCCGCAGTGCGCCTGCGCCAGCGACGCCGCGAGCCGCGCGTCCGGATCGCCGGTGGCCACGCAGGCCGCGGCGTGCCTGGCCACCGCCCGTGCCTGCGCCAGTTCCACCCACAGGTCGGCGAGCCGGTGCTTGAGCGCCTGGAACGACCCCACCGCCCGCCCGAACTGATACCGGGTGCGCAGGTGCTCGACCGTCGTGTCCAGACACCACTGGGCCAGCCCGAGCTGCTCCGAGGCCAGCAGTGCGGCACCGGTCACCAGCGCCGCGTCCAGTGCCGCCGCCGCCCGCTCCCCCGAGGCGAGCAGCCGCGCGGGCACGTTCCACAGCGACACGTCGCACAGCGGCCGGGTCTCGTCCAGCGACACGACCTGCTCGCGGATCACTCCGGCGGCCGAGGTGTCCACGGCGTAGAGCCCGCCGCCCGCCGGCACCAGCAGCACCCGCGCCCGCAGCCCTTCCGCGACGCTGTGCACCGACCCGTTGAGCAGTGGTTCCCCGTCGGTCGAGACCGTCACCTCCACTGCGGACCACACGCTGGAGAGCCCTCCGGCACGGTCGTCCGACAGCGGCACGGATCGCCCGGCAAGATCGCCGTTTCGTGTCACGAAGTGCGGCTGAACCTCAGTTTTGGACACGAACTCGCGATCATCCCCCGACTGGGTCCCGTGTGTCACCGCCGTGGGCGGCGCGGCAGGTGCCGGTCCGGCGCTGAACGGCAGGGCCAGGGCGATCACCTCGCCCGCGGCGACGGTGCGCAGCAGGTCGGTCTCGTCGAGGTGGAGCAGGGCGCGGGCGGCGACGGCGGTGCCCAGGTACGGCACCGGGGCGCAGGCGCGGCCCAGCTCCTCCAGCACCACGGCCGTCTCCGCGAAGGTGCCCCCGGCACCGCCCAGGTGCTCGGGCACGGCCAGGGCGGCCAGGCCGGTCTCGACGGCGAGCAGCCGCCACAGGTCGGCGTCGTCGGGCTCGGGGCTCTCGGCGACCTTGAGCACCCGCGTCCACGGGGCGTGGTCGGCGAGCATGGCCCGCACCGAGTCGCGCAGCAGCTCCTGCTCCTCGGTGTAGCGCAGGTCGAGGGTCATCGAGGCAGGTCCTTCCAGGCAGCGCCGGTGTCGGTGCGCGGCTCGGCGGGCAGGCCGAGCACCCGCTCGGCGACGATGTTGCGCAGGATCTCGGACGTGCCGCCCTCGATCGAGTTGCCTTTCGCGCGCAGCCAGCGGTAGGTGGCGCCGCGACCGATCAGGTCCACCTCCTCGGGCCGGGTGGCGTCCCAGCCGTCGTGGCGCAGGCCCTCGGCCCCGAGCAGCTCCACCTCGACGCCGGAGATCTGCTGGGTGAGCGCGGCGAAGGCGAGTTTCATGGCCGAGCCCTCCGGGCCGGGCTCCCCCGCGGCGAGCTGCTGGCGCAGGCGTACGCCGGTGAGCCGCAGCGCCTCGGCGCGCACCCACAGCCGGAGCACCTCGTCGTGCAGGGCCGGGGTGCGCAGCTCGGGGCGCTCCCGCCAGGTGCGGGCCAGCACGCCGATCATGCCGCCCTCGCGCGGCAGCGCGTTGCCGCCGATCGCGACGCGCTCGTTCATCAGGGTGGTCCGCGCCACCGCCCAGCCCTCGCCGACGGCGCCGATACGCAGCTCGTCGGCCAGCCGAACGCCGGACAGGAACACCTCGTTGAACTCCGCCTCGCCGGTGGCCTGCCGCAGCGGCCGCACCTCGACCCCGGGGGCGTGCATGTCGCACACGAAATAGGTCAGGCCCTGGTGCTTGGGCACGGCCGGGTCGGTGCGGGCGAGCAGGATGCCCCAGCGCGCCTGGTGCGCCATGGACGTCCACACCTTCTGCCCGTCGACGAGCCAGCCGTCGCCGTCGCGTACCGCCCGGGTGGCCACGCCCGCGAGGTCGGAGCCGGCGCCGGGCTCGCTGAACAGCTGGCACCACACCTCCTCGCCGGTCCACAGCGGACGCAGGTAGCGGGCGCGCTGCGCGGCCGTGCCGTGGCGCAGCACGGTGGGCGCGGCCATGCCGAGGCCGATGCTGATGCGCCGGGGGCGGTTGTCCGGGGCGCCCGCGGCGGCGAAACGCTGGTCCACCACGGATTGCAGCACTCGGGGTGCACCGATTCCGCCCAGCCCGACCGGGTAGTGCACCCAGGCCAGCCCCGCGTCGAAGCGGGCGCGCAGAAACTCCAGCCGGTCACCCGCCGGGTCATGCGCGGCCAGGAAGC
Source organism: Catellatospora sp. IY07-71 (assembly GCF_018326265.1). GTDB lineage: Bacteria > Actinomycetota > Actinomycetes > Mycobacteriales > Micromonosporaceae > Catellatospora. Next base: position 8,435,432 of record NZ_AP023360.1, read on the forward strand.
CGTCGACCCGCGTCAGCAGGTCGTCGGCGGTGACAGGTGCGGCCACGCGGCCCTCCTCGGATGTGAAACAAGATGCACTGTGAGTGCAATATAGGGGTCGCGGTGGTCCGGACGGAAGGGGGCGGCCGATCCGGAAGATCGCGCGCGGCAAGACCGGTGATTTCGCCGATGTCACCGGCGCGTTACCGGCAGACAGTGTCCTGATCACTCAGCGCGATCCCCGGCACGGCAGGACCGCCGCCGGGGCGGACCCGAAAGGAGGCACCGGTGGCCGAGCACGGAGCACGTCCGGCACGGCGCGGATGGCAGTGGCTGCTGCTCATCCCGATCCTCGCGCCGCTGCCGGTCGGCCTGTACGACCGGCTGGAGCCGCGGCTGTGGGGCATCCCGTTCTTCTACTGGTATCAGGTGGGCTGCGCGTTCCTGGCCACGGCGGTCACCGTGCTGGTGTACCAGCTGAGCAGGCGGGGGCGGCGCCGGTGAGCGCCCGCCAGGTCGAGATCGGCACCTTCACCGTGCTGCTGGGCGCCATGCTGCTGCTCGGCTTCCTCGCCGCGCGCTGGCGCCGCCCGCCGAGCCTGCACTCGCTGGAGGAGTGGGGTGTCGGCGGGCGCGCCTTCGGCAACTGGGTCACCTGGTTCCTGCTCGGCGGCAGCATGTACACGGCGTACACCTACATCGCGGTGCCCGCGCTGGTGTACGGCGTCGGCGCGGCCGGCTTCTTCGCGGTGCCGTTCGCCATCATCAGCGCGCCGCTGGCGTACGTCATCAGCACCCGCACCTGGTCGGTGTCGCACGCGCACGGCTTCGTCACCTCGGCCGAGTTCACCCGGGCCCGGTTCGGCTCGCGCGGGCTGGCGGCCTTGGTCGCGGTCACCGGGATCGTGGCCACCATGCCGTACATCGCGGTGCAGCTCGTCGCGCTGCGGGCGATGTTCGCCACGCTCGGCGTCACCGGCGAGTGGCCGCTGGCCGCCGCGGTCGCGGTCGCCTCGGTGTGCACCTTCCGGTCCGGGCTGCGCGCCCCGGCGCTGCTGTCCATCGCCAAGGACATCCTGCTGCTGTGGCTGGTGCTCGCGGTGATCCTGCTGGTCGCGATGTCCGGCGGCTGGGTCGCGGCGTTCCGGAGCGCGGGCGAGCGCTTCACCGCCGACGCCTCCCCGGCCAGCGGCCTGCTGCTGCCCGAGGGCGGCTGGTCCGGCTACCTGACCCTGGTGCTCGGCTCGGCGCTGGCCATCTTCGCCTACCCGCACGCGCTGACCGGCATCCTGGCCGCCCGCGACCGGGCCACGGTGCAGCGCAACGCGGCCGCGCTGCCGGTGTACTGCCTGGCCCTGGGGCTGCTGGCGATGCTCGGCTTCTTCGCCATCGGCCAGGGCGTGCGCCCGGTCGGCGGGGACCTGAACACGGTCGTGCCGCAGCTGTTCCACGAGGTGTTCCCGGCCTGGTGCGCGGGCATCGGCTACGCCGCCATCGGGGTGGCCGCGCTGATCCCGGCCGCGGTCATGTCCATCGCCGCGGCGAACCTGTTCACCCGTTCCGTCTACCGGGAGTACCTGCGCCCCGGCGCCAGCCCCGCCGAGGAGGCCCGGATCAGCCGCTGGGTGTCGCTGCTGGCGAAGTTCGGCGCGCTGCTCGCGATCCTGCTGCTGGACCAGGAGTTCTCCATCGAGCTGCAGCTGATCGGCGGCGTCATCGTGCTGCAGACCGTGCCCGCCGTGGTGCTCGGCCTGTGGACCGGCTGGTTCCACCGCTACGCCCTGGCCGCGGGCCTGCTCACCGGCCTGGGCACCGGCCTGCTCGCGATGTACCACATCCCGCAGCGCGCCGCCGACGGCCGCATCCTCAAGGCCCACTTCGGCGGCTCCAACCTGCCCCTGGCCCAGCTCGGCCTCGACACCCGCGCAACCGTCTACACCGGACTGCTCGCGCTGGCCGTCAACCTGCTCGTCGTCGTCGCCGGCACCCTGCTCCTGCGCGGCCTGCGCGTCCCCGCCGGCCTCGACGCCACCCGCCCGTCCGACTACTACGCCGACGCCCGCGACGCCGCCCCCCGCCACTCCGACGCCCTCATCGACGGCCCCACCCGCTCCCGCTCCCGCTCCCCCGCCCACGCCCGCTAGAAAGGAAGGGCACCTTCTTATCGTTTTCCGTAGTAGAAGGTGCCCTTCCTAACCTGCGGAGCAGGCGGCCCCGCGGCACGCCTCAGGCCGGGTAGTCGTCGGGTGCGGTGACGACCGCGACGACCGTGGCGGCGGTGACGTCGAAGGAGAGGGTGAGCAGGCGGCCGTCGGGCAGTTCGGCGCTGGACGGGTTGGCCTGGTCGTCCACGCCGGAGTCGTAGAGCGGCAGGTCGGGGATGCCGGACCAGCCGCGTTTCGGGTCGCGGATCAGGCGGCCGGAGGTGATGCGGCGGGGCGAGAAGCGGCCGGAGGTGTCGCCGTACGTCACCAGCACGCCGCCGCCGTCCAGCGCCAGCGCGTGGTGGGACGAGGCGGGCAGGTCCAGCTCCTGGGGAGCGGTCCAGGTGTGGCCGCCGTCGGCCGAGCGGACCAGCCACGCGTGCGCCCCGGTGGTGCGCACCAGCGCGACCAGCTCGCCGTCGGGCAGCACGGTCAGCGTCGGCTCCTGGAACTCCACGCCGCCCACCGCGGCGAAGACGGTCTCCGCAGCGGCGGGCCAGGTCCGGCCGCCGTCGGTGCTGCGTACCACCGAGGCGACCGAGCCACCCCCGGACTCCGCCAGACCGTAGAGCGGGAGGAGCAGGTCACCGCCGGGCAGCTCGACCGCGGCGCCGTGCGAGGCCGGGCCGCGCAGCGCGGTGCCCACCGCGACCGGATCCGACCAGGTGTTCCCGCCGTCACCGCTACGCCGCACGGACACGCCGCGCACCGTGAAGTCCCGGGCGCTGCTCCAGTCCAGGGTGAAGTAGCTGAGCAGCACCGTGCCGTCGCCGAGCACGGCGAGCTTGGGGTCCCGGTCGTCGTACGGCCCGTCCACCGCGACCACCGGCGCGGACCAGGTCCGGCCGGCGTCCTCGGAGATCGTGAGCCGGATCCGGCCCTCGTGGCTGACGTGCCCCGCGCCCTCCCGGAAGGCGGCCAGCATCCGCCCGCCGTCCAGGCCCACCACGTCGGGGAAGTGCGCCAGGTCACCGGCGGCGGCCCGCGCGACGACCCGGACCTCGAACCCGTTCACGCGCCCTCCCCCGGATACGGCGAAGCCCCGCCCACTGCTGTTGTAGCAGTGGCGGGGCTTTCGCACACCTTGCTCAGGCGGCGTACGGACCCTGCCCGTACTTGGCCATCACCAGGTCGGCGGCCATCTTCTCCCACTTGGCGTAGTGGTTCGGGAAGGCCGAGACCTGCACGGTCTGGGCGGCGTCGGTCAGCGCCATCGTGTCGTAGCCGGGCACGTTCTTCAGGGCGCTGTAAAACGCCTTCGACGAGTACACCGGGTCGGTGATCTGCTCGGGCGTGCCCCAGCCGGCCGACGGACGCTGCTGGAACAGGCCCTGCGAGTCGTGGTCGTTGTTGGCGCCCAGGTGACCCAGGTTGTTCAGGGTCGACTCCTGCGCGGCGGTCGCCACGGCGATCACCCACGCGCGGGGCGGCAGGCCCATCTTCTGGCCGGTCTCGATGATGACCTCGGCGTTGCGCTTCTGCGCGGCGGTCGGCTGGAACGAAGTCTGGTACTCCGCGACCGGCGCCGGCATCAGCTGCTGGCGGCTCGGCGCCTTGGCCAGCGCCTCGGCCTTCGGCTTGGCAGCCGGAGCCTGGGCGGCCGGCTTCGCGGCGGCCTTGGCGGCCGGAGCCTGGGCCACGGCCTTCGCCTCGGTCTTGGTGGCGGGTGCCGCGACCGGAGCGGCGACGGCCTTGGCCTCGGTGACGGCCTCGGGGGCCGCTACGGCCGGAGCGGCCGCGATACCGGAGAGCACTGCCATGCCGGTGGCGGCGAGGACGGCTCGGAAGGACGTGCGCTTGATCAGGTCGACGTTGACCACGGGGTAGATCCCTTCGTTGGGAAGTCTTACGGGAGGGTTCAACCGACCCGGCATTTCCGAGATTCCGGAACTATCCCCTTTGTGGCCCAGGCCACGCGGGCTGCTCCGGGTTGCCGGGCAGCCCCGGACGAAGCACGTGGCAGGGCGCTGACCTGGACATATCCCTCGCGAGAGGAGCTGCGGAGGCGATAACCTATACGAAAACCTGTCATAATCGCTTAATTCGGGCCGCGTGCGCCGCCCCACCTGCCGCGCCGGAAGGAGGAGCGTGTCAGCCCGCAGAGTGATGACCTGGTACGGCGTCTGGATGGCCCTGCTGGCAGGGGCCTTCTACGCCTTCCCCGCCGCACACATCCCGCTGTGGTGCGCGATCGGCCTCAGCAGCGCCGGAGCGATCCTCTACGGCCTGTTCCGCTACCGCCCGCGCCGCTGGTCGCCCTGGTTATGGATGATCGTGGGACTGCTCCTGCTCAGCGCCGGGGACACCCTCTACAACGTGATGACCGACGTGTTCGGCCAGGTGAACCCGTTCCCTTCCCCGGCCGACATGCTCTACCTGGCGATGTACCCGGCGGTCACCATCGGCCTGCTCGGCCTGTCGAAGGCGGGGGCGGCGGCGCGGGACCGGACCGTGCCGCTCGACGCGCTCATCGTCACCGCCGGGTTGGGCCTGCTGTCCTGGGTCTTCCTGATCAGCCCGCAGATCCTCAACCAGGACCTCACCATGACGCAGCGGCTGGTCTCGGTGGCCTACCCGCTGGGCGACATCCTCGTCCTGGCCACGATCGGGCGGCTCATCGCCGTGGTGCCGTTCAGCCCCACCGTGGCGCTGCTGACCGTGGGCGCGGTCGGGCTGATGGCCGCCGACGTGATGTACGGCCTGGTGCAGCTGCACGGCTACTGGACCGTGGGCGGCCCGGTGGACCTGGGCTGGATCGTCTTCTACGCCTGCTGGGGCGCCGCCGCCCTGCACCCGTCGATGGCCGAGCTGACCACGCCGCGCGTGGTCCGGCCGCGCGAGATGCGCACCACGCACCAGGCGCTGCTGGTCGTCTTCGTGCTGATCCCGCTGCTCGTCTTGGTGATCGGGGTGGGCCAGGGCCGGCTGCAGTACCCGATGGTGATCGTGGCCTTCGTGGTCACCACGGTGCTGCTGACGCTGGGCCGGCTGTTCGGCGTGATCAACAGCTATCGCGGCAACACCATGCGCACCAGTGGCATCCGGGCGAGCAACGCCGCGCTCATGTCCGCCACCACCGTCGACGGCGTCACCTGGGCGCTCAAGCGCACCGCGGAGCGGCTGCTGCCACCCGGCAACGACTACCGGGTCGCCATGATCATGAACGACAAGGGCAACACCTCCGATCTGTTCCAGGCGGGTATGACGACCGGCTCCCAGCTGCGGTTCACCCGCTCCCTGCCACCGGACATCGCGGCCCGGATGGGCGATTTCGAGATCACCATGATCTGCCCGCTGGCTCTGGACGACCGGCCGACCGGCGACCCGCACATCGGCGTGCTGCTCATCGCCTCGGACGAGAACTCGCTGAGCTACCTGCAGATGCCCATGGAGCTGGTCGCCTCGCAGGCGGCGCTGGCCATCGAACGCATCATGCTGAGCAACGAGATCACCCGGCACAACAGCGAGCAGTACTTCCGCACCCTGGTGCACAACGCCGCGGACGTCATCCTGATCATCGAACCGGACACCGGGCGCATCCGGTACGCCAGTCCCTCGGCCCAGACCGTCTTCGGCACCGCCGAGCTGACCGGCAAGAACCTCTCCGAGCTGGTCGCGGGCCCGCACGACACCCTGGTGGCCGACCTGTTCGCGCTCGCCGCCGCCGACGACGACGCGGACACCGCGGACTGGACCGTGCTGCGCCCCGACGGCACCACCGTGCAGACCGAGGTCTCCTGCCGGGACCTGCGCGAGGAGCCGACCGTGGGCGGGCTCGTGCTGACCCTGCGCGACGTCACCGACCAGCGCCGGATGGAGTCCGAGCTGACCCACCTGGCGTATCACGACTCGCTCACCGGCCTGGCCAACCGGGTGCGCTTCGCCGAGCGCATCGGGCAGGCCATCGCCCGCGCCGACGCGGACGGCTCCGTGGTCGGCGTGCTCTTCATCGACCTGGACGACTTCAAGGTGGTCAACGACACCCTCGGCCACGAGCACGGCGACCGGCTGCTGCGCGCGGTGGGCCAGCGCCTGGCCGCCGTGCTGCGCACGGACGACGTCGCGGCCCGGCTCGGCGGCGACGAGTTCGCCGCGCTGATCGAGGGCGCCCCCGACGCGGCCACCATCGACGAGGTCGCCGACCGCATCGTCGCGGCGCTCGGCGAGCCGTTCACCATCGACGACCGGCTCGTCTCCGGCGCGGCCAGCATCGGCATCGCCACCAGCGCCGACGCGCGCAGCGCCCCGGAGCTGCTGCGCCAGGCCGACCTGGCGCTGTACGTGGCCAAGGGCGAGGGCAAGGGCCAGTGGCGGCGTTACCAGCCGGACCTGCACACCGCGATCGTGGAGCGGCTGGAGCTGCGCACCGAGCTGGACCAGGCCATCGCCGGCAAGGAGTTCACCGTCGAGTTCCAGCCCATCGTCGAGCTGCGCACCGGGGTGACCGCCGGGTACGAGGCGCTGGTGCGCTGGAACCACCCCACCCGGGGCCGGCTGCTGCCCGGCGAGTTCATCGAGGTGGCCGAGGAGTCGGGCCAGATCGTCGCGATCGGCACCGAGGTGCTGCACCAGGCCGTGGCCGCCGCCGCGCGCTGGCAGCGGGAGGCCGGCGACGGCGCGCCGTACGTCAGCATCAACGTCTCCGCGCGCCAGTTCCGCACCCCGGGCTTCGTGTCCAGCGTGCACGACTTCCTCACCGCGGAGGGCCTGCCGCCGGGCCGGCTGATGCTGGAGATCACCGAGAGCCTGCTGCTGCGCGACGACGACCAGGTCTGGGAGGACCTCACCGAGCTGCGCACCACCGGCATCCGGGTGGCCATCGACGACTTCGGCACCGGCTACTCGTCCCTGAGCTACCTGCGCCACGTACCGCTCGACGTGGTAAAGATCGACCGGCTGTTCACCAGCACCATCGCCTCGTCGGCACAGCAGGCCGCGCTCGTCGACGGCATCGTCCGGCTGGCGCACACGCTCGGCCTGCAGGTCATCGCCGAGGGCATCGAGCGCACCGTGGAACGCGACCTGCTGTCGCGCATCGGATGCCGCTACGGCCAGGGCTTCCTGTTCGCCCGGCCGCTCACCGGCGAGCAGGCGATCACCGTCATCACCGAGCAGAAGGTGGCCGCGTGAATCCTGAGGAGGCAGTGTGACGAAGGCATCCGGCGTGCACACCCCCGACGCGCACCGGGTGCCGTCGACCGATCAGCTGGACCGGCTGCGCGCGCAGACACCGATGTACGACGCCGTCATCGAGGAGGTGGACGGCAGGCGCATCCGCATCGGCGACCGCTGGCTGGCCGACTTCGCCTCCTGCAACTACCTCGGCTTCGACCTGGACCCCGAGATCATCGCCGCGGGTGAGGCGGCGGTACGCCGCTGGGGCACCCATCCCGGCTGGTCACGCCTGCTCGGCAACCCGCGGCTCTACCCGGAGATCGAGGAGCGGCTCACCGAGCTGCTCGGCGCGCCCGACAGCCTGGTGCTGCCCACCATCACCCACATCCACATGTCGGTGCTGCCCGCGCTGGTCGACAGCGGCTCGGTGTTCGTCGAGGCGAGCGCGCACAAGACCATCTACGACGGCGGCTCGTACGCCCGCGGCCTGGGCGCGCAGCTCTACCGCTGGCACGCCGACGACCCGGACGAGCTGGCGCGGCTGCTGCGCTCGGCCGACGCGGACCGGCCCCGCGTGGTCTGCCTCGACGGCGTGAACAGCATGACCGGCAACATCCCCGACCTGCCCCGGCTCGCCGCGGTGTGCCGCGAGTGGGGCGCGATCCTCTACGTCGACGACGCGCACGGCTTCGGCGTGATCGGCGAGCGCGACGGCGCGGGCGACGGCACCCCGTACGGCACGCGCGGCAACGCCGTGGTGCGCCACTGCGCCGAGACGTACGACGACGTGGTGCTCGTCGGCGGCTTCTCCAAGGCGTACTCGGCGCTGCTGGCGTTCGTCGCGGTGCCGACCGTGCTCAAGGAGCACCTCAAACTCGCCGCCCCGCCGTACCTCTACTCCGGACCGTCCCCGGTGCACTCGCTGGCCGCGGTGCTGGCCGGCTTCGACGTCAACGACGCCCGCGGCGACGAGCTGCGCGCCACCCTGCACCGGCTCACCGCCCGGGTCCTGGCCCACCTGCGCGAGCTGCGCGTGCACACGCCCAACCGGCACGCCACCCCGGTCATCGAGCTGCCGCTGTCGGCCGGCTACGACCTCAAGGACGCCGCCGACCTGCTCTGGCGCCACGGTGTCTACGTCACGCTCGCCGCATACCCGCTGGTCCCGCGCGGCCAGGTGGGCTTCCGCGTCCAGCTCACCGCCGCCCACACCGACGAACACGTCGACCAGCTCAACGCCGCCCTCACCGAACTCGCCGCCCGCAACGCCCTCCGCCCCGCCCTCCTCTGAAAGGAAGGGCACCTTCTTATCGTTTTCCGTAGTAGAAGGTGCCCTTCCTAACCTCTCGCCCTTTCGAGGCAGGATGGACGGATGAGCAACGGTGACCGGGACCGGGACGGCGCGGGACGCGCCCGCAACGCCCGGCCGCGCGACGAACTCGGACGGCCGCTGCCGCGCGGTGCGCAGGGTGTGCCGACCACGCCCGACGATCTGCGGCTGACCCCGGACGAGGCGCTGGCGCAGGCGCAGGAGCTGCTGGATCAGGGGCGGGCGTTCCACGCGCACGAGGTGCTGGAGGGCGCCTGGAAGGCGGCGCCGGAGGCCGAACGCGAGCTGTGGCGTGGGCTGGCGCAGCTGGCCGTGGGCCTGACCCACGCCCGGCGCGGCAACGCCACCGGTGCGCCGCGCCTGCTCGGCCGCGCCGCCGACCGCATCGAGGCGTACGCCGCCGCCCCGCCCCACGACGTGGACGTCACCGGCCTGGTGACCTGGTCGCGGGCGCTCGCCGCCCGCATCGACCGCGACGGCCTGGGCGGCGTGGAACCGGACGCGCTCGCCCCCCGGCTGCGCGCCCGCGGCTGAGCGTCAGGCCAGCTCCACCCCGGTGATCCGGGCGCCCGGCGGCAGGGCGCGGACCTGCTCGTGGATCTGGCCGAGCATGTTCAGCGCGACGGCGAAGTCCTCCACGCTCACCGCCTCGGCGGTGGCCCGGCCGCCGAGCACGGGCGGTGGCAGCAGCGCGTACACCTGATCGGGGCCGAGCACGAGGCCACGCCCCTCGGCCGCCTCGGCGAGCCCGGCCAGCAGGTAGCGGTTCTCGCCGTCCTCGGTCGAGAGGTCGCGCTCCAGCTCGTCGGCGGACGCCCACGGTCTGGTCAGCGTGCCCTCGATGGTGTCGAGATACCAGCACCCGTCCGGCCCGGCCAGGAACACGTCGCCGAACAGCGAGGTGAACAGCGGCTTGCGCCCGGACAGCCCCAGCCACGCCCACGACTCCAGGGCCTGGCCGAACTGCTGCTCGGAGAAGCTCTTCGTCAACCGCATGCGGGCAGTATGGCAGCCGCCGCGCCGGTCCCGGGTGAGATGCTGCCCCGGACCGATCACCGAGGGGGTACGGGCATGACCACGTCACCGCTGTCCGGGGTGCTGATCGCCGACTTCGGGCGGGTGCTCGCCGCCCCGTACGCGACGATGCTGCTGGCCGACCTCGGCGCGGACGTCGTCAAGATCGAGCGGCCGGACGGCGGCGACGAGACCCGTGCCTGGGGACCGCCCCACCGCGACGGCGAGGCGACCTACTACCTGTCCGTCAACCGCAACAAGCGCTCCTGCGCGCTGGATCTGCGCGACCCCGCGGACCTCGCGCACGCCGTCGCGCTGGCCCGGCGCGCCGACGTGGTGGTGGAGAACTTCCGGCCGGGCACCATGGACCGTCTCGGCCTCGGCTACGAGCGGCTGCGCGCGGCCAACCCCGGCCTGGTGTACTGCTCGGTCACCGGCTTCGGCGCCGGCGCGGGCGCCGCACTGCCCGGCTACGACCTGCTGGTGCAGGCCGTGGGCGGGTTGATGAGCGTCACCGGCGAGCCCGGCGGCGACCCGGTGAAGGCCGGCGTGGCCCTGGTCGACGTGCTCACCGGCACGCACGCGGCGGTGGGCATCCTGGCCGCGCTGCGCCACCGCGACGCCACCGGGCAGGGCCAGCGCGTCGAGCTGAACCTGCTCTCGACGCTGCTGTCGAGCCTGGTCAACCAGAGCGCCGGCTACACCCTCGCCGAGGCGGTGCCCGGCCGGATGGGCAACCGGCACCCGTCCATCGCGCCGTACGAGGTGTTCCCGGCGGCGGACCGCCCGCTCGTGATCGCCGTCGGCAACGACCGGCAGTTCGCGGCGCTCTGCACCGGCCTCGGCCTGCCCGAGCTGGCCGCCGACGAGCGATTCGCCGACAACCCGCGCCGGGTGGCCCATCGGGAGGAACTCTTCGCGCTGCTGTCCGCACGGCTGACCGCCGGGACCGCGCAGGCCTGGCATCGGCTGCTCACGCCGCTCGGCGTGCCGTGCGGGCCGGTCAACGATCTCGCCGACGCGTACGGCCTGGCCGGGGAACTGGGACTGCGACCCCGCGTGAGCAGTGCCGACGCGCCCGGCCTGGAGCTTCCCGCGAACCCGATCGGGCTGTCGACCACCCCGGCGGCGTACACCCGGCGCCCGCCCCGGCTCGGCGAGCACACCGAGGAGGTCGTCAATTGGCTGGACAGCGCGGGATGAGCGGGCGGTAGTCTCTGCCCATGCTTCTTGATCATGATATTGACGGTCCTGCCGACGCGCCCGCCGTCGTGCTGCTGCACTCGTCCGTCTGCGACCGCCGGATGTGGCAGCCCCAGTGGCAGCCGCTGCGCGACGCCGGATTCCGGGTGCTGGCCGTGGACTTCCGCGGCTTCGGCGACACCCCCGCGCCGACGGAGACCTACGACAACGCCGCCGACGTGATCGCCCTGCTGGACGCGTACGGCATCGGGCAGGTGTCGCTGGTCGGCGCTTCGATGGGCGGCCGGGTCGCCCACGAGCTCGCCGCCCGGTGGCCCGACCGCGTCGGCACCCTCGTGCTGCTCTGCGCGGCGCTGCGCGGGCAGACGCCCACCCCCGCGATCATCGCGTTCAGCGACAGCGAGGACGCGCTGCTCGAAGCCGGGGACGTGGACGCGGCGGTGAAGCTGAACGTGGACACCTTCCTCGGGCCGCGCGCCACCGACGAGACCCGCGAGCAGGTCGCGGCGATGCAGCGCCGGGCCTTCGAGGTGCAGCTCGCCGCGGACGACGTGGCGTCGGTGCAGGTGGACACCGAGCTGTCCGCGATCACGGCCCGCACGCTGGTCGTGTCCGGCGCGCACGACGTCGACTTCTTCGGCGACATCGCGGTGCGCCTGGCCGCCGAGATCCCCGGCGCCCGGCACACGGTCCTCGACTGGGCCGGACACCTGCCCAGCCTGGAGGACCCGGCCACCCTCAACCCGCTCCTCCTCGCCTTCCTCCAGGGCTAGCCTCAGGAAACCCGCACCGGGGAGCGGCTTCGGGCCTGCAGTTTCGGGGAAACTGCAGCCTGAAGCGGCCTTGGGCGTGCAGTTTCCCCGAAAGTGCACCGGGCGTGCCAGGATGATCACCTGTGACGCATGCCGAGCTGGCCCGTGAGGTCGACGCCCGATGCCGCCTGCGCGGCGAGTTCCTGCTCCGGTCCGGTCGCACAGCGACCGAATACTTCGACAAATACCGCTTCGAGGCCGATCCGGTGCTGCTCGACGCGCTCGCCGAGCGGATGGCGGCGCTGGTCCCGCCGGGCACGCAGGTGCTGGCCGGGCTCGAGATGGGCGGCATCGCCGTGGTCACCGCGCTGGGCCGGCACACCGGGCTGCCGTGCGCGTTCGTCCGGAAGACCGCCAAGGCGTACGGCACCGCGCGGCTCGCCGAGGGCGCCGAGGTCGCCGGGCGGCAGGTGCTGGTGGTGGAGGACGTGGTGACCTCCGGTGGCCAGATCGCGATCTCCACCCGGCAGCTGCGCGAGCTGGGCGCGGCGATCGACAGCGCGCTGTGCGTGATCGACCGGCAGGAGGGCGGCGCCGCCGCGCTCGCCGCCGACGGCATCACCCTGCATGCCCTGCTGACCCGCTCCGATCTGGACGCCGCGCGCGGCTGACGGCGGCGGGACGGTCATCCGCCGCGCCGGACGCTACATTCACACCGCTGACTTCTGTCGGGAAGGGAGCGGGGGATGATCCGGTTGACGCGGCGCAGGCTGACCGCGATCCTGAGCGTGCTCGCGCTGCTGGTCGCGGGCGCCGGGTATGCGGTGTACCGGGGAACGCACTTCGACCTGGCGGCGACGGCGGCGCGGCTGGACGCGCTGATCGTACGGATCAACGGGTCGGTCGCCGAGCAGCGCGCCAACGAGCTGCTCAACTACCACCGCGTCGAGGGCGGCACGGCCGGCTGCATGCGTGAGCGCGGGCTGCCGTACACCGTCGCGCCCTACTTCAGCCTGTACGAGGGCTTCACCGACGCCGACGTCGGCTACGGCACCGGCGGCGCGACGGTGCTGGACTCGGTCACCGAGCACGGCCGCCGCTTCGCGCTCAACGTGATCGCCTCGGCGTACGCCCCGCCGGGGTACGAGTTCGGCGTACCGCCCATGCCTGCCGACGTGGAACAGCAGGCCTGGGTCGCGGCCCTGAACGCCTGTCGTGAGCCGTTCGGGTATCGCGACTACCACGACACCGATCGCCCCGCGGGCTCGGACCTGTTGAGCACGCTGCCCGGCCTGGCCGAGCGCGTGGACCTGAACCCTCTGGTGCTGGCGGGGCGGCTGCGCTATTCGCCATGCATGCGCGAGCGCGGTCACCAGGTGGACTGGGACCGGCGCGACGACTTCCTGTTCCGCGACTGGGGGCTGCGGATGGAGGACGCGCCGATTCGCGGGCGCGCGGCCACCGCCGCCTGGCAGGCCGCCGAGGCCGAGATGACGGGGGTGTTCGCGGACGACGCGGCGTGCCGGATGCCGGCGTACCAGGCGGCGATGCGGCTGGTGTCCTGGTGGCTGGACGACTGGGCGGACGCGCACCGCGCGGAGCTGGACCAGGTGCGGGCCTACTGGCGCAGCCGGGTCGCCGAGGCCGAGCGGCTGCCCCCGCAGATCGCGGTGACCGCGAAGCCATGGCCGTCGCCACCGGCCCGCTGATCCCGTGAGCGTTAAGAAGGGCACCTTCTTCTACGCAAAGCGATAAGAAGGTGCCCTTCCTTGCTGAAGTGGCAGTGCGGCCGGCGGTCGCTCACCCCCGTTAGCGACCGCCGGCCTTTCACTGTCCGGGTGGACGCCGTCCCCCAACGGCATCTGTCCACCCATCCCCCTGTGCACTTCGCTCGGCGCCTCCTGACGGAATCTCTCCGCCCGGGCCGGCCCGCTGGGACCCCTGGGGCCTTCATCGAGCGTCGCGCCACTGGTGAACACGCTACGTCGGCCGACAGGGCCCCGTCCAGGGCAAACTCAAGATTTTTTCACTGACCGTAATCGGCTCCGTACGCTCCGCGCTCGCCCGGTGGGCACGGATTCCGCACCACACGCCGCTTCCCGGCCGCGCGATTCACCCCATTCGCGTAGCTTGCGCAATGGGATCGCGACCGATGGGCGGTTTCCGCTACAGCCGCTGGTACATCACGTGCAGGCCGACGCGGCCGTGCACGGGATGCGCGAACGCCTCGGGGACGGTGGTGAGGATCTCGAAACCGATCGCCTGCCACAGGTGCACCGCCGCCGCGTTGGTCTCCACCACCGCGTTGAACTGGATGCCGTGGTAGCCCGCCGACCGTGCCCACTCGACCATGTGGGTGCCGAGCGCCCGGCCCACACCCCGCCCGCCGTGCGCCGGGTCGACCATGAAGCTCGCGGTGGCGATGTGCGCGCCACGCCCCGGGCGGTTCGGCCCCATCTTCGCCGAGCCGAGCACGGTGTCCCCGTCGACGGCTACCACGGTCCGGCCCGGCGGCTGCTCCATCCACCACGGGCGGGCCTGCTCCAGGTCCATGCCCTCCGGGAACGCGTACGTCTCGCCCGCCTCGACGATCTGCCGGAAGAACGGGTAGATCGACGGCCAGTCCCGGCCGGTCGCCTCACGAATGATCATGTCTCGGACCCTACCGGCCGCCCGCTCCGCCACGCGACGCCATAATCCCCGCCCAGCACGATCGAAGCTCCCGCCAGGTCGTCGGCACGACCTGGCGGGAGCTTCAGTCCTGGAGCGGAAGAGCCGGTCAGGCAGGGGTCACCCGGCGGCTCGCACGGCGGGCCCGCATCTGGGCGGTGTGCGCGGCGGCGCGCAGCGACTGGGCCGCGGCGGTCGCCGCCTCCGTGGCCAGCCACGCCTGCTTCTCCGCCTCCGAGGCACGGCGGTACGCGGTGCGCAGCGACGCCCGCGCCACCTTCGTCAGCACCGCCTCCTGCTCGATCGGGTGGCGGCGCGGGTCCCAGCCGCGGCGGTGCGCCAGCGCGTCGCTCAGCTCCAGCGGCGACATGCGGTTGTGCGAGCACGCGGACATCGCCGAGCGGTGCAGGTAACGCTCGCGGAAGGCGTACTCGGCCGGGGTCTGCGGGGTGCGCGGCAGCGGCAGCGCCGACGCGGTCAGCACGCGGCGGGCCTGCGAGTCGGCCTCGTCGTAGTGCTGCCACGCGCGCTCGGCCACCTCCTGCGCGGCCAGCCACTCCTCCCGGCGGCGGCGGGCCGTCACGGCGGCGCGCTCGGCCGCCGCGCTCGCCTCCCGCGCCTTGCGGGCCAGCGTCTGGGCGTACTCGGAGAGCAGCACCTGCTGCCGCTCCAGCAGTTCGGGGGCGGGGCCGGCGGGCTGCGGCTCGGCCTGGCGGGTGTACGCGGCGAGCACGCCGATCGCCACGGCGGCCAGCAGGGCGAGCAGCAACCAGGCCAGCACGGCGCTCGGCAGGTCGTGCCAGAAGATGTCCAGGACGACGTTCATGATCAACACCTCGGGGTGGCAGAGGGGTGGGCGCGACGGCGAGACACGTCACGAAGAGGAAAGGGTGTTACGGCGCACGGGCGGGCGCCCGGAGGGGGACGTCGGTCGGCGGCATACCGGTGTCATCACCGGACAGCGCGGGAACGAAACCGGCGGAACGCCGCGAACTCGACGAAGGCCGTTACCGCGCGGGCGGGGCGCGGCAGCCGTGCGTCCCGGGGGTCACCGAGCCGAACAGCTCGGCGGCGGCCGGGAGGAGGGGCCGGACGGCCTCGGCGTCACCGAGGCATCCGAAGTGGACGGCGGCGGCCGGGCGAACGGACGGCGCCCGCTCCTCCTGGACGCTCGCGGTGACGGCCGACTGCTCGGCGCGCGGCTGCGGGGCGGGCTCGGCGGCCCGGGCCGCGGCCGGGGCCAGCAGCAGGCTCATCAGGGCCAACGCGGTCAGCAACCGCGCGGACAGGCGCGCGACCCACCGGATAGGACCGGTGAACGCGCTGAATGTCACGAAACGAAAACCTACCCTCTCCGGGCGACAGTCGCATCCGGAGTGATCGACACCACATGCCGCGGCATGCCGCGCGCTCAGTCGGCGGGGTAGCCGAGCCGCTCCGCCAGGTCGCCGTACCGGGCGCGGAAGGCCGCTCGATGGCGCTCCTCGAAGTAGTTGCGCCAGTCGCCGGGCACGCCCTTGCGGTAGTGGTTCATCTCGTCCACCTCGCCCGGCCGCCGCGCCGAGTAGGAAAGCCGGGTGAAGGTGTGATGGCCCACGGTGAGGGGCACGTACGACCGCGGCAGCCGGCGCAGTGTGGGCGCGGGCAGCGCGCGGCGCCACCGGGGACCATCGGGCCCGGCCCGTAGCGCGGCCAGCCGCAGGCGCACCGCGGCGATGCGCATCCACTCGGTGAGCGCCCCCGGCGGCACCAGCAGCCCGTAGTGCTCGAAGATCCGTGTCCAGACCGCCACCGGGTCGCCGATCTGCTCCTCCATGCGCAGCTCCAGGACCTCCGGCTGGCGGTAGTCCCAGGTGTTCATGTGGTCGAGGAAGTAGCCGCTGAACTCGATCTCCTCCAGCATGCCGTCGGCGACGTCCAGCTCCCGCAGCCGCCTGCGGTGTTCGGGCAGCTCGTGCCAGGTCACCCCGAGCGCCTGTACCGCGTGGGTGTTGCGGTGGCTGAAGTAGCCGGAGACGATGATGTCGCGCGGATCGCGGATGACGTTGACGGTGCGCCGGGGCGGCAGCGTCTCGTAGTGCTTCTGCTGGATGTTGGTCAGCGACAGCAGATCGACCCGCTCCCGGCGGACCAGCTCCGCCAGCGAGCCGTACGGCGCCCACTGCTCCGGCGCGATCACGGTGACCATGTTCAGGCCGAGCAGCCCGCAGGCCTCCCGCAGGATGGCCCGGGACCAGCTGGAGGCGGCCTTGTGCCGGCCGGAGTAGACGAGCAGCACGCGGCGACCCCCTGAACCGTGCGGGAGAAGATCGAGGTATTTCGAAGACGCATTCTTGCAACATTGTTAACTGACAGACAAGGGGCCGCCGCGCGCCGGACCGATCTAAGCTGGCGATCATGGAGTTGCGCGTCTTCACCGAACCCCAGCAGGGGGCGTCCTACGAACAGCTGCTCGCGGTCGCCCGCTGCGCCGAGGACGCGGGCTACGGCGCGTTCTTCCGGTCCGACCACTACCTGAAGATGGGCGACGTCAGCGGGCTGCCCGGGCCGACCGACGCCTGGCTCACGCTGGCCGGCCTGGCCCGCGAGACCCGCCGTATCCGGCTGGGCACGCTGATGACGGCCGCCACGTTCCGCTTCCCCGGGCCGCTGGCGATCAGCGTGGCGCAGGTGGACGCGATGAGCGGCGGCCGTGTCGAGCTGGGGCTGGGCGCGGGCTGGTTCACCGCGGAGCACGAGGCGTACGGCATCCCGTTCCCCGAGGTCGGCGAGCGCTTCGACCGGCTGGGCGAGCAGCTGCAGATCATCACCGGGCTGTGGGACACCCCGGCCGGGGGCAGCTTCGACTTCCACGGCAAGCACTACACCGTCACCCGCTCCCCCGCACTGCCCAAGCCGGTGCAGCGGCCGCACCCGCCGATCCTGCTCGGCGGCGGCGGCAAGCGGCGCACCCCGGTGCTCGCGGCACGCTTCGCCGACGAGTTCAACATGCCGTTCGCGAGCATCGACGACACCGCTGGGCAGTTCGCCCGGGTGCGCCAGGCCTGTATCCGCCTGGATCGCGATCCGGACTCGCTGCGCCTGTCCAACGCCCTGGTCGTGTGCTGCGGCCGCACCGACGCGGAGGTCCGCCGCCGCGCCGCCGCGATCGGCCGCGCCGAGGACGAGCTGCGCACCAACGGCCTGGCCGGCTCCCCAGCCGAGATCGCCGACAAGATCGGCCGCTACGCCGAGACCGGCTCCCAGCGCATCTACCTGCAGTTCCTCGACCTCACCGACCTCGACCACCTGGAACTCGTCGCCGCCGAAGTCTCACCCCAGCTGTAAGGAAGGCACCTTCTTAACGCAATACGTAGAGGAAGGGCACCTTCTTAACCTCACCCTGGTGCGGGCTTGCCGGTTTCGGGCAGCCGCGCGTCAGCCTGCCCAGACCGGCAGCGGTTCCCGCGCGGCCAGCCACCCGGGTGGGATGCCCGCGAGGCCGGTGTACGCGGCCACGATGCCGCCCACGATCGCGGCCGTCGTGTCCACGTCCCCGCCCGCTTCGACACAGGTCCGGATCGCGGCCGGGTAGTCGTGCAGCAGCCGCGCCGCGACCCAGAGCGTGAACGGCACGGTGTCCTGGGCCGTGATGGCCGCGCCGTTGCCCAGCTCGTACGCAGCCTCCGCGGCGGGCACGTGCAGCATGCGCCGAGCCCTGCCCAGCCCCTGGTGGACCCGGCCAGGCGGGGTCAGCGCCCGCACCGCGTCGAGGAACGGGCCTGGCTTGGGCCGGGCGCCCGACAGCCGCCCGGCGCAGGCGTGTGCCGCCGCGACCGCGACGGCGACCGCCCCGGCCACGCCCTCGGGATGCGCGTGGGTGACCTTCGCCGAGGCCGTGGCCTCCTCCGCCGCGCGCTGCGGATCGTCCGGGAAGTACGCCCCCAGCGGCGCCACGCGCATCGCGGCCCCGTTGCCGCACGAGCCCTGCCCGTCGAACATCTCGGCGGCTGCGCGCTGCCAGGGCACCCCCTGGCGCACCTGGCGCAAGATCATGAAAGCGCCCACGCCGTAGCCGCGGTTCGGCTCGCAGCGCTGCGCGAACGCTTCGGCGAGCCGGTCCGGGTCGATCCGCCCGGCCTCGTTCAGCATCCAGGTGACCGAGCAGGCCATCTCGGTGTCGTCGGTCCACTCCCAGACCGGCGGCGGCACGACGCCCGCCACGAGGTCGGCGACCCTGCGCCCGACCATGAAGTACTGCGCTCCCAGCGCATCGCCGACGGACAACCCCGCCAGGCTCTCGGCGGCGTACCCGCGCCGCGTGTTCTCGTAAAGGACGAACCTCATCGTGCCGTAGATCCTTTCCCGCCCTCTCCGCCCTCGCAACCCCATAACCGGAAACGGGCCGGGCGCAGTTTCGGGGAAAGTGCAGGAACGATGCGGCCGGAGGCTGCAGTTTCCCCGAAACTGCGCCCGATCAGGCGGTGGGCGTGGCGAGCGTCGCGGCCAGCGCGGCGTTGCGGGTCGCGAAGGCGTGCCACTCCGGCGGGGTGGCGGCGAGGTGTGGTGCGGCGGCACGGGGTGAGCAGGCGCGCTGCCGCCAGTCCAGCATCCGGCCGCCCCTGATGGCGAAGGTGACCAGCACACCCTCGTGCCAGCCGGACACGTCGAGGTCGTATGGTGCGGACGCGGTCACCCGCTGCGGCGCGACCGTCCACTCCAGCGCTTCGAGCTCGGCCTGGATGCGCCCGGCCAGCTCGTACGCGGCCTCGTCCGAGGCGGCCTGGCGGCGCCGGATCAGCTCGGCGCGCAGCGCCGCCACCGCGCCCGGCTCCCGTCCGAGCACCGCCCGCACGGCCCCGGCGAGCTCGGCACGCTGTCCCGGCCCGACGCCGCGCGCCTGCGCCATCTCCTGCTCCGCGACGGTGAGCCCGGCCCCGGTGTAGTGCAGCGGGAAGGCGCGGTGCAGCGCGGCGACGGCGGTGCGCGTCCGCTGGCCGCCCAGGTACGGTCCGAACCAGACCGTCTCCCGGCGCGGCGTGGGCACGTGCGCGACCTTCAGCCCCGGGGTCGCGGCGGAGAGGTCCAGGCGGATGTGCACCGGTGACTCCAGCCCGCCGGGGACCCGGTTGGCGGGCGGCATCCGGTGCTCCAGCACGTTGCGCTCCAGCCAGGCCGCCTCGTGCTCGGACTCGCACACCACCGCCTCGATCCGGGCCACCGCCCGCACCATGCGCGCCAGGTAGGGCCGGTCCCCGAGGTCCCGCCAGTACGAGCCGACCCGGCGGCGCAGGTCCACCGCGCGTCCCGCGTAGAGCGCCCGGCCACGCCCGTCGTGGAACCGGTACACCCCCGGCTCCCGTGGCAGCGCCCGCACCACGGCCCGCACCACGCCCGCTTCCACACCGCCTCCAACCCCAAAGGAAGGGCACCTTCTTAACGCAATACGTAGGGAAAGGGCACCTTCTTAACCTCCACGGGTCGCTCCCCCGCGTCAGGGGCGCTGACCGCCGTGCTCATTCTCGGCCGGCCAGCGTGTCCTCGATGAAGGGCGCTTTTCCGGCTCGATAGGCGACGCGGTCACGGGCGTCACGGGCGGCGAGTTCCGCCTTGAGGGCCGCGTACCGTCCGGCCGCGGCCGGATCCGCGCGCAGGCGGTCGCGGAACGCCAGCCAGGTCGGCCAGCCGGTCGAGGCGAACTCGACGACGTGCAGGTGATGGCTGCGCCGGGCGATGCCGGGAAAGCAGTACGACCAGCGCCGCAGCTGCTCGTCGGCCGGTTCGGGCGCGTGCGCCCAGCCGATGCGCGCCATGGCCGGGGCCAGCGCGGCAGCGGCGTGGTAATCGGTGACCCGGGCCAGCATGTCGATGATCGGCTTGGCGGCGAGTCCCGGCACGGACGTACTGCCGATGTGCTCGACCGGTCCGGCCAGGACGGGCGCGAGCGCCGCCGTCACCGCGGCCCGCTGCTGCGCGTACAGCTCCGGCCAGCGCGGGTCGTACGGCACGATCACTATCTCGTCCAGCCGCGCGTCGGGAGTCATCCCGCCACGGTGCCGTATCGGGGCGGGGTGGGCAAGCCGGGCGCGGCTGTCGGCAGCGCAGCCCTGATCAGCGCAGACATCCGGCCGGGACGTACCTGCGCACCCTGAGCGCCGCCGTCAGCCTCCGGCCGGGACACCGACGGCGACGCGGACCCGCTCGAGCAGGTCCGCCGCCACGTCCAGGTCGGACAGCGCCGCCTCGGCCAGCTCGCGGAACACCGGCCGGTGCGTGCGGCAGCCGGGCCGCAGCCCGGACCCGCAGGCCGAAGGTGGTCGCGCTCGCGTACCCGGGCACGCGGAGGAGGACCGGCTGCTCGCCTCGTACCAGCTCGGATCCTGAGCCTCAGCGCAGGTGGAGGCGGCGGGCGAGCGCGCGGGCCAGCTGCCGGGGCCGCTGCAGCAGGCGCACCAGCCGGAAGCTGCGCGAGCCGCGGATGCGGCGCAGCTCCGCGCGCTGCGCGCGGATGCGCTCCTCGCGGACCCGCAGTTGCTCGTCGCGCAGTTGCAGGCTCCGGGTCAGCCCCGCGATGTGCGCGGACAGCTGCGCGGTGTGCTCCCCCGCCGACGCCGCGGCGGCCAGCGCGGTACGCAGGTCCGCCGGTGCCACCGGCGGCCCCTCGGCGTCCCGCAGCGCGGCGGCGATGCGCCGTCCCTGCGCCAGGACCTCGGGCGCGGGCGGCTCACCGGCCGCGTCCAGCCACACCGCGACCAGGTCGTCCGCGCTCATCCAGGGCGGCCACGGGTGCCCGCCGCCCGCCGCGGCGAGCCGCTCGTGCCAGCGGTGCCAGGCCGCCGCGAGCACCTCACCGGAGCCCACCGGCTCGCCCCAGACCTGGCCCAGCACCCCCGGCACCAGGTCCGGCCCGTCCGGCACCAGGTCGTCCAGGCAGACCAGCGCGTCCGGCCGGTCGACGTGGTACGCCCGCAGCCACGCCCCCAGCTCGGCGGCCAGCACCCGCACGGCGGCGACGTCACCGGTCGCGGCCTGCCGCCGCAGCTGCCGCTCGACGGTCTCGCCCTCGGGGATCCGCTCCGGCACGGCCGCCGCCGACGCCCGCAGCGGCGACGGGTCCGGATCCGGCACCGCCCGTCCGGGGGCCGGTGGATCCGCCACCGGCGTGAGCCGCCAGCCGTCCGGCTCCGGCTCGGCCGCGACGACCAGGTCACCCCCGCCCCGGGTGTAGAGCGGGCGGCCCCGGGCGCCGGACACGGCGAGCCAGCGCTCGGGCAGCGCGGCCAGCAGCCCGGCGTCCGCCGCCGCACCAGCCGCCCCGCCGATCGGGCTGACCAGCGGCAACCCCCGCGCGGCCGCCTCCATGCCCCGGACCGCGGCACGGGCCGCGAACCCGTCGGCGTCCACGGTCAGCGCGGTGTCGAGCAGCGTGTGCGGCATGCCGTCCGGCCCGAAGGCGGCGTACAGCGTGCCCGGGACCACCCCGGCCGCGTCCAGCGCGGCCGCCAGCGCGGCGGGCGACCCGGGCGGCGCCAACCCGTCGCGTGCCGCGCGTGGTGCTCCCCGGCCCACCGGACGCTGCCCCGGAGGGCGCGCGTCGAGCAGCCCGACCAGCGAGAAGGCGTTCAGGCAACCCACCACGAGCACCGGCTTGGCGCGCGGCATGACGGCTCCAGCCGCCTCGGCGGAATCCGGCACGGCGCCGTCCGGCGGTGGGGGGCGATCCCCGTCCGGCTCTCGGCGGTCGGCGGGCAGCCCGTGCTGCGGCGCTCCGGTCGCGTACGCGGTCAGCAGGTGCAGCCGGTCGATCCAGGGCTCCGGGCCGTCGAGGCCCGGCACGTGGTCGAGGCCGTCCAGCGCCAGCACCGCGTCGAACGCGACGGGCCCGGCGCCGCCGCCGATCGCGCCGACCCGCACGTCCACGCCCGCCGGGTACACCACCGCCAGTCCGCGCGCCTGCTCCGCGTCGCCCACCAGCACGGTGGTATGCGCGGCCAGCCCTGCCACCAGGGCGATCACGTCAGCGGCGTGCGGACCGACGGCCAGCACCCGGGCGTCCGGCGGCAGCACGTCGCGCAGCAGCCGCCGCAGCACGGCCCCCGTGCAGGCGGCATCGGCGCCGGTCACGGCCCGGCGGCCGGGCGGCACGGCGAGGTCGACGAGGTGCGCGTCCGCCGGTCCCGAGCGGGTGTCGGTCATGGTGTGCCTCCCGCCGCCTCCTCGTGCACCTCGACCTGCAGCCGGTCGGCCAGCGGGCGCAGCAGCAGCTCGACCCGGCCCGCGCGCAGCGTCACCGCGCTGCGTCCCGCCAGGAAACCGTCCACCACCACCGGGTACGCGATCCCGTCGGCCGGCTGCGCGAACAGCGTCCACTCGCCGTCCCCGGCACCGCCGCGGGCCAGGAAGTCCCGCCAGGCGGTGACGGCGGCCCAGCGGCCCCCGGCCGTCGACACCGTGCAGGCCAGGTCGGGCGTGCCGCGGGCGGGGCCGGTGCCGCGCCAGACCACGGTGATGCCGTCCGCGGGCACCCACAGCCGGCCTCCGGCCGCGACGGTGCGGTCGTCACGCAGCGTGGCCTCGTCGACCAGCAGGCGCGGCGGCCGTTCGGCGAGGACGGCCCGGCCCTCCGCGCCCCTGCCCACGGTGTAGAGGCGGCCGTCGTGCACGCAGCCGACGGTCTCGTGCAGCCCGGTCGCGAGCAGCGGGCGGCCGCTCCGGGTGATCTCGATCGGCCACAGCGTCAGCCCGGTGACCGGATCGTCGGGCGCCCGGCCGGCATGCAGGCGGGACAGCGGCAGCCGGACCGTGAACGCGGCGCCGCCCGCGGCCGGGCGGACCTCGCAGGGCAGCGGCCTGGGCCCGCCCCACCGGCCGGACAGGTGCAGCCGGCCGCCCGCGTCCGGCGGCAGCCGCCCGGCCAGCACCAGCAGCCCGTCCCGGATGGACGCCGAGGTGAGCCGGCCGGGGTCGCGCTCGTGGCGCAGCAGCAGCCGCCCGTCGGGCCCGGCGTAGGGCTGCAGCCAGCCGGTGCCGCTGATCCACCCGCCCGCGGCCGTCTCGGCGTTGCCCGCGCGCAGGTGGCGCAGCACGCCCCGGCGGCGTACCCGGCCGTGCGTGACCTCGACGTGCAGGTGCGCGGGGCGATCGGTGGCGAGGCGGGCCAGCACCGGTCGGGGGATGCGTACCGTGAACCCGCACCGGCTGCGCTCGCCGTGCGAGTCGACCGCGACCGAGCGCGTCACGGGCAGCGCGATGCCCGGCGCGTTCCCGCACTGCAGCGTCACCCGGACCGTCGCCCGCTCGTCCATGCGCAGGTGCCGGATCTCCGCGGTGCCGGTCACGGCCAGCTCGCCGTCCTGCCAGTCCACCCCGGTCACGGTGGTGTGCAGGTAGAGCGCGCGGGACGCGAGGCGGCCCAGCCGGCGGGGCCCGTCCAGCTCCGGATAGCGCAGCTCGTACGCCCAGGGCGGCAGCGCGCGGCGCACCGCCCGGGGCGGGCGCGCCGGGTCGGCCGCCGCCCGGAACCGGGCCAGCCGCCGCAGCAGCTCCACGTCACCGGTGCGCAGCCCGTGATGGTGCAGCCGGTCGAGGGGCGACAGCCCGGCGATCACCCGGCCGTCGAGCCGCCCGGCCAGCCGCGCGCCCAGCGCCGCCAGCTCGGCGACGTCCGGCCCGGCCGCCGCGCCGAACGCCTCCACCAGCGTGATCAGGTCGATCTGGGCGAAGTGCCGGTGCACCTGGGTGCGCAGCTCGGGCGCCCGCTCGTCCACCACGGCGAGCACCAGCTCGGCCGAGGCGACCCGGTCGCGCAGGTTGGCGTACTCGTAGCGGCGCTGGGTGATGGAGCCGCCGCCGTCGCGCTCGCGCCAGTAGTACACCGGCGCGGACAGGCAGTCCACGGTCACCGCGTCCAGGTGCGCGCGCAGCGTGACCGGGTAGTCCTCGTAGCGGATGGCGGGGAAGGCGTAGCCGAACTCCTCCCAGAAGGAGCGGCGGAACACCTTGTTCCACACCATCCGGTCCAGCGCCAGCGGCGGGAAGTCGAGCACGTGGCAGGCGCGCCGGTCGCGCGCGAACGGCACCCGGTGCAGCCAGGACTCCCATACCCCGAAGGAGCCGTCGAAGCGGCGGGCTCCCCCGGCCGCCAGCGAGGAGCCGCTGCGGTCCAGCGAGCCGACCATGGCCTCGTACGCGTGCGCGGGCACCACGTCGTCGCTGTCCACGAAGGTGAGGTACTCCCCCGCCGCCTCCCGGGCGCCGGTGTTGCGTGCCGGGCCCAGGCCCTGGTTCTCCTGACGGACCAGCCGGAAACGCGGGTCGGCCGCGCAGAAGCGCTCGGCGATCGCCGCGCTGCCGTCGCGCGAGCCGTCATCGACGACGATCACCTCCAGCTCGTGCAGGGTCTGGCGGCGCAGCGACTCCAGGCAGTCGCTGATGTACTCGGCGACGTCGAAGAACGGGACGACCACACTGAGCCGCGGTGTCACCCTGCCTCCTCCGGCTCGGTGAGTCGCCCCATTATGCGCACAAAACGGGAAAATTTTCGCGTTTATCGTCCAGCCGGCGGCGCTCCGGCGGACAGCGACCACCCACGTCCGCCACTCGGATCATCCGGCGGCGTTCGATCGACAAGGACGGCCGCGCAGGCAGGAGCCGAGGCCGTGGCTCAGGCCGGTCGGGTCAGGCCGGGGCGGGGCCGGTCGAGGCGCGGACCACCAACTCGGGCTCGAACAGCAGCTCGTCGTCAGGCACCTGCTCCGCCTCTATCTGGCTGATCAGCAGCGCCACCGCGGCCTGGCCCATCGCGGTGACCGGCTGGCGCACCGTGGTCAGCGGCGGGTCGGTGAACGCCATCAGCCCCGAGTCGTCGAAGCCCACCACCGACACGTCCCCCGGCACCTGCTTGCCGAGCCGCCGCACCGCCCGCATCGCGCCGATGGCCAGCACGTCACTGGCGCAGATCAGTGCGGTGGCGCCCTCGGCGATGAGCCGCGCCGCCGCGGCGTGGCCCTCCTCCATGGTCAGCGCCCCGTGCGCGACCAGCTCGTCCGCGCCTGCCCGCGCCGTCCGGTACGCGGCCAGCTTGCGGGCCGAGGGCACGTGGTCGGGCGGCCCGAGGACCAGCCCGATCCGCGCGTGGCCGAGCGCCGCGAGGTGGGCGTACGCCTGCTCGACCGCGTGCTCCTCGTCGGTGCACACCCGGGGGAAGCTGAGCCCGTCGGCGGTCGCGTTGATCAGCACCGTGGGCAGGCCGCGCTCGCGCAACCGGGCGTAGTGCTCGTGCGCGGCCCGGGTCTGCTGGTAGAGGCCGCTGGCGAAGATCACGCCGGAGACGTTCTGCTCCAGCAGGATGCTGACGTACTCCGACTCCGGCACTCCGTCGATCGTGCGCGCGCACAGCACGGGCGTGAATCCGCGCTTGGCCAGCGCCCCGGCCATGACCTCGGCGAACCCGGGGAAGATCGGGTTCTGCATCTCCGGCAGCACGATGCCGACCAGCCGGGCGCGCTCGCCGCGCAGTTTGGTGGGCCGCTCGTAGCCGAGCACGTCGAGGGCGGAGAGCACCGCCGCGCGGGTGGCGTCGGAGATGCCCGGCTTACCGTTGAGCACCCGCGAGACCGTGGCCTCGCTGACCCCCACATGTTTGGCCACCTCGGCCAGCCTCCGCGCCATCGCGCAAGTGTAGAACACTCACATGCAAGCCACTTGCACGCGCGGTCCTCACGGATGGCGAGGTTAGGAAGGGCACCTTCCTCTACGGAATCCGATAAGAAGGTGCCCTTCCTTTTCTCGGCCCGGGGCGGCGAGTCCGCTCAACTCGCCGCCCCGGGGGCTTTTCAGGGGGTACGCAGCCAGGCGGCGGCATCGGACGGCAGCCGGCCGCCGTCGAGTTCCATGCTGGAGAGCAGGACCGCAGCGTGGGCGGGGAGGTCGACGGGGTCGGTGGAGAGGTTGACCAGGCAGGTGAAGCCGCCGGGGCGGGTGAAGGCGAGCACGTCCTCGCGGCTGTCCAGCCAGGTCATCGGGCCGTCGCCGAGGCCCGTCTCGCTGCCGCGGATGGCGAGCGCGGCCTGGTAGAGGCGCAGCATCGAGCCGGGGTCGGCCTGCTGCGCGGCGGCGGTGAGGTGGGACCAGTCCGGCTGGGGCAGCCAGGCGGCGGCGGCGCCCTCGGGGCTGAAGCCGTGCGAGGCGCCCTCGGCGGACCAGGGCAGCGGCACGCGGCAGCCGTCCCGGCCGGGGTCGACGCCGCCGCTGCGGTGGTGGATCGGGTCCTGCCGGGTCGCGTCGGGCAGCCGCTCGACCTCGGGCAGGCCCAGCTCCTCGCCCTGGTACACGTACACCGAGCCGGGCAGGGCCAGGGTGAGCAGCGCCGCCGCGCGGGCCCGGCGCAGGCCGCGTGCCTCGTCGCTGGGCAGCAGGTGGCGAGCCTGGCGCAGGCCGTGCTCGAAGCCGGTCTCGGCCCGGCCGTAGCGGGTGACCGTACGGGTGACGTCGTGGTTGCACAGCACCCAGGTGCTGGGCGCGCCGACCCCGGCGTGCGAGGCGAGGGTGGCGTCGACGCAGTGGCGCAGCGCCTTGGCGTCCCACGGGCAGCCGAGGAAGTCGAAGTTGAACGCGGCGTGCATCTCGTCGGGCCGCAGGTACTGCGCGAACCGGTCGATGTCGGCCAGCCACACCTCGCCGATGAGGGCACGCGGCGTCTCGTACGAGTCGGCGACCGTCCGCCACGCCCGGTAGATCTCGTGGATCTCGTCACGGTCGACGAACGGGTGCGGGGTGGGCGGGTCGGCCGGGTCGAAGTCGGCGAGGGCCGGGTCCTTGACGCACATGGCGGCGGAGTCGATCCGGATGCCGTCCACGCCCCGGTCGAACCAGAACCGCAGGATGTCCTCGAACTCGGCCCGGACCAGCGGGTTCTCCCAGTTCAGGTCGGGCTGCTCGGGGGCGAACAGGTGCAGGTACCACTCGCCGTCGGCGACCCGGGTCCAGGCCGGGCCGTTGAAGACGGAGGTCCAGTCGTTGGGCGGCAACTCGCCATGCTCGCCCCGCCCGGCCCGGAACCAGAACAGGTCCCGGGCGGGCGAGCCGGGCCCCTCGGCCAGCGCCCGCTGGAACCAGGCGTGGGCGTCGGAGCAGTGGTTGGGCACGATGTCGACGATGGTGCGGATGTTCAGCGCGTGCGCCTCCGCGATGAGCGCCTCGGCTTCGGCGAGGGTGCCGAAGGACGGATCGATGTCGCGATAGTCGGCGACGTCGTAGCCGGCGTCCGCCATCGGCGACGGGTACCACGGGCTGAACCAGATGGCGTTGATGCCCAGGGCGTGCAGGTACCCGAGCTTCGCGCGGATCCCCGCGAGGTCGCCGACGCCGTCGCCGTTCGCGTCGGCGAAGCTGCGCGGGTAGACCTGGTAGATGGCGGCGTGACGCCACCAGTCGCGGTCGTCGTTGTGGAACACGGGTACCTGCCTTCGATTCGCTAAGGGCTGGGTCGGGTCAGAAGCCGCTGTTGCCGGGGCCGCGGTTGAGCGTGTATCCGGTGTGGTTGATCAACCCACCGCTCGCGGCGCCGGTGACGGTGACGTACGTGACGTACGCGCTGCCCGCGGCGTTCAGCTCGATCCCGTACGTCCCGGCGCCGTTGACGGTGACGTGGTCGAGCGTGAGGTTCGTGATGTCGCGCTGGTAGCTGAGCAGGATGCCCTGGTAGGTGGAGTCGACGATGTCGACGTCCTTGACCAGGACCGGGGCGGTGATGTCGGTGGCCTCGGCGTAGATCCACAGGCCGCCCAGCGCCGAGTTCCAGTTGCGCTCGAAGCTCGACGTCCGGGTCAGCGTGTTGCGCTGCACCGAGGTCGTGTTGCTGAACGGCAGCGCCCCGTGCCAGGTGCTGATCGCGATGCCGGACCCGGCGTACACCGAGTCGCTGATCAGGTTGTCCTCGATCCGGTTGCCGTTGCCGCCGTAGATCGCCGCGCCGTTGGCCAGCATCGGCAGCGCCACCGTGTTGAAGGTGAACGCGCTGCCCGTGACCGGTGCCGAGTTGGACCACATGGCCAGCGCGTCGTCACCGGTGTTGCGCAGCGCGCTCTGGTCGATCCGCACGTTGGCCGCGCCGCCGTTGACGTTCACCCCGTCGGCGAAGATGTTTCGCATCCGGGTGCCCACGACGTAGAGGCCGTCGGTGCCGGCGGACGGCCACATGCCGACCTTGGTGTGCTCGATCCAGACGTGGCTGACCAGCGAGCCGGTCCCGAAGTTGCCCTCGATGCCGGCGTCGAACGCGCTGTCGTCGCGGTAGCGCACGTCGCCGCTGAAAGTGAAGTCGGCCAGCCGCACGTTCGAGCCGGTGGCGAAGAAGCCGCCCTTGCCGTTGGTGCCCTTGATGACCGTGTGCCACATGCCCGCGCCGCGCAGGCTCACGTTCTGGATGTTCATCCGCGCGTTGGTGACGAACGTGCCCGCGGGCACCCACAGGACCTTGTTCTGGCTCTGCGCCGCGGCGATCGCGCTGTTGAACGCGTTGGTGTCGTCGCCGCCGTCGTTGGCGACCGCGCCGTAGGAGGTCACCGACAGCGAGTCGGCCGGCTGGCTCAGCGCCGCCGGGGCGACCTCGGCCTCGATCAGGTCGACGGTGTAGTAGGCCGCGCTCGACGAGGCGTCCTTCTGCAGCTTGATGACCGTGCCCGCCGGGTAGGTCGTGCCCAGCAGCACCCGGACGTCGTCGAAGAACCGGTGCGCCTCACCCCCGGCGGGGTTGTTGTTGTACGGGTACGCCCCGTACACCCAGCTGTAGGTGGAGCTGAGCGAGACGTCCTGGAGCTTCGTGCCGCCCGCGTAGAGCGCGAGCGGCGCGGTGGTGCCGGTGCCCGCCGCGTTGTCCGGGATCGAGTAGCGGATCACGAACGCGTTGGCCGGCTTGGTCAGCGTGACCTGCACGTACTGCCCGGTCGAGGACAGCTTGACGGCGCGACGGCCGGACGCCTCCGACGGCTCGGACAGGTAGGCCCGGTTCGGCCCGATCACCGGCGCGTTGGTGCTGCCGGACTCGGCCTCGTAGACGGTGTACGGCACCGTCGCGCCGCGCGTGTTCAGGGCGGTGCCGCTGCCCACGGTGACGTTGTCGAGCAGCACGTTGCCGGAGTCGCCGGAGTCGTACTGGTAGCCGATGATGTTGAGCCCGGCGCGCAGGGTGAGGCTCTGCGCGGCGGTGAGCCAGCCCGACCCGGCGGGCAGCGAGAGCTGGCCGGTCTTCAGGCCGTTGACGTACACCGACACGGTGCGGGCCGCCCCGTTGGTGTTCGTGTAACGCAGCGTCACCGTGCTCGCCCCGGCGGTGGACGCGTTGACCGTGCGGATCACGCGAGCGCCGGACGTGGTCAGGCCGGTGACGTAGCCGGTGCCGGTGTAGCCGCCGGTGGACGTCGCGCTCGACGCGCCGCCGGACAGGAAGCCGGTCTCCAGCTCGTACGACACCCCGGTGGGCGGTGTCGTCGGGCTGGCGGACGGGGTCGGCGTCGGGCTGGGCGACGCGGCGCCGGACACGGTGATGTGGTCCAGGTTCACGTTGCCCGAGTCGGTGCTGTCGAACTTGAGCCCGACCGTGTTGTTCCCGGCGTTGAGGGCGACCGCCTCGGCGATCGTGCCCCAGGTGTCCCAGTTCGCCGTGGCGGGCAGGCTGATCTGGCGCAGCTTCGTGCCGTTGACGTACAGCGACAGGGTCATGTTCGCGCCGGTGCCGTTGGCGTAGCGCACGGTCACCGTCGCCGCGCCCGCGTTCGTGACGTTCACCGTGAACGACGTGTTCGCGTTGCCCTTGTTGCCGTCGGTGTAGCCGCCGACGAAACCGGAGCCGGTGAAGCCCGGGTGGTCGGTGGCCACGCTCGCGCCGCCGGACAGCGCGGCCGACTCGGCCTCGTACTGGCCCGCGGGCGGCGCCGCGATGTCGGCGACGGTCAGGCTGTCCAGGTTGACGTTGCCCGAGTCCGTGCTCTCGAACCGGTAGGCGACGGTGCTGCTGCCGCCCGGCAGCGACACGGTCTCGACCTGGGTGCCCCAGCTGTCCCAGTTCGCGGTGGCGTTGAGGCTGATCTGCTTGACCTTGCTGCCGTTGACGTACAGCGACAGCGTCTTGGTCTGGGTGGTGCCGTTGGCGTAGCGCAGGCTGAGCGTGCGGCTGGCCGTACCGACCACGTTCACGGTGAACGTGGTCCGGGCGTTGCCCTTGTTGGCGTCGGTGAAGCCGCCGACGAACCCGCTGCCGGTGTAGCCGGTGTGGTCCGTGGCGACGACCGCGCCGCCGGCCAGCGCGGCCGACTCGGCCTGGTACGTGGTGGTCGCGGCGGCGGCGGGCAGCGCCGTGAGCAGGCCGGCGGTCAGCGTGACCGCGGTCGCGGCGACGGCGGCCAGCAGGGTGCGAGCGGGGATCCGTGGAGCGGTGCGATGGTGCAGCGTCATTGCGTACTCCCTTCACTTGCGTCGGTCTGTCCGGGGCGTCGGCACGCCCCGCCCCCGTGTGGAACCCGGCCCGGCGGCCGTGTTCCGGGCAGCACCGTCCGGCCCCCGGGCAGGCGGGACCGGGCGGCGATGCGTGAGCGGATCTCTTACCGGCCGCCACCGGGCGGATGCGGCCGGACATCGGTGCGGGTCAGCCCTTGAGGGCTCCCGCGGACAGGCCGTTGAGGATGCTGCGCTGGAAGACCATGAAGATGATCACCATGGGTACGGAGGCGATGGCCAGCCCCGCGAACATCTCGTTGTTGGTGACCCGGCCGGTGCTGGCCAGCCGGCTCAGCGCCACGCTGATCGTCTGCACCTCGGGGTCCTGGAGCACCAGCAGCGGCCAGAGGAAGTCCTTCCAGGACCCGATGATCGCGAAGATCGAGACGACCGCGAGCACTGGCCGGGACAGCGGCAGCACGATGTGCCACAGCAGCCGGAACCGGCCCGCGCCGTCGATGCCCGCCGAGTCCAGCAGGTCGTTCGGGATCTGGTCGAAGAAGCGCTTGAGCACGTAGATGTTGAACGCGTTGGCCGCGCCGGGCAGCCACAGCGCCCACGGGGTGTTGAGCAGGTTCACCCCGAAGATCGGCACCTCGGCCACGGTCAGGTAGGCGGGCACCAGCAGCGCCGCGGCGGGCAGCATCAGGCTGGCCAGCATGCCGCCCAGCACCACGTTGCCGAGCACCGGGCGCAGCTTGGACAGCGCGTACGCCGCCGCCACGTCGATGATCAGCTGGATCAGCCAGCCGCCGAGCGCGTAGAACGCGGTGTTGACCAGGAACTTGCCGATCTCCAGCCGCCGCCACGCGTCGAGGTAGGTCTCCGGGTGCCACTCGTGCGGCCACAGCGTCGGCGGCGTCTGTGCCAGCTCCAGCGGCGACTTCAGCGCGCCCGTGACCATCCAGTACAGCGGGAAGAGGAAGGCCAGCGTGAAGGCCACCGCCATGGCCCCGAGCACCAGCCGGTAGATCAGCCGGCCGCTGCCGCGGCGCAGGTCCGCCTCGGAGACCAGGGATCGCGTCATCGCACTCATGGGGATCCTCCTCAGTCGGCTTTGCGGGTGAGCCGCAGGTAGACGGCCGAGAACGCGCCCAGCACGATGAACAGCAGCACGCTCATCGCGGCGGCGAGGCCGAAGTCGTTGTTGACGGTGAACGCGTACCGGTAGATGAGCACCATCACGGTGATGGTCTCCTCGTTGGTGGTGCCGGTGAGCTGGTACGGCTCGATGAAGACCTGCATCGTGGCCACGATCTGCAGCAGCAGCAGGACCAGCATGATGAAGCGCATCTGCGGGATGGTCACGTGCCGCACGCGCTGCCAGATCGAGGCGCCGTCGAGTTCGGCGGCCTCGTACAGCTCGCCGGGGATGCCGGCCAGGCCGGCCAGGTACATGATGGTCGCGCCGCCCATGTTGGCCCAGGTGGAGACCAGCACCAGCGAGATCATCGCCATCTTCGGCGACTGGGTCCAGTCGGAGGTGGGCAGCCCGACGCCCGACAGGACCGCGTTGAACAGGCCGGTGCCGGGGTCGTAGAAGTACTGCCAGAGCAGCACGCTGACGATCGGCGGCAGCATCACCGGCAGGTACACGGCGAACCGGAAGAAGCCCTTGGCGTGCCGGAACTCGTTGATGACCAGCGCCATCACGAACGGCACCGCGAACCCGAACAGCAGCGCCAGCCCGGTGAACTCCAGCGTGTTCAGCCACGCCGTGCCGAACAGCGGGTCGTCGAGCACCGCTCGGTAGTTGTCGAACCCGACCCAGATCGGGTCGGTGACGAAGTTGTCCTGCTGGAAGCTGAGCACGATGCCCTTGACCAGCGGCCACCAGGAGAACAGGCCGAAGCACAGCAGGCCCGCCGCGAGGAACGCGTACGCCTGCAGGTTGTCGCCGATCTTGCGGCGCAGCCTGGCCATCCGGGCCGGACCCGGCCCCGTGGACGCCGCGTCGCGCCCACCGCTCCCCCGTGCCGTCGACGCCGCCTGCTCCGGCGCGATCACCGTCATCGCCTGCTTCCTCTCCTGCTCGTGCGGGCCACCGGTCCAGCTGATCCGGAGGGGTCCCCGACAGCCCCGTGAGCTGCCCGGGACCCCTCCCCGCCTCACTTGACGGCGGTCAGGATCTGGTTGACCTGCTTCTCCGCGTCGGCGAGCAGCGCGTTGACGTCGGCGTTCTTGTCGGTCAGCACCTTCTGCATCGCCGTGTCGAGCACCGCGTAGATCTGCTGGGCCAGCGGCGGCTCCAGCTTCAGCGGGATCGTGGTGGTGGTGGCCAGGAAGGGACCGAAGTTCTCCGACGGGATGTTGGCGTACTTCTTGGTCGCCTCCTCCCACTTGGCCAGCGAGTCGCCGGTCCAGATGTTCGGCTGCGGCAGGCCCACGGGCTGGCCCTTGGCGGCGGCCTTCTCGTTGTCGGCCGCGATACGGGACGGGTCGAGCGCACCGCCCTTGAAGGACAGCCAGGTCAGACCAGCCTTGATCTTCTCAGGGCTCAGCCCGGCCTTGAACATGTAGCCGTCGCCGCCGCCGAGGGTGCCCTGCCCGCCGGGGATGCCGCCCAGGCCGAAGTCCTCGTACTTGGCCTTGTACTGGTTCACGATGACCGGGAAGTTGTCCGCCGAGCCGACGTACATGCCGAGCTTGCCGGAGGCCATCATCTGCAGCAGGTCGGCCCACTCCAGCAGCTGGCGCTGGCCCATCGTGTCGTCCGTCCAGCGCATGTCCTTCAGCTGCTGCAGGACCTGCTTGCCCTTGTCGTTGTTGAAGGCGGCCTTCCAGGTGTCGCCGTCCTTGACCGCGACGTCGCCGCCGATCGAGTAGATCTCGGCGGTGAAGTGCCAGCCACCGGTGTTGTTCTTGCTGTAGTCGCCGTACCCGACGATCCCGTTGCCCAGGGCGGTGATCTTCTTGGCCGCCTCGCGGACCTCTTCCCAGGTCTTCGGCGGGCTGGCCGGGTCGAGACCGGCCTTGGCGAACAGCGTCCGGTTGTAGACCAGGCCCAGCGAGTAGTTGGCCACCGGCACGCCGTAGACCTTGCCCGCCGAGTCGGTGAACACCTTCATCAGGTCCGGCTTGATGTCCTTGATCGACGGGAACTCGGCCAGCTGCGCCGAGATGTCCTGCACCTGGCGCTTGGCGATCAGCGCGGCCGGGTCGGTCAGGTAGACGTAGAAGACGTCCTCGAGCTGTCCGCCGGCCAGCTTCGTGGCGAACTGCTGGGGGTCCATGAACCCCTCTTTGGCGTCGATCTTGATGTTCGGGTACTTGGCCTCGAACGCCTTGACGTCGGCCTCGAAGTTGGCGCGGTTCACAGCGTCGGTCGCGGGCGGCATGCCGTTGACGGTGATGGTCACCGGACCGCCGGGGGTCTCCGGCTCCTCGCCGGCACAGGCGGCGCCGAGCAGCGTCGTGCCGGCCACCAGCGCCACCGCCAGGGACCTGCCGAACATGCGTCGGTTCATGGGGTTCCGTTCCCTTCTGTATGCACACGGCACCGGCCACGACCAGCGCGCCGGTTGTTAATTGCGCATTGCTGCCACGTCGCTCGGGGGTTAAGCGCCGTGGCGTGGACAGAAGGATAGGCGCGCTCGCGCCCGGAAGTCCAGAGGATGACGCAAAAACGTGATCGCTTGCTTGCCATCCACTTGCACTACACCGCAAGTTCCCGACGCACCGATCTGATCACCCGACAAGGGCGCGACCAGCACGATCGCTAGATCGTCACCGCTCCCGCCACCCCATGATCGTTCGACTTGCCTGGCAGGTGGGCGTATCTTGCACGCTCATACGCCCAGTTGCCAGGCAAGTCGAACGATCATGAGCGGCCATCCCGTCGCCACGCCGGCGACGCAGGGCACCGCCCGGACCGGCCGAGGCGAGCGCGACGGCACGGCAAGCACGGTGGGCACGGCAAGCGCGGTGGGCGAGCGGTGGGCGTGGCGTCACGCCGGGACGGGGCAGGGGCCGGTGGTGCTGCGGACGATCAGCTCGGGGTCGAAGAGGACCTCTTCGGCGGCGGGTGGACGGCCCTCCAGCTGCTGGAGCAGCGAGAGCACGGCGGCGCCGGCCATGGCGCGCACCGGCTGGCGCACCGTGGTGAGCGGCGGGTCGGTGACGCCCATGAAGGTCGAGTCGTCGAAGCCGACCACGGACACGTCGCCGGGCACGTCCAGGCCCTGCTTGCGCACCGCGCGCACGGCGCCCAGCGCGAGCGCGTCGCTGGCGCAGACCAGGCCGGTCACCCCGGCTGCGAGCAGCCGGTTCGCCGCGCCGCGGCCGCCCTCGACGGTGAACACGGTGTGGTCGACCCAGCGCCGCCAGCGGGTCTCCCCCCGCTCCTCCCAGAACCTGGCGAATCCGGCCAGCTTGCGCGCCGACGGCACGTGCCCGACCGGCCCCAGGATCAGGCCGATCTTCTCGTGCCCGAGGCCTGCCAGGTGCGCCAGCGCCTGCTCGGCCGCGCCCGCGTCGTCCACGCAGATGCGCGCGACGCCGAGGTTCTCGTCCGCCGCGTTGATGAGCACTATCGGCAGCTTGCGCTCGGTGAGCTGCTTGATCGCGGCCGGGCCGGCGTCGGCGTAGCTGCTGCCCACGAAGACGATCCCGCCGACCTGCTGCGCCAGCAGCATCTCGATGTAGTGCGCCTCGGACACCCCGTCGGAGGTACGCGTGCACAGCACCGGCACCAGCCCGCGCTGGATCAGCGACACCCCGATGACCTCGGCGAACGCCGGAAAGATGGGGTTGCTGAGATCGGGCACGACCAGCCCGATGAGCCGGGCCCGCTCGCTGCGCACCGGCTCCGGCCGCGCGAACCCGAACACGTCCAGCGCGGTGAGCACCGCGTCGCGCGTCGATTGGGAGACCCCCGGCTTGCCGCGCAGCACCCGGCTCACGGTCGCCTCGGACACTCCCGCGAACTTCGCCACCGCCGCAAGCCTGCTCGTCGTCACCCCGGGAATCTTACAGCAACCAGTGCAAAAACCAACCCACGGCCCGCAACCCGTTGCACACCCGGAAAGCCCAGGTCAGACCCCTCCACGCCGGTCCCGCCACCGCCCACCGCAACGACGGACACCGCTCCCACCGCGCGGCGCCGACCATGATCGCCGTCCCGTGTCCCGAGGTGAGGCCGGAGCGCGCATCCGGACACGAGACCGCGATCATGGCCGTCGCCCACGCGCGGGGCGGCCCGTCACCCCCGACGCGGCCCGTCATCCCTACGCGGGCGGCCCGCCGAGCGTCAGCGCGGTGCGCAGCACCAGGTCACGCAGTGGCAGGAACCGGCGGGCCTGGGACATCCGGTTCACCAGCAGCGACGTCGCCGCCATGCGCTGGGTGGGGCGGCGGCGGCGCCGGTCGTACTCGCGCAGCCCGGCCGGCACGTCGCCGTCGGCCAGGCACTCCGCGAGCACCGCGCCGTCGATGACCGCCTGACAGGCACCCTGTCCCAGGTCGGGTGTCATCGCGTGCGCGGCGTCGCCGAGCAGCGCCACGTTGCCGTGCACGTAGGACGGCAGCGCCGGGGCGAGGTGATGGAGGTCGTGCCGGATCACCCCCGAGGTGGCGTACCGGTCGAGCACGGCCGGGATGGGGTCGTGCCAGCCGCCGAAGATCCGGCGCAGCTCGTCCGGGGCGGGCAGGGCGGGCTGGTGGTGCTCGGGGGCGGTCACCACGGCGTACCAGTTGGTGCGGCCCGGTCCCTGCGGGGTGACGCCGAAGCGCGCGCCGACGCCCCAGGTCTCGCCACCGGTGTCGGTGTCCAGGTCGGCGGTGCCCCGCCACACCGTCGCCCCCGTGTAGCGCAGGCCGTGGCGCTCGCCGTACAGCGCGGTGCGGATGCGGCTGCCGATGCCGTCGGCGGCCACCACCAGGTCGTGTTCGGCCCGCAGCGCCGTGACGTCGCCGACCGGGACGCCGAAGCGCACCACCCCGGCGGGCAGTGCCGCGTGCAGCACGCCGAGCAGCGCGGGCCGGGCCACCAGGTGCACGGGCTCGCCGTGGCGGGCGGTCACCGCGTCCATGTCCAGCGCCACGATCCGGCTGCCGTCCGGGCGGCGGATCGCGCCGTTGCCCTGCGGCAGCCCGGCCGCGCGCACCCGGCCGCCGATGCCGAGCCCGTCGAGCGCGCGCAGCGCCGAGGGCCAGATGCCCAGGCCGGTGCCGGTGGTGGGGGGCGCGTCGGCGCGCTCGTACACCGTCACGTCCCAGCCCGCGGCCCGCAGTCCGACGGCGGCCGTCAGACCGCCGATGCCGCCACCTACGACGGCAGCTCTCTTCACCATGGGGCGACCGTACTACATCTGTAGTGCCACTGACTACAACTGTAGTATGGCTCTCATGTCCGACCGCAGACAGCAGCTCCTCGACGCCGCGATCGAGGTGCTCGGCACCCGCGGCCTGCGCGCGCTGACCCACCGCGCGGTCGACGCCGCCGCCGAGCTGCCCGAGGGCTCCACCTCCAACGCCTTCCGCACCCGCGAGGCGCTGATCGGCGGCGTGCTCGACCGGCTGGTCGAGATCGAGACCGAGGTCTGGCAGCGGCTGGCCGCCGGGCAGGCCGCCGCGCCGTCGGATCCCGAGCAGGTGACGCGGCTCGTCGCGCAGATGGTGCTCGAACTGGCCGGGCCCGCCCGGCGGCTGACACTCGCCCGCCACGCGATCTTCCATGAGGCCGCGTTCCACCCCGGCCTGCAGGAACGGATCGGCGCGGCCCGGCAGCGGCTGGCCGCCTGGGGCAAGCCGTGGCTCGCGCATCTCGGCTCACGCGACCCGCAGGCCGACTACCTGACGATGCTCGCGCTGATCGACGGCCTGCTCGCGATCCAGCTCGCCTGCCCCGACCCCGCCTTCGACCCCACCCCATCGATCCGCACCGCCCTGCGCGGCCTGGCCGCCGGGTGAAGAATCAGTCCCGGCCCAGCCACGTGGTGACGCAGGCTTCGTTGCCCTCCGGGTCGGCGAGCACCCGGAACGCCGGCATCGCGCCGTCGTCGACCATCCGCCCGCCCGCCGCCAGCGCCGCCGCCACCCGGCGGTCGGCCTCGTCGTGCGGCACCGAGACGTCCAGGTGGATGCGGTTACGCTGCGGGCGCGGCGCGTCCAGCTGCTGGAACCACACCGCCGGGCCCTGACCGTACGGGTCGGCGAGCGATCCGTCGGGCTCCGGCGCGTACCCGAGCACGGCCTGCCAGAACGGGCGCACCGCGGCGATGTCCAGCGCGTCGATCGCGATCTCCAGCGCCTGCACGGCCCGCTCCGGCCCGGCCGTCGCGTCGATCGCGTATCCGGCCTCGCCGAGCGCGGCCGAGACCCGGGCCGCCAGCGCCGTCTCCGCCGCGGTGGGCCGGGAGCCGGGCCGCCGCACGGTCAGCAGCACCCGGTCGGCGCGCAGGTCAAGATGCAGGTGGCGGTCGTCGCCGGACCCCGCCGCCGCGACCGCGCGGGCCGCCACGTCGACCGCCTGCGCGGGCGCCGCCACCGGCACCACGGCCTGCAGCTCGCCCAGCACGAACCGCCAGCCGAGCCCG
This sequence comes from Catellatospora sp. IY07-71, assembly GCF_018326265.1. Taxonomy (GTDB): domain Bacteria; phylum Actinomycetota; class Actinomycetes; order Mycobacteriales; family Micromonosporaceae; genus Catellatospora. The sequence continues at coordinate 8,473,707 of NZ_AP023360.1, forward strand.
GTGACCGCATCGGACGCCTGCCGCCGGGTGAGAACCGTCTCGCTCATGCTCCGATCGTCGCAGCACACCCCGACACTCGCGGCGTACCCCTGAGAGCGGCGAGCTCGGGTAGCCTTGCCCGGCATGAACGCCAGGGAGCACGACGACCCGCTGGACCGGCTGGCGGCCGAAGAGGACTGGAGCCGCCGGGCGCGCGCGGTCGAGAAGGACGTGCGGCGCGAGCTGCGCAGGCCGGTGTTCCGTCCGGCCCGGACACCCCGCCCGCGGGGCGCGCGGCCGGAGCGCGGCGGCGTGTCCTGGATCTTCGTGCTGCTGGTGCTGCTGACGGTGGGCAGCGCCGCGGCGACCTGGGCCGGGCTCGGCCCGGCCACGCTGACCGTGTTCGTCTTCGTGCTGTCCGGCTGGCTGGTGACGCTGTGCCTGCACGAGTTCGCCCACGCGCTGACCGCGCACCGGGGCGGTGACGACACCGTCGCCGGCAAGGGCTACCTGCGCCTGGACCCGCGCCGGTACGGCCACCCGGTGTTGACCCTGATCCTGCCGCTGCTCGTGCTGCTCATCGGCGGCCTGCCGCTGCCCGGCGGCGCGGTGCTGATCGAGACGCACCGGCTGCGCAACCGGCTGCGCGACGCGATGGTCTCGCTGGCCGGTCCGGCGGTGAACATCATCGCGGCGGCGGTCCTGCTCACGACGGTCTCGGCGTTCGGCCCGGAGTATCTGGCACTGGTGCCCGCGCCGGAGGCGGCGTTCTGGGCGGCGCTGTCGCTGCTGGCATACCTGCAGGTCGCGGCGGCGATCCTGAACCTGCTGCCGGTGCCCGGCCTGGACGGCTGGGGCACGATCGAGCCGTACCTGCCCTCCTCCGCGCGCCGGGTCGGCGACCGGATCAAGCCGTTCGGCATCCTGCTGGTGTTCGCGCTGCTCTGGATCGACGTGTTCCGGGACCTGTTCAGCGAGGCGACGTTCTTCTTCCTCGACGTGTCCGGCATCCCGCTGGAGGCGGTGGGCCTCGGCTACCACCTGTTCCAGTTCTGGCGGGGCTGGTGACCTTCGCGGTCGGGCGCGGTGACCACTCCGTCGCCGCGCCGGTCCCCGTCAGAGATCGAACTCGCCGGCCTTGGCCGAGCGCAGGAACGCCGTCCACTCCTCGTGGCTGAACGCGACGGCCGGCCCGTCGGTCCGCGCCCGGCGCACGCGCACCTCGTCCGTCCCGTAGCCCACCTCGACGCAGGCGTTGGTGTCGCAGTACGAGCCGATCCGCCAGGTCACCTGCTCGCTGTCGTCCGATGTCACGGGCTCGCCCTCCCATCGATAGCCGGCTCTCAAATCTACAAGCTCCGGCACACGCGGGGACCCGGCGAACGTGCCCGCTTTCGGCCGGTGACCGGCACTCGTGGACACGGGTGCCGATCACCGAGGCTTCGGCCGAGGTGCTCGGCTACCGGGACGCGAAGTCGCCGGCCCCCACGCCGGCGACGAACGTCTGCCACTCCTGGCGGCTGAAGCGGAGGACGGGCCCCTGCGGGTTCTTTCCGTCGCGTACGGCGATCTCCTGACCGGCGAGCGCCACCTCGACGCACGCGCTCGAATCGCAGTAGCTGCTCTTCACCCAGCCAGTGGGCGTTTCGACAACAGACATCTTCTGATCAGCAATTCCCTTCGGACCGGACTGGTGGTTATCACCTCGCTCAACGATCAATGGCCGCCTTTAGCGCGGCGACCCGTGCCTCCACCAGGAGGACCGACTTCTCCTCCGGGTACGACACGCGCCACATCTCGTCGAACATCCACCGATGCCGGTGCAGCGCCTCGGGGGCGTGCACCACCTCGTCCTTCAGCCAGCTCTCCCGGTAGAGGACGAGGTCGTCGTCGGCGCCGAGGTCCAGGATCACGAAGGGGCCGAGCATCACGAAGGACCCCTTCGTGAACGGCAGGATGCGCAGCACCACCTTGCCGGCGGCGACGTGGGCGAGCAGCTGCCTGAGCTGCTCGTACATCATCTCCGGCCCGCCGACCTCGCGATGCAGCACGGACTGGTCGAGCACGAGCAGATACTCGGGCGGATCGGGCCGGTCGAAGACCTGGCTGTGCCGGCGCATCCGCACCTCCAGCCGGACGGCGCGCTGCTCGTCCGACATCTCGGCGAGGTCCCGGTTCCAGAATTCGAACACGGCGTCGGCGTGCTCCCGGGTCTGCAGGACACCCGGGATCATCGTCGAGGAGAAGCAGCGGATCGCCGTCGCCTGGCTCTCGAACTGCAGCAGCTGCAGCATCCCGTTGGTCAGCTGGCTGCGGTAGTCCGACTGGTCCCACCAGCCCCGGCGCCGGGAGGTCCGGGCGTCCTGGGCGAGCTGGTCGACGGTGTCGCGGTCGGTGACCCCGAGCGTCTGCAGCAGTGCGCGGAGGTCGGTGCTGGACACCGTGACCTCGCCGCTCTCGATCCGCTGCACCTTGGACAGCGACCAGTCCAGAGCCTCGGCGACCTGCCCCTGCGTGAGCTCGTGCGCCTCCCGGGAGCGCCGCAGCGCGAGCCGGAGACGCCGACGGGCCACCGCGGGCGAGTCACCCGAACTCATGGTGGTCCTCCCGACGAGTCAATCAGCCGTACCGCAGATCGAGATGCCGCTGAGCGAGTAACGCAACGACGTTACACCTCCGCGGCATCCCTGGGGACCGCCTCGCGACACAAAACGATGTCAATTCGTCAGGTGGTCGTCGGCGTACCCCATGGCGCGGACCAGAGCGTGCACGACCTGCGAAAAGGTGCGCCGGTCGGTGCTTCGGAAGAGCACCTGCGGCGAGCCCTCGCAGACGCCGTGCAACTCGTAGGAGTGACCGCCGGTGCGCCGGCAGCCGCCGACCCCGGCGGCAGCGAGGGCGGCCGGAAGCGGCGGCGCTTCCTTGCCGCTCCGCATGAGATCGACCGACCTTGATCGCCATAGAGCAATCTGCGGTACCGCAGAATTTAACGAAGATCAAAGTTAATCAGTCCGATCACGGCCGTCCACCGCCGACGGACCGGCGCACGGCCCTGACCGTCGGCGGCGCGGACGGCGGCGGCGTCACATCTGGAGCCCCTCCTCGATGGTCTTGAGCTTGTGCCGGGCCATGGCCAGGTTCGCCCGCCCCTTGCTCAGCACCAGGTAGAGGAAGAGCCCCTGGGTGTTGCGGCTGGTGAGCGGCCGGATCACGTGGTACTGCCCGCTCAGGGTGATCAGGATGTCCTCGATGTTCTCCTTGAGCTTGAGCATCTCCAGCGTGCGCAGCTTCGCCCGCACCACGTCGGTGTTGCCCGCCGCGGCGATGGTCAGGTCGAAGTCCTTGCTGTTGCCGAGCGTGCCCAGCGCCATCCCGCTGGTGTAGTCCACCAGCGCGACGCCGGTCGCGCCCTCGATCTGCATCGCTTCCTGCAGCGAGCTCTCCATGTCAGCCATGGCCTACCTCGTTCTCTTTCCGGGTGAAGGGTCGTACTGTTCGGTGGTTCGGCGCTGTTCGGCCTGCCGGACCAGCTCGCCGATGCGGACGGCGGCCGGGCGGGCCTCGTGGTGCAGGCGGGCGACGTTGAGCTCCCGCCCCGCGATGACGGTGAGCAGTGCCGATGCCCCGGCGGCGAAGGTCGCCACGTAGCCGTTGGTGGCCGTGGTGACCGATTCGCGGAACTCGCCGGCCCGCACCGCCGCCACGGTCTGCTGCCCCAGACCGAGCTGGGCCGCCGACATCGCGGCGAACACCTCCGGCTCCACACCGTGCGTGTCCTGCGCTATCAGCAGGCCGTCCACGCTGGCCACGACGACGCCGAGCACGTGGGGCAGGCGCAGGCGCAGGTCGCGTATCTCAGCGAGCACCGGACTGTCAGGTGTCAAAGGGGTGACTCCTCTCCTCCTACCGCGTAGGACACTTCTCAGCAGGTGACGCATCACAGCGCCCCCAGCCCGGCGAGGAGCCGGACGAGGATCTGCTCGGACACCCGGGGTTCTGCCGCCATCCCGACCGGCACCAGGAACTCGGCCGCCGGCTGGTGCCGTACGTCACGATGCGGGAGCACGGGCGGCGGCAGGCTGGTGTCCACCGGCTCCGGTTCGGGCAGCGGCTCGGGCTCCGGGGCCGGCTGGGCGTGCCTGCCGACCCGCTCCGCCTCCGGGGTCGCGGGCAGGCCCGCGGCGGCCCGCGCGCGCACGGTGGCGACGGACTCGGCGGCCGCGGAGCCGCCGGGCCGCCCCGGCTCGACCAGCCCGGACCTCGCCATCCGGCGCACCTCGAGCATGACCGAGAAGGTGTCGCGGCCCAGCAGGCGGGCCAGGTCGACGGGGCTGCGGCGGCGGTCGGCGTTGGCCACGACCTCCCACTGCAGCGCGGTCAGCGCCACACACTGCGAGCGCAGCCGGCGCTGCGGGAGCACGGCCGCGGTGTCGATGGCGGCGTCCGGCCAGGCGTCGGCGAGCAGCCGCTTGCGCCGGTCCACCTCCTGGCAGACCACGCGCAGGTCGAGGGTGCGCAGGTGGCCGACCGGATGGCGGGCGCGGTGCTCGAACTGCGTACCCACGACCAGGTCGAACAGGAAGAAGGCGGCGTCGTAGAGCGCCATCACGCCCAGCGCCTCCAGCTCGGGCTGGCTGACCAGCCCGCCGTCCACCAGCTCGGGGCCGATGCGGTGCTGGGCGCGGCCGGCGTTGACCGCGGCGCGCCACGCCTCGGCGGGCAGCCGGCCGGAGGCGGTCAGCAGCCGCTCCAGCCCGGACGCGACCGGGCACTCGGCGTATGCGATGCGGCCGTCCGCGATGTACACGACCCCGCCGGGCGGGTCGAGGATGCGCAGGGCGCCGGTGACGCCGGCCGCGCACCAGGGCTCCAGCAGTTCGCGCAGCATCGGCCGGCGTGAGCTCGTAGGCATACGGCGGTCAGTTCGCGCTGATCTGCGCGGCGACGGCGCTCAGCTGCCGCTGCGCCACGACCAGGTTGCCCACCGCCCGGTCCAGCCACAGGTAGAGCACCATGCGTGCCTCGATGTCCGAGCGCAGCAGGCGCATCACGTGATAGCCGTTGCCGGCGGTGATCACGATGTCCTCGACGTGGGCGGGCTGCCCGACGGTGGCGAAGGCCGCGGTCTGCATGGTCGCGTGGATCATGTCCGCCGCGTCCGCGGGCGCGTCGCCGATACTGCCCGGCCCCCGGCCGGCCGCGCCGATGACCGATCCGCTGGGGAAGTCGATGAGGCTCGCCCCGTGTACGCCCTGGAGCGCCATCAACTGCTGAAGGCAGTCGTCGATATCAAGCACACCCGCTCCCCGGAGAGTGAGGCCACCCGCGGGTCGTCGCCGCTCGGCGTGCCTGAATCACCGCCGCGGTAACGGGTAGCTCGGTGCAGACTACAGCAGGTGACAGAGATAAGAGATGATTCACGCGAAAACTATTCGTCTGTAACTTTTGCCCGAAAGTCCGATTCAAGTCGCATGTAGACGGTCCGCCGGGTTGGTTGCCCACCACGTGAGTCCCCCGCCGAACCCCGACCGCACGGGAGGTTACGCACCTTCGACCTCGGCGAATCGCACACACTGTCCGTCACCGAGGGATTGCGTACCCGGCATGCCTCCGATAAGGACCCTCACGCCGCGAGGGCCGGCCGCCTCCACCGGGGGTGGGAGGCGGCCGGCCCTCGCGGTGCCGGGGGTTGCGGTTACGCCGACCGCTTGGTCTTGCGGGCCAGCCACCACACGACGGTGACGACGGCCGCGCCGACGACCCACGGCCGGGGGTTGCGCCGGACGCTGTCCATCACGTCGCGGCCCGCCGCCTCCCACTCCTGGGAGCTGGACGGCATCTTCACGGCGAGATCGTGCACGACCTCGCCCGCCTTGTCGCGGGCCAGCGCCGCCGTCGCGGCGACCTGGTCCTTGACCTCCCCCGCCTGGGTGGCGAGGGTGTGACCGGACTCGGCCAGGGTGTGCCTGACCTCGCCGGCCTGCGCGGCGACCGCGCGACCCGACTCGGCCAGCGTCTCCTTGAGCTGGCTGGCCGAAGCGGCGACTCCGTTGTTCCTTGCCATGAGCAGACCTCCTCGTTCGCGCCGAGCACGCCTAAGAACGTGGCCCGTTCGCGAACCGGATACCCGCTCGGGAGAGCGCTAATCGCGGCAGCCGGGACGGGAGAGCCGGATCTCAGCTGACCTCACGGACGAGGACGAACTCGCCGTTCTTGATCTGCAGCAGGATGAACGTGGGGTTGGGCTGGGTGCCGTCCGGCTTGAACTCCGCCGGGCCGGAGAGCAGCTCGATGTCGCCGGGCTTGGTCTCGGCGATCGCCTTGCGCACGGCCTCCCGGTCGACGGTGCCCGCCCGCTGGATCGCGTTCAGGCTGAGCCGGACGGCGTCGTACGCCTGCATGGTGAACGGACCGGGCTCGTGGCCGTAGGAGGCGCGGTACTTGGCGGCCCAGTCCGTGGCCGCGGGCTCGAACTGCGCCAGCGGCAGCGTGATGCCGTACACGCCCTGCTCCTGGGCGGGTGTGAGCTGGTCGAACAGCGTCGGGTCGGTGCCCGCGTCGGACAGCATGATCGTGCCCTGGAAGCCCGAGTCGCGCAGGTCGCGGATCATGCGGGCGGCCTCGGGGTAGTAGCCGGTGAAGAAGACCAGGTCGGCGTTCTTCTCGCGCACCGTGTCCACCACCCGCGGGTAGCTGGTGGCGCCCTGGCTGACCGTGATCTGGTCGGCCAGGGTCAGCGGCCCGCCGTTCTTGGTCACGTCCGCCACGGCGGCGTCGGCGATGGTCTCCGGGAAGCTGGTGCCGTCGTCGATCACCAGCAGCCGCTTGCGGCCCAGCGACTCCATCGCGTCGACCGCGTGCGCCGCCTCCACCGTGGTGGTGCCGGAGAGCAGGAAGACGCTGTTGTAGCCGGGCACCAGCAGATCGGTGGAGTTCGCCGCCGGGATGATCATCGGGATGCCGGCGGTGTGGAACACCTTGAGCACGGGCACCGCGGCCACGCTGCAGCCGCCGCCGACGGAGACGGTGATGTCCCGGCCGATCATCTCGTTGGCCTTGACCACCGCCGTGCCGGGGTCGCACGCGTCGTCGCCGACGACCAGCTCCACCTTGCGCCCGAGCACGCCGCCGGCCTCGTTCGCGTCCTGGATGGCGATCTGGTACGCCTCCAGCAGGCGCTTGCCCGTGGGCGCGTTGTCGCCGGTCAGCGGAATCAGCGCGCCGAGACGCACCACCTGGGGTGTTTCATCTGTTTCGGCGGTGTCCTGACAGGCGGCGACCATCCCGCCCAGGGCGGCGGCGAGCACCATGCTCACCACCCGCCTCAACTGACGCAGCGCGCCCGACTCGTGGAGCTTGTCCATATCGTGAATTAATATCAGAATTCTCGGGAAAGTCGGAATCGCCGCATAGGCTGGCCGACTTGTACTGCTAGCAGCACCGGACAGGTCGGCTGAGGCCGACCGGAGGAGGACCCCCGAAACATGCGCTGGCCGTCGTGGAGGCGGGCCGTCAAACGGCTCGGCAGGCCGGGCGTGTCCGCCCGCCGGGCCGACCCGGTGCTGCGGCCGCGCCGCAGCCTTGGCATGACCGCCGCTCTGGCGGCCGTGCTGTGTGGGCTGGGTGCGTTCACCCTCTGGGGCACGCTGCAGGCCACCCAGGCCACCGAGGCGCAGTCCAGGGCGCTCGTGCTGGACGCGGTCTTCAGCGAGGCGAGTTCGGCGGTGGCGGTGCAGGAGATGCAGGCCCGCCACTACCAGCTGGAGCCGTCCGTGGCGGCGCGCGCCCGCTACCTGGAGTCCGCCGCGCAGGCCGACGCGGCGCTGCGCCGGGCGGTCGAGCTGAGCTCGGGCGCGGCCCACGACGACGCGCTGCGGCTGCAGGCCGAGCAGTCGGCGTACCGGCAGGCCGCCGACGAGCTGATCGTCATGGTGACCGACCGCAACCCGGAGGCGGTCACCCAGGACCGGCTGGAGGTCACCCCGGCCTACTACACGCTCCAGCACGACGTCACCGAGGTGTCCCGGGCCCACCACGTGCAGGCCCAGAAGCTGGTCGCCGACCTGCGCAAGGTGCAGACCCGGATGTTCGCGGCGACCGTCGTCGGCTTCGCGGTCGGCCTCGGCCTGGTCGCCGCGATCTGGCGGGTCATGCTCGGCTACCAGCGCCGCGTGCTGCAGCACGCCGAGGTCAGCCAGCACCAGGCGCTGCACGACCCGCTCACCGGGCTGGCCAACCGGCTGCTGTTCCAGCGGCAGCTGGAGGACGCCCTCGACCCGAACGGCGCCGCGTCGGGTGACCAGCTCGCGGTCATGCTGATCGACATGAACGGCTTCAAGGCCGTCAACGACACGCTCGGCCACCAGGCCGGTGACGACGTGCTGGTGGAGACCGGGCACCGGCTGCGCAAGGTGGTCCGGGACGGGGACACCGTCGCCCGGCTGGGCGGCGACGAGTTCGCCGTGCTGCTGCCCCGGGTCGGCTCGGTCGAGGCGGCCGTCGAGATCGCCGAGCGAGCCACCGGCGCGCTGCGCCGCAACTACCTGCTGCCCGCCGGCTCGGCCGCGGTGAGCGGCAGCGTCGGCATGGCCCTGGCCCACGCCGGCACCTGCCCCGAGGACATGCTGCGCCACGCCGACGCGGCGATGTACCGGGCCAAGACCAGCGGCAAGGGCGTGGCCGTCTACGACCCCGACGTCGACACCGACCAGCCCAGCCGGATGGCGCTCTTCGGCGACCTGCGCGCCCTGCTCACCGAGGGCGATCCCGAGGGCGAGCTGGTGCTCTACTACCAGCCGCAGGTCCGGCTGTCCGACGCCACGGTCACCGCGGCCGAGGCGCTGGTGCGCTGGCAGCACCCGCAGCTCGGGCTGCTGTCCCCGGACGCCTTCCTGTACGTGGCGGAGACCGGCGGCCTGGAGATCCCGCTCACGTACCACCTGATGGGCCTGGCGGTGAAGCAGGCCGCGAAGTGGTGCGCGCAGGGGCACCCGCTGACGGTCTCGGTCAACGTGTCGCCGAACTGCCTGCTCGACGACGCGTTCGTGGGGCAGGTGCGCTCGGCGCTGGCCGAGCACGGCCTGCCCGCCACGCTGCTGCGGCTGGAGATCACCGAGAGCGGCATGACCACCGACCCGGTCCGGGCCCAGGACGTGCTGCGCCGGGTGCGCCGCGACGGCGTACAGGTCTCGATCGACGACTTCGGCACCGGGTTCAGCTCGCTCAACCAGCTCAAGCTGCTCTCCGCGGACGAGCTGAAGATCGACAAGACGTTCGTGCACGACCTGGCCACCGACCCCGGCGACGCCATCCTGGTGCGCAGCGCCATCGAGCTGGCGCACAACCTCGGCCTGTTCGTGACCGCCGAGGGCGTGGAGGACCTCACCGCGCTGGCGATGCTGGACGAGCTGGGCTGTGACCAGGTGCAGGGCTTCGCCCTGGCTCGCCCGGTGCCGCCGGACGTGCTGATGGCGGAGATCCGCAAGGCCCAGGACACGGCCCAAGCCACGCTCAAGCGTCCCGCCCGCCGCGACCCCGGCCCGCTGTCGGCCGCCCGCGCGGGCGCGCTCAACCCCTGACGCTCATGGCGAAGCTCCCCGCATGCCGGTCCGGCGGCATGCAGGGAGCTTTCCGCCTGGTCAGTGGGCGTACACCTCGAACTCGGAGAGCTGCGCGGCGGGCCAGCCGGTGTTCGACGTGAACGTCAGGGTCAGCTCCCGCGCCGTGACGGCGGGGAAGGCGATGGTGACGACGTTGCCGGTCTCCGGGGCGAACAGGTGCTCCGCGGCGGGCACCAGCGGCGCTCCGTCGGCCGCGACCGCGATGGTCTGCCGGCGGCCGCCCCAGTTGGCGGGCAGCTTCAGCACGATCCGGCGGATCTCCACCTGGTGGCCCAGGTCCAGGGTGACGGTCTGCGGGAACGTGCCGTTCTGGCTCTCGAAGTACGTCGCCGGATCGCCGTCGACCAGGTTCGGCGGGGCGATCCACCACCCGGCCTGCGAGCTGGACGTGATGTCGCGCCCCAGCGCCAGGTTGCCGTCCGGGTCGAAGCCGATGCCGCGCAGGCCCACCACGTACGGCCCCGCGGGCGAGCTGCTGTGCACGGTGAGCAGCCCGGCGTAGTTGCCGGACGCCGCGGGCGCGAAGCGCACGGACAGGGTGCAGGTGGCCCCGACCGCGATGACCGGGCACACCCCGTCCACGGTGTACCCGCGCGGCGGCACCACGGCCTCGACCGTGACCGGCTCCGGTCCCGGGTTGGTGATCGCGATCGGCTGGACCGCGTCCGTGCCCAGCGGCTGGAAGCCGTAGTCCACGCCGGTGGCCTGCGCGATCTCCAGCTGCCCGGCGGGCGCGAAGCCGCACCGGGTGCCGGACCAGCCCAGGTTGCCCGCGCCGCGGGTCACCGTGAAGCCGCTGCCGCAGTCGTGCACGCCGGTGCCGCCCAGCCCGAAGGCGACCACCCCGGCGAAAGTGGCCGCGCCCGGCGCCTGCAGCTGCAGCGCGACGGTGCCCGCCCCGGCCACGGTCACCCGCTCCACCGACACGTTCGTGATGCTCTTGCCGAAGAAGTGCAGGCCCGCGTACGAGCTGTCCACCAGCGACACGTCCTGGACCTTGACCGCGCCGGTCATCGGCCCGTCGGCCGCCCAGAACCACAGCGCGCCGATCTGGGTCGGCTCGTTGGGCACCAGGCTGCCGGTGCGCACCAGCAGGTTCCGGGCGATGGTGGTGGTCCCGGCGAGCGGGCTCGCGCCGAACCGGTTGCCGACGTGCACGCCGCCGCCCTGGGTGACGGTGTCGGCGGCGATGTTGTCGCGCACCGTGTTGTCCCGGCCGCCGTACACCGCGAAGCCGTTGGCCAGCATCGGCAGCGCGACGGTGTTGTGCGCGAACGTGTTGCCGGTGTCGGCGTGGCTCGCCGACCACATGGCCATGCCGTCGTCGCCGGTGTTGCGCACGAACAGGTTGCCGACCGTGGACCGGCTGACGCCGTCGTGCAGGTTCAGGCCGTCGGCCCATACGTTCTTGATCCGGCCGCCGTCGATGACGAGGTTCTCCGACGGGCCGTCGAACCACATGCCGACCTTGACGTGCTCGACCCACACGTTGCTGATGCTGGAGTCGCTCAGCGAGCCGCCGAAGCCGCTGTCGATGGTGGCGTCGTCGCGGCCGGCCGTGCCGCCGAACACCGCGAAGCCGGACAGGTGCACGGCGGTGCTCGGGGTCGGCGCGGCGTTGCCGAACACGCCGACGCCCGCGCCGCGCAGCACGGTGTGCCACGGGCCCGCGCCCTGCACGGTCACCCGGTCGACCTGGAGCTTGCGGGTCACCGCGTACTCGCCCGGCGGGATCCACAGGCCGCGCTGCTGGTCGCGGGCCGCGTCGATCGCGTCCTGCAGGGCCTGGCCCGAGTCGGCGGCTCCGGTCGGGTCGGCGCCGAAGGCGAGCGCGTCCAGGAAGCCGTCCGGCTTGGCCGGAGCGGCCGCGACCAGCTCGAAGTCGGCCAGGTCGACCACGGCGGGGGCGCTCGCCCGCAGCCGCACCCGGGTGCCTGCGGCCAGCGTGCGGCCGAGCAGCGTGCGCGCGTCGTCGAAGTAGTGGTGCTGCCCCCGGTCGGCGGGCTCGTTCGTGTACGGGTAGTTGCCGTACACGTGGGCGTACGCCGAGGTCAGCGCCAGCGAGCCGACGGCCGTGCCGTTGGCGCTGACGATGAGCGAGGCGGTGGCGCCGTCCGGCACCGAGTAGCGCACGTCCACCGCGTTGGCCGCCTTGGCCAGGGTGAACTCGACGTACTCGCCCGCGTCGAGGGCGACCGCGCGGCGGCCGGACGCCTCGGCGGCAAGCTTGGTGAACGCCCGGGTGGCCGCGAGCACGGCGCCGTCGGTGCGCGCCGACTCGGCTTCGTACTCGGTGAACGGGACCTGCGCGCCGGGGCCGCCGGGCAGGGCGGGCAGCGGCAGCGCGGTGCCGGGCAGGGTCGGCAGGGTGGGGAGGGCGGGGGCCGCCGCCTGCGCCGGGCTCGACGCCGCGAGCAGGCCGGTCGCGGCGACCGCGGCCAGCAGGGTGGAGCGGAGCTTCATCAAAGGCTCCTATCAGGACGAATCACGCGCAGCGGGGCGCGCCTCATCGGATCGGGGGTGTGGTGGAGCCGCCGTTCGAACACGTCGCGACCGCGTAGCTGAACGGGACGCGAGCAGAGTAAGACCGTCCTCGCCACCACGTCCAGAGGCCAACGCAAAAATTCGACAAGGATCCGGCACGCTCACCGCGCGACAGAGACGCCTTAACATGGCCTCTGCCAGTACAGTTGTCGCCCTGACGCCCACTCTAAAGCGATCAGAAACTCGATACGACGTCCTCACGACAGCAGGGTTTACGCAAGAAAAGCTTAATCACTTGCAAGCCATTGCAAGCGCCTCACGCGCGACCGGATAACGGTGATCGCGGCCTGCCGAAGCAGCCCGGTCAGTAACGTGGACGGGGTGACGGGCGAGGGAGTCACCCGCCGCGGCCTGCTCGCCGGGCTGGGCTCCGCCGCGGTGGCGGCGGGGCTGGGCGCATGCCGCGCCAAGGACACGCCGGTGCCCGCGGCGCAGCCCACCCCCTCCCCCAGCCCGAGCCCGGCCGATGAGGCCGCGCTGCGCAAGAAGATCGCCCGGATGCTGATCGTCGGGTTCCGCGGCGCCACGGTCGGCCCGGACGACTGGATCATGCGGGCGATCCGCGAGCAGGGGCTCGGCGGCGTCATCCTCTTCGATCGCGACCAGCTGACCGGGGACAGCCGGAACATCAACTCCCCGGACCAGGTCACCACCCTGGTCGACACGCTGGCCGGAGCCGCGCCGCACGGGCTGATCGTCTCCATCGACCAGGAGGGCGGCCGGATCGCCCGCCTCGGCCCGCAGAACGGCTTCCCCGCGACGAAGTCGCCGGCTGAGATCGGCGCGACGAACTCCCCGCCGATCACCCGGGCCTGGGCCGCCGGCATGGCGCACACGCTGGTCCAGATCGGGGTGAACTTCGACTTCGCCCCGGTCGCCGACCTCGCGGTCAACCCGGACAACCCGGCGGTCGCCCAGCTCCAGCGCAGCTTCTCGGCCGATCCCGACGTCGTGGTGTCCTGCTGCACCGACTTCATCGGCGAGTTCCGCAAAGCCTCGGTGCGCACCTCGATCAAGCACTTCCCGGGGCTGGGCAGCGCGACCGGCAACACCGACTTCGAGGCCGTCGACGTCACCGACACCTGGACGCGCGCCGAGATCGAGCCGTTCCAGCGGCTGATCGCCGCGGGCACGGTGGACACCGTGATGGTCACCCACTTCCTGAACCGGAAGCTCGACCCCGAGCGCCCGGTGTCGCTGTCCAAGGCGGTGGTGACCGACCTGCTGCGCGGGCAGCTCGGCTGGGACGGCGTCGTGGTCACCGACGACATGCAGGCCGTGGCCATCACCAGCCGCTACGGCCGGGACGAGGCCACCACGTACGCCCTGCAGGCCGGGGTGGACCAGCTCGTCTTCTGCAACCAGGCGGTCTACGACACCGCGATCGTGGAGCAGACCGTGGACCTGGTGCTGCGGCTGATCCGCGAGGGCAAGGTCAGCCCGGCGCAGATCGACCGCTCGGTCGCCCGCATCGACGCCCTCTGGCCGCCACGATGACCGGACGCGCCGCCGGGTCCGCCGCGCCGCCGGGTCCGCCGCGCGTCTCCCGCCGGGGACTGCTCGCCGGAGCGGGCGCGCTGCTCGCCGGCGTTGCGGCAGGCTGTGCGGCGGCCGGGCCGCTGCCGACCGCCTCGCCGCGCGCGCCCGGCGACGACCTGCCGGCCCGGCTCGATGCCGCCGTCACCGGCACGATGCGGCAGCTGGGCATCCCCGGCGCGATCGTCGGCCTCTCGGTGCCCGGGATCGTCGAATACAGCCAGGTCTTCGGGGTCGCCGACGACGTCTCCGGCCGCCCGATGAGCCTCGCCGAGCACGTGCGGATCGGCAGCGTGACCAAGACGTTCACCGGCACCGCCGTGCTGCGGCTGGTCGAGGACAGGCTGCTGGCCCTCAGCGATCCGATCGCGAGGTTCGTCGGCGGCCTGCCCTCCGGCGACCGGATCACCCTGCGCATGCTCGGCGACATGCGGAGCGGCCTGTACTCGTACGAGCAGGACCCGGCGTTCGTCGCGGCGATGCTGGCCGAGCTGCCCCAGGGGCCGGACGCGGGCGCGGTCACCCCGGCGCAGCTGGTGGACGTCAGCGCCGCGCGCCCGCTGGCCTTCCCGCCCGGCAGCCGCTTCGAGTACGTCGACGTCAACGCCGTGCTGCTCGGCATGGTGGTGGAGCGGGTGACCGGGCGGCCGCTCGGCGACTACCTGCGTGAGCACGTCTTCGCGCCGCTGCGGCTGTCCGAATCGGTCTATCCCGCGTCCGGGGCCCTGCCGGAGCCGTACGCGCACGGCTACACGCGGGGCGCGGGCGGCGCGGTCACCGACGCCTCGCTGTGGAACCCGGCCTGGGCCGGGGCGGCGGGCGCCATCGTGTCGACGTTCGCGGACATGAAGACCTGGGCGCTGGCGCTGGGCAAGGGCACCCTGCTGGATCCGCAGACACAGTCGGTCCGGCTGGGACGGGTGCCGGAGAGCGGACCCGCCGCAGCGTACCGGTTCGCGATCTTCGAGAGCGGCGGCTGGTGGGGACACAACGGGAGCATCCCCGGCTACACCAGCGTGGTGATGTCGATCCCGCAGCGCAGCGCCACACTGGTGGTGCTCGCCAACACCGACGTGCCCCCGGTGCACGCGGCGGGCGCGCTGGCCGCGGCGGTCACCCGGCTGGCCACCCCGGACCACGTGTACGCGCAGCTCGACGGGGCTCGCCGGGCCACACCGTCCCCCACACCCGGGCGCTAGCAACGCTGACGATCGACGCCAGCCTGCCCGGATGAGCCCGGACAGGCCGGCGCCTTTCTATGGAGGGGGTATCCGGCTGCTGTTGTTTGAGTGAGCTTTGGTGTGCTTCAGCGCCCGCTGGTGTGCCGGGCCGGCGGGTGGTGGTCGAGGTGTTGTCGTACTCGGTGTATAACCTGTCCGCGTGTCCGATGTGGTTGGTGCTGTCGTGGTTCAGGCGTACCGGTTCGCCCTGGACCCGACCCCGGCCCAGGACCGAGACCTGCACCGCCACGCCGGAGCCGGGCGGTTCGCGTTCAACTGGGCCCTGGCCGCGGTGCGCGCCAACCTCGGCCAGCGCGCCGCCGAACGCACCTACGGCCTGGACGGTGAGCAGCTGACCCCTGCGCTGGGCTGGAACCTGCCCGCCCTGCGCCGCGCCTGGAACACCGCCAAACCCGAGGTCGCGCCGTGGTGGGCGCAGTGCTCGAAGGAGGCGTACAACACCGGCCTGGATGGGCTGGCGCGGGCGCTGGGCAACTGGTCGGCGTCGCGGTCGGGCCGCCGCGCCGGTGCGCGGGTTGGGTTCCCGCGGTTCCGGTCGCGGCGGCGGGTGACACCGTCGGTGCGGTTCACCACCGGCGCCATCCGCGTCGAGGACACCCGCCACCATGTGACCCTGCCCAGGCTGGGCCGCATCCGCACCCACGAGTCCACCCGCAAACTCGCCCGCCGCCTGCACGCGGGCACCGCCCGGATCATGTCGGCCACCGTCCGCCACACCGGCGGGCGCTGGCACGTGTCGTTCACCGTGCAGGTCACCCGCACCGCGCGCACCCCCGCCCACCCGCAGGCCACCGTCGGCGTCGACCTCGGGATCACCAGCCTGGCGGTGCTGTCCACCGGGCAGCTCGTGCCCAACCCCCGCCACCTGACCCGGGCACAAGCGCGGCTGCGCGCCGCCGCGCGGACCCTGTCCCAGCGCCAGGGCCCCGACCGGCGCACCGGCCAGCAGCCGTCCCGGCGCTGGCGGCAGGCCAAGACCCGCCTGACCCGCGCACACGCCCGCGTCGCGAACCTGCGCGCCGACGGCCTGCACAAACTCACTTCGGCCCTCGCCGCGACCTACGGGACGATCGTGGTCGAGGACCTCAACATCGCCGGGATGATCCGCAACCGGCGCCTGGCCCGGCACATCGCCGACGCCGGGTGGGCCACCCTGCGCCGCCAGCTGGAATACAAGACCACCTGGAACGTCGGCCGGCTGGTCGTCGCCGACCGGTGGTTCGCCTCCACGAAGACCTGTTCGTCCTGCGGCGTGGTGAAACCCAAGCTGCCGCTGCGGGTACGGACCTACACCTGCGAGCACTGCGGCCTGCGCTTGGACCGTGATCTCAACGCGGCGGTCAACCTGCAGCAGTACGTCGACCGGAGTGGCCGGCAGACGCAAAACGGCCGTGGAGCCGACCGTGAGACCACCCTCGTGGTGGCAGGTGGCTGTGAAACGACCACCCCGCACCACCCCGGTGGGTCAGACGGGGACCGTCGGCCGGCAACGGCCGACTGCAACACGAGTGGTCACTAGAGTCCACTCGGTTGCAACGGTAATGCCTAGAGCGCCGGGTAGAGCGGGTGCGCCGCGGTGAGGGCGGCCACCCGGGAGCGCAGCCAGGCCGCGACCGCGCCGTCGAAGGACGGCAGCAGCGCCTGCGCGACCACGTCCGCGACCTCCACGAAGTCCGGCTCGGTGAAGCCCCGGGCGGCCAGCGCCGCCGTGCCGACGCGCAGCCCGGAGGTGACCAGCGGCGGGCGCGGATCACCCGGCACCGCGTTGCGGTTGACCGTGATCCCGACCGCGTGCAGCCGGTCCTCGGCCTGCCTGCCGTCCAGCGCCGAATCGCGCAGATCCACCAGCACCAGATGCACGTCCGTGCCGCCGGTGAGCACGCTGATCCCGGCCCCGGCTACGTCCGGCTCGGACAGCCGCTGCGCCAGCAGCCGCGCGCCGCCGAGCGTACGCCGCTGCCGCTCGGTGAACTCCGGCTCGGCCGCGAGCTTGAACGCCACCGCCTTCGCGGCGATCACGTGCTGCAGCGGCCCGCCCTGCTGACCCGGGAAGACCGCGCTGTCGACCTTGCGCGCGACGTCCTCGTGGCAGGTCAGCACCACGCCACCGCGCGGGCCGCCGAGCGTCTTGTGGGTCGTGGTGGTCACCACGTCCGCGTACGGCACCGGGTTGGCGTGCAGCCCCGCCGCGACCAGCCCCGCGAAGTGCGCCATGTCCACCATGAGCCGGGCGCCCACCGCGTCGGCGATGCGCCGGAACGCGGCGAAGTCGAGCTGCCGGGGGTACGCCGACCAGCCCGCGATGATCAGCTGCGGCCGGTGCTCGTGCGCGAGCCGCTCGACCTCGGCCAGGTCCACCCGCCCGTCGTGCTCGGACACCCGGTAGGCCACCGCGCGGTAGAGACGGCCGGAGAAGTTGATCCGCATGCCGTGCGTGAGGTGGCCGCCGTGCGCCAGGTCCAGGCCGAGGATGGTGTCGCCGGGCTGGAGCAGCGCCGCCATCGCGGCCGCGTTGGCCTGCGCGCCCGAGTGCGGCTGCACGTTCGCGTACGCCGCGCCGAACAGCGCCTTGACCCGCTCGATCGCCAGCCGCTCCACCACGTCGACGTGCTCGCAACCGCCGTAGTAGCGGCGGCCGGGGTAACCCTCGGCGTACTTGTTGGTGAGCACCGAACCCTGCGCCTGCAGCACCGCGAGCGGCGCGAAGTTCTCGCTCGCGATCATCTCCAGGGTGTCGCGCTGGCGGCCCAGCTCGGCGCGCAGCGCCGCGTCCACCTCGGGGTCGCACTCGGCCAGCGTGCGGTCCAGCCCGGTCACGCCGCCTCCCCCGTGAACGCCGCGTAGGCGGCCGCGTCCAGCAGCTCGGGCGTGCCGGTCAGGCGCAGCCGGAACAGCCAGCCCTGCCCGTACGGGTCGCTGTTGAGCAGGCCCGGCTCGGCGGCGGCGGCCTCGTTCACGGCGACGATCTCGCCGGCGGCGGGCGCGTACAGCTCGCTGACCGACTTCGTCGACTCGATCTCGCCGCACGGCTCGCCCGCCGCCACGGTCCGGCCGGGCGCGGGCAGTTCGAGGAAGACCACGTCGCCGAGCGCGTCGGCGGCGAACGCGGTGATGCCGACGGTCGCGACGTCGCCGCCGTCCAGCCATTCGTGGTCACGGGTGTAGCGCAGGTGCGCGGGCACGGCACTGCTCACGGGAGGCTCCCTGGTCCGGGTGCCGCGGCGCGCGGCACCGAGGTCGGTGTGCCTCCCCCTCTGTCATGGAGCCTGAGAGCTTCACCACCGGCGGGGTGGTTTGCACCGTGGGCGCGGGACGGTGTCCCGGCTTTCCAGAGTCGCCTCACCGCGGCGGTACGTGGGCCTGAGAGATTGACGGGGAGTGTTGCTCCTTCGGCGCCCGGCACGGCCGGGGCTCTCCCGCTGCGGTTCGTTCAGCGAAGTCTTCAGTTGTCGCCGCGTACCGTAGGCATCGTCCGGCCCGCCCGTCAAGGGGCGGCATCCGGTGTGGACCGCCACCGGCGCAGCACCTCGGCGGTGTGCTCGTCGGCCGGGAAGAACGACTCGATGGACAGCTCGGCCACGGTCACGTCCAGCGGCGTGCCGAACGTCGCCACGATGCTGATGAACGCCAGCTCACCGCCGTCGTGCCGCAGCCGTAGCGGCACCACGATGTCGCCGGGGCCGGGCGTCTCGACCTCCGGCTCCGGCTGGTCGCACGGGTAGTCGCGCAGCTCCTCGTACAGCGCGGCCAGCTCCGGGTCGGTGGTCGCGGCGACCTGCCGGCGCAGCCTGCCGAGCAGGTGGGCCCGCCACTCACCCAGGTTCACGATGTGCGGCGCCATGCCCTGCGGATGCAGACCCGCTCGCAGCACGTTGGCCGGGGCCGCCAGCAGGTGATCCGCGATGCCCGCGGTGAGCACGCCCAGCGCGGCGTTGGCGTCGACGAGGTTCCACCACCGGTCCACCACCACCGCCGGGTACGGCTCGTGCCCGGCGAGCACCTGGCGCAGCGCGGCGCGCACCGGCCCCAGGCGCGGCGAGTCCAGCGGCGCCTGCCCGTACACCGGCGCGTAGCCGGCGCTGAGCAGCAGCCGGTTGCGCTCGCGCAGCGGGATGTCGAGCTGCTCGGCCAGGTGCAGCACCATGTCCCGGCTCGGCCGCGAGCGGCCCGTCTCCACGAAGCTCAGGTGCCGGGTGGACACCTCGGCCTGGTTGGACAGCTCCAGCTGGGTCAGCCGCCGGTGCTCGCGCCACCCCCGCAGCAGCTCCCCCACCGGCCGCTGGTCGCGCACCGTCGTCGTCATCGCACCTCCCCGCCGCCGACCCTAACCAGGCCGCCCGCACCCGCGCCATTACCTCGCACGTCATCGACAGGCGCACCCCGGGCCGCCGATGGTGGGAGGGCACCAAGACGCACCGGAGAGGACAGAAATGGCAGACATCGATACCCACGACGCCACGCCGCTGGCGAGCCCTGAGCGGCTGCTGCGGCACGCGCTGCTCGCCGACACCGCGGCCACGGGGGCCGTGGGGGCGCTGGCGGCGGTCGGGTCCGGGCCGCTCGGCGAGCTGCTCGGCCTGCCGCCCGGCCTGCTGCTGCCGGTGGGGATCTTCCTGCTGGCGTACGCCGCGCTGGTGGCGCTGATCGGCACCCGCCGCCGGATCAGCCGGCCCGCGGTCTGGAGCGTGATCGCCACGAACGGCCTCTGGACCGTGGCGAGTGTCGTGCTCGTGCTGGGCGGCTGGTTCGAGCTGACCACGCTCGGCACGGTGTTCGTGCTCGGGCAGGCCGCCGCCGTGGCCGCCTTCGCCGAGCTGCAGTACCTCGGCCTGCGTCGCATCCGCTGATCGCGTTCGAAGCTCCCGCCAGGCTTTTCGAGCAGCCTGGCGGGAGCTTCGAACGGGGGAATCCGCTCGACGCGGCTCGCGCCCCGCGGTTAGTTTGGCGGCTTCGACGATCTCTGGAGGTGCTTTGATGCCCGCGCTGCTGGTCCGCCTCGACCCCCCGACCACGTTGAGACCAGACCAGAGGAATCGCAGAAGTGGATCTTCCACGTAGCTTCACCATCCGCGAGAGCAGCCACCGCGTCCACAACCCGTTCACCGAGGACAAGCTCGGCGTGCTGGGCCGGGCCGTCCGCCTGCGCCCCGGCACCACCGTGCTCGACCTGGCCTGCGGCACCGGCGAGCTGCTCTGCCGGTGGGCCCGTGACCACGGCGTCACCGGCACCGGCGTCGACATCAGCACCGTCTTCACCGCCAAGGCCCGGGAACGGGCCGCCGAGCTCGGCGTCGCCGACCGGGTCACCTTCGTGCACGGCGACGCCGCCGGGCACGTGGCACCCACCCCCGTCGACGTGGCCTGCTGCATCGGGGCCACCTGGATCGGCGGCGGCTTCGCCGGCACCCTCGACCTGCTCGCCCGCAGCCTGCGGCCGGGCGGGCTGCTGCTCGTCGGGGAGCCGTTCTGGCGGCAGGACCCGCCCGACCAGGCCACCGTCGCGGGCTGCCACGCCACGTCCAAGGACGACTATCGCGACCTGCCGGGCCTCGTCGAGCTGTGCGGGGAGCAGGGCTGGGACCTGGTCGAGATGGTCCTGGCCGACGAGGACAGCTGGGACCGGTACGCCGCCGCACAGTGGTTCAACATCCGGGCCTGGCTGGACGCCGACCCTGATGACGAGCTGGCCGCGGAGTTCCGGGCCGAGCTGGACCGGGCGCCGCTGGACTACGTCCGCTACCTGCGGCCGTACCTCGGCTGGGGCGTCTTCGCCCTGAAGCGCCGCTGACCGGCGGGCACGGCCCCGGCCCCGCACCGGGGCCGTGCCCTACTCGGCACGCGTCAGCCAGGTGCCGATGCAGACCTCGTTGCCCTCGGCGTCGGCCAGCACCCACCACGACGGCGCGTGCTCGTCGGTGACCAGCCTGCCGCCCGCCGCGAGCGCCGCCGCGACCCGCGCCTCGGCCTGGTCGTGCGCGACCCAGATGTCGAGGTGGATCCGGTTGCGCTGCGGGCGCGGCGCGTCCATCTCCTGGAAGTAGACCAGCGGCCCGCGCTGCCGGGGGTCGATCATGTCACCGGGACAGTCGCCCCGCTCGGTGTAGCCGAGCACCGCCAGCCAGAACGGCATGACGTCGGGCACCACCAGGGCGTCGAGGCAGATCTGCACGTTCTGCGCCCGGGACGGGTCGGCGGTCAGGCCCAGCTCACGCGCCGCGGCCGAGATCTGCCGGGCCTGCGCGACGTGCGCCTCCGTCATCCCGAAGAAGCCGGGGACCCACCGGATCAGGCGTACGGTCACCGCCCCGTCCCGCAGGTCGACGTCGGGCGCGGGCGTGCCGGGCAGCTCGCTGATCGCCTGCACGAACCGCGCACCCGCGGCGAACGACGGGATCCGGAACCAGGCGCACGCGCCGTCGCCGATGACGCGCCAGTCGCCGACGCCCTCCGCCTGGTGGAACTGCGCGGGCGAGATCCGCTGTGCCGTCTCGGTCATGTCACTCCCTTTTCCCTGATCGGTGCCCTGGACGGCGCCGCCGGAGACACTATGCCCCGAATTCCCGACATCCTCTGTCGTATACGTCGGCGAGAATCGGCGGATGCGCGCCTCCCGGATGATGTCCCTGCTCCTGCACCTCCAGGTGCGCGGTCAAGCGAGCGCGCGGGAGCTGGCCCGGCTGCTGGAGGTCAGCGAGCGCACCGTGCAGCGGGACGTCGAGGCCCTGGTCGCGTCGGGGGTGCCGGTGCGCGCGGCGCGCGGCCCGGCGGGCGGTTACCGGCTGGACGGCGGCTACCGGACCCGGCTGACCGGGGTGGGGCTGGACGAGGCGGGCGCGCTGGCGTTCCTCGGGCTGGCGGGTCCGGCGCAGCAGCTGGGGCTGGGCGAGATGCTGGCGGGCGCCCGGATGAAGGTGTGGGCCAGCCTCACCGGCGAGGCCCGGCAGCGGGCGGGTCGCAGCGCCGAGCGTTTCCACCTCGACCCGGTCCGCTGGTATGCCACGGCCGAGCCGGTGCCCTGCCTGGCCGAGCTGGCCGCGGCGGTGTGGGCGGACCGCCGGGTGCGCCTGACCTATGTGCGGGACGGGCGGGAGTCGGTGCGCGAGCTCGACCCGCTCGGCCTGGTCCTGGCCGCCGGGGACTGGTATCTGGTGGCGCTGCGGGACGGGCGGCGGCGCACCTACCGGGTGTCGCGGGTGCGTGCGGTGGAGCCGCTGGAGACGCCCGCCGCCCGCCCGGACGGGTTCGACCTCGCGGAGACCTGGGCGCAGTCGCGCCGCGAGCTGGAGCGGGAGACCACCGCGGTCGAGGTCACGGTGCGCGTGTCCGCGTGGGCGCTGCCCCGGTTGCGCCGCCTGGTGCCGGTGCACGGGCAGGACCGGGTGCCGCTCACCGCGGACGGCGAGGTCGAGCTGACGGTGCCGTTCGAGGACGGGTTGTGGGCGGTGTCGGCCATGCTCGGCCTCGGCTCCCAGGTCGAGGTGCTCGCCCCGGCGGCCTTCCGCGACCGGGTGGCCGCCGAGCTGCGCGCCGCGGCGGCCCGTTACGCCTGACCGGGCGACTGTGGATCATCCGAGCCGGGCCGGTTCCCGGCCGATCGTCCGGGCGCGGGCCCGCGGCGTACCCCCATATGATCTTCGGACCGCACCGGAAGGATCATCAGTGGACTCGTATGAGGCGGGACGCCTGGTAGGTCAGCTGTGCTGCTGGCTGGTGCCCGCATGGCTCGTCTACCGGAGCATTCGCTGGGTGTTCAAGAAGCCCGACTGGTGGACTCGCTGACCTCCAACTGGAAGTGCCAGATCACGACGACCGGGGCGTCGTCGTGGGCGGCGGACGCCGCCTCAGGGCACCAGCGCAGCAGGTCCCAGGACATCTCCGTGGGCAGCGGGCCGGATTCGGTGGTCGCCGGCGGCCGACCCGGCTCCGCGCAGTGCCGGACCTGGAATCCCAGCGGCAGGGCGGCGGCCAGGTAGGCGCTGAGCGGCCGGTGGTACTCGATGAGGATGCTCGGGCGGCCGTCCGGGCCGGGTCGCCGCGGCAGGGTCGGCCGCAGGTACGACGACAGCAGGTGCGCGTCGGAGATCACCAGGTGCCCGCCCGGCCGCAGCACCCGGGCGAACTCGGCCAGTACCGGCCCGAGATCGGGCACGTGGGCCAGCGCCAGTCCGCACACGACGGTGTCCACGGAGCCGTCGGGCAGCGGGATCGCCGCCAGGTCCGCCTGGACGAGGTCCGCGTCCGGCACCCGCACCGCCGCCAGGGCGAGCATCTCGGCGGACTGATCCACGCCGATCACCCGATGGCCCAGCTCGGCCAGGTACGCCCCGTGCCGGCCGGTGCCGCAGGCCGCGTCGAGCGCGGTGCCGACCGGTAACCCGGCCAGGATCTGCCGGACCAGCGGCTGCTCTATGTCGATCATCCCGTTGCCGGGCTCGTCATAGGTCGGCGCCCACGCGCGGTACACGTCGGCGGTGCTGATCGTGCCGTGCGTCGCCGTGATGACCTCGGCCTCCTCGTCGAGTGCCGAGATGTCCAGCAGGGCACGGATCTCGGTGAGCCGGGCCTCGACGAACGCCCGGTCGGCGCCGCCCTCCCGGATGCCCCGGAGCAGGGCCACGCCTTCGATGCCGAGCAGGTACGCCAGCGGGCTGAGGTAGGTCATCGGGTGACGCTAGCGGCGGACCGTCCACAGACGCCATCTGCTTTCGGCACGGGGAAACCTGACCGGGCGGTGGATGCGTTGACGCAGGAGCGAGGGACGTCTATGTTGTCGCGGAAAGCGCTTTCCTTCTTCCCGCATCGCCTCCATCCCTGAGGAGCAGTTCATGCGCGCGAGCAGATTCTGGCCGGCCGTGCTGGCCCTGGCCGCCATCGTGGGGCCCGGCGCACCGGCCCAGGCCTGGCCGGGGCCGTACGTCACGGTCGCCGCCGACGGCAGCGGCGACTTCAGCAGCATCCAGGCCGCCGTCGACGCGGTGCCGGCCGGGAACGCGTCCACCTTCACCATCAAGATCCAGCCCGGTGTCTACCACGGGCAGGTGATCGTCCCGGCGAGCAAGCCGTACGTGGTGTTCCGCGGCCAGGGCCCCGACCCGTCCGCCGTGGTCATCACCGACGACCGGGCCAACGGCACGCTCAAGCCGGACGGCACCCCGTGGGGCACCTCCGGCAGCGCCTCGGTGACCATCGACGGGCACGACTTCAGCGCGCGCAACCTGACCTTCGAGAACGCGTTCGACGAGGCGGCCCACCCGGAGATCACCAACCGGCAGGCGGTGGCCGTGCTGACCCGCGCCGACCGGATCGTCTTCGACAACGTGCGCTTCCTCGGCAACCAGGACACCCTCTACGTCAACAGCCCCGCCGCCGACGTGCCGGCCCGGGTCTACCTGCGCAAGTGCTACGTCGAGGGCGACGTCGACTTCGTCTTCGGCCGGGCCACCGCGGTGTTCGACCGCTGCCGGGTGCACTCCCTGGACCGCGGCTCGGCCACCAACAACGGGTACGTCACCGCGGCCAGCACCAGCATCGCGAACCCGTACGGCTTCCTGTTCAGCGAGTCCACGTTCACCGGCACCGCACCGGCCGGCACCGTCCACCTGGGCCGGCCGTGGCACCCGAGCAACGACCCGAACGCGATCGCGCAGGTGCTCATCCGCGACTCGAAGCTGGGCGCGCACATCATCGGCGCGGCGCCGTGGACGGACTTCGGCGCGTTCTCCTGGCGCGACGCGCGCTACGCCGAGTACGCCAACCGCGGGCCGGGCGCCGTGGCCAGCGTGGACCGGCCGCAGCTCGACGCCGCGGCCGCCGCCGTGATGACGCCCGAGGCGTACCTCGCCGGGGCCGACGGCTGGAACCCGATCCGCTAGCCGCCGGTCAGCGACCCGGCCGGAACCAGGTGTCGTACGGGTGCCGGCCGGGCCGGAAGCCGTGTGCCTCGACCATCGCCACGGCCTGCGCGAAGTCGCGCGCGAGCGCCCGCGGGCTGTGCGCGTCGCTGCCGAAGGTGACCGCCTCCCCGCCCTCCTCACGCCACCAGCGCACGATCTCCGGGTGCAGCCGTCCCCCGGTGTTCACCTCCAGCACCCGCCCGCCGCCGGCCAGCGCCCGCAGCGCATGGCGGAACTCGTCCTCGAAAAGGTGCGGTTCGAACGGCCCGGCCTGCTCCGGCCAGTAGCGGACCGCGTAGTCCACATGCGCCAGCACCGAGAACACGTCCGACCCCGCCACGAGGCACGCGATCTCGGCCAGGTAGTCGCGCATCACCTCCGCGGGCTGCCGGCGCTGGAAGTGGTGCGGCGGCTCGGCGAACCCCGCACCGATCGGCAGGCAGTGCAGCGAGCCCAGCACCCGTTCGAACGCACCGCCGGCCAGCAGCCGGGTGACCTCGGCACGGTGTCGGTGCGGCTCGCCGAACTCGATCCCGGTGATGATGCGCAGGCTCGGGAAAAGCTCGCGGCACCGTTGCACGGACTCCAGGTATCCGTCGGCGTCGAAGCGCGGCGGCACCAGCAGCCCGTCGGGATTCACGAAGTCCAGCAGGAACCGGTGTTCCTCCTCCAGCTCCTCGGCCTGCAGGGGCCAGGGGGTGAAGTCGACGTGCTCGGTGAAGGCGACCGCGGGCAGGCCCAGCTCGACCGCCCGCGCGCAGGTCCGCTCCATCGACCCGACGTATGCGTCCCAGGACCACTCGCTGTGCACGTGGCCGTCGGCGGGCAGCACCGCCCCCGTCCCGGATTCCGGTCCCGACATCCCGATCCGCCTCCCCGCCGCCGCGAGCCGCAGGGCACCGGTCCGAACGGGACGGCCGCACGATCGGCGGTGACCGGGCCGTGCCCCGTGGTGCCCACCGGTAGTCTGCCAGCAGAACCGGATCGCGGTGGGTACGGCGCTGTGATGCCCTGGTCAGCGGTCATGCTCCGCCATCGTCCGCGGCTCAGTAGCTGTCCCGGCGATTGCGGAGCCGGAGGCCGTCGCTGAGGCTGCCCGCCTTCCGGACCGGACCACCGGACGGCCGCTCCAGGTTCGGCACGGTGTCGCGCTCGGCCAGGCTCGGCGGAACGTCCCACGCCCGGTCGGCCGCCCGATGGGCACGCTCCTCGGCGAGCGCCCGCCGGTAGGAGAGAAACGCGCCGGGATCGGTGGCCGTGCCGGCGATGGTGCCGGACAGCGTCATGCCCCGGGGGTCGAGGGTCAGCCATACCGCCGACCACTCCGCCAGGCGCAGGTTCGTCTCCCACCACCGGCCGTGCACCCCGCCGTACGACGACCCGCCGGTCCGGTGCAGCAGCGCCACCGCCGACCCGGCCGGGATCCGGCGCAGCGCCAGGCGCCGTTTCGGGTACGGCTCCAGAGACGTCACCGCGTATGCGGCCGGTGTGCCCACGATCTCGACGAGCGTGCCGTCGCCGAAGGCTCCGCGCCACAGGCCCACGAGCGGATCCCGCATCACGCCGCCCTTCCACCGCTGTCGATGTAAACCTGACGGACGGGCGGCGAGGTGGCGGCGCGGCCGGCCTTCTGATCTCATGGCCCCGACAGGGCTGTACACGTTGGACGGGGGCGACCATGGAGCAGGACGAGCGGCTGCTCGCATCGTCGTTCGGCGCGGCGGCGGTCGCGTACGCCGAGCACCGCCCGGACTACGCGCCGGACGCGGTGCGCTGGGCGCTGGCGGCCGCACCCGGCCTCCGCGTGCTCGACCTCGGCGCGGGCACCGGCAAGCTGACCGGGACGCTGGCGGCGCTGGGCGCCGACGTCGTCGCGGTCGAGCCCGACCCGGCGATGCTGGCCCAGCTGCGCCGCGCGGTGCCGTCCGTACGCGCCCTGGCGGGCAGCGCCGAGGCGATCCCGCTGCCGGACGCGTCCGTCGACGCGGTGCTCGCCGGGAACGCCATGCACTGGTTCGACATGGCCGTCGCGGGCCCCGAGATCGCCCGGGTGCTGGCGCCCGGCGGCATCCTGGCCGGGCTGTGGAACGTCCTCGACGACCGGGTCGGCTGGATCGCCCGGCTCGAACGGGTCGGCGGCGGCGAGGCGATCGGGCCGCGGGACACCCTGCGCTGCTGGCGCGCCGCGACCGCGGGCCTGCACCTGCCCCGCGCGGGCGGGGCGGCCCGGTTCGGCTCGCCGGAGCAGGCGGAGTTCGCGCACGGGCAGCGCCGCACGGCCGAGTCCCTCGTCGCGACGCTCGGGACCCGCGCCGGCATGCTCACCATGCCGGCCGAGGCGCGGGAGGCGGCGCTCGGCCGGATCCGCGCGTTCCTCGCGCAGACGCCGGAGACCGCCGACGGCGAGTTCACCCTGCCGATGCTCACCGGAGTGCTGCGCGTCCGGCAGCGGTGAACCGGCACGGCGCGGCGCGCGAAGCCGTTGCCGCCGGTTCCTCGAATCGATCGACCGGTGCGGCGTGCCAGCCCCATGGCCTGGATCACCTCGTCGCTCGCGCGCCCTTCACGGCTCCGCCCGGCTGACCACGAACTGGTAGTGTCCGGCCCGACCTAACGATCATGGGGGATGTTCATGTACCAGAACCGGCTTGTCCTGAGCGGCTTGGCCTTCGCAGCGGCGATCGCGATGGCGGGCTGCGATGCGCAGCCCGGATCGGAGCCGTCCGCGGCGTCGCCGGCCCCGGCGGCTTCCAGCGCCGCCCCGGCCGCCGACGCGGCCGCCAGCAAGGCCTGTGCCGACATCAAGAAGGCCGTCAAGGACAACGCGGACAAGATCGCGGTAGCCGAGAAGATCGGTCCGCCCGCCGGGCACATCGCGGTGAGCGCACAGTGGACCGCGGGCTCGGCCTCGGTCATCGCGTTCTCCATCGGCGCGAACGGGCCGGTCGGCGCCGCCGCAGACAAGGTCCAGCAGGAGATGGCGGCCCTGGCCGACGCGTACGACAGCGCCACCGCCAAGCCCGGCAAGGAGAAGCTCGAAGCCGCCCTCAAGGAACTGGACGCCGCCTGCTCGGCAAGCTGACCTCGGCACCACCAGCGATCGGCTGTGACCGTCACCGGACGGGCACAGCCGATTCGCATTCCGGGCTAACCGCAGAACGTCGGTGGGGCAGGCGCGGCAGAATGCGAAATCGGTCCTGGCTGTCGCGGGCGATCCGTTGACGGTGCAGACGGCCAGGTCACGGCGGACGCCTGGCATCCCGGGACAATGACCGGTGACCTGCGTCAGCGCGTAGGCACGGCCGGTGTCGCCGCGGCGGCGGGCGAGCCGGTGGTGGCGCCGTCAGTCCGCGAGCGGTAGGCGCCGCTGCCGAGAGTCACAGATCACATTGACCGGAATAGGCCACGTTTTGAACGGCTCTCCGGGTATTTGTTCACCCTCTTGCCACTTGCCTGCCATGCGCCAGGTGCCTAGATTAACGGCAGTTTTACCTGCTAATGGGGTGGTGGCACAGTGCGAGTCGCCGGGCGCAGCGAGGTTCTGCGTGATGCGACGGGGGCATTGGTCGCAGGACGGAGCGTACTCCTCCACGGACCGTCCGGCATCGGGAAGTCCGTCGTCGCCGGTGCCGTCGCCGCCCACCTGGCGGCAAGCGGGGTGACCGTCCTGCGTACGACGCCTGCGGAGGTCGAGGCAAGCCTGCCGCACGTGGTGCTCGTGGACCTGTTCGCCGATCAGCTCTCCCGGGTCCGAGGGCTGCCCACGCACCTGCGCGAAGCGCTCGAGGTGGCGCTGCTGCGCGCCCCGGCCCAGGCGACGCCCCGGGACGCCCTGACGATCCGGATCGCCGTGCTGGAGTTGCTACGCCGCTTGGCCGGCGACGGCCCGGTGACCATGCTCATCGATGATGCGCAATGGGTTGATGAGGCGAGTGCGGAGGTCCTGGCATTCGCGGCCCGGCGGCTCGGCGATGCCAGGGTGACGGTCCTGGCCACCGAGCGCGTATCCGACGGCGAGCCGCTCACCCGCCAGCTGTGCCCCGGCGACACGCGAGTCATCGCCGTGGAACCACTCGGCTACCGGGGTATCGCGACAGTGCTCGCCGGTCAAGGGCTCTCACCGTCGATCGTGCGCCGCATCCACAAGGCCAGTGGTGGCAACCCGTTGGTCGCGGTCGAGCTGGGCAATGCGTTGTCCAGACGCGACGAGACCCTGGAGGATCACGACCCCCTTCCGGTGCCGGGACGGCTGCGCTCTCTCCTGTCTGATCACCTGACCGGGCTGAGCGAGTCCACCCGTGAGACGCTGTTGCTGGCCGCTGCCGTGGCCAGGCCCAGTCTCGGCATGCTGGGCCTGCCCGTGGACGCTTTCGACGAGGCGGAGCAGGCGCAGGTCATCGCGGTGAACGGCGACGGCAGCGTGGTGTTCCGGCACCCACTGCTGCGGGAGCTGGTCTACGCGGATGCCACGGCCGCACAGCGACGGACCGCGCACGCACTCCTGATGTCCATCGTGGAGGATCCGGTCGAGCGGGTGCTGCACCTGGCCCTTGGCAGCGCCGGGCCGGACGAGGGCACGGCAGCGCTTGCCGATGCCGCGGCGGCTGACGCGGCGGCCCGAGGCGCCTTCGCCAGTGCCGCGGCACTGTCCCGGCTCGCGGCGCAGCGAACCCCCATACCCGCCGGAGATGCGGCCGCCCGGCGTCTGCTGGCGGCGGCGCGATATGCCGACGCGGCCGGCCAGGTCGCGCGGGCGCGGGAAGCGGCCACGGCCGCGCTGAAAGCCGGCCAGACTGCGGACGTCCGGGTCTCCGCGCGGCTGTTGCTGGTCGACGCGGCCGGACAGGATCTGCACGGGGTGGGTGAACTGCTCGCCGAAGCCGGCCGCGACGCCGTGGGCGATCCCCGGCTGGAGGCCCAGGTGGCCTGCTACGCCGCAACCTTGGCGTACTTCGAGCGCCGGTACGACGACGCCGACGCGGAGTCACACCGGGCCGAGAAGCTGGCACGGGTCGCCGGGGACACCGATCAGATCATCCGGGCCATCGGCATGCAGGCGACCATGGCGCTGACCATGGGCCGCGACGACGGCGACGACCTGCACGCCGGCGCGTACCAGTTGGCCGAGGGGCGTCCGGTGACCACCGCGACGATCGAGGCACGGCAGTCCTGGGCGATGACAGCGCTCTTCCGAGGTGACCTCAGGACGGCGCGGGAGGAGATTCGGCAGCTCGAATCGGACGTACGCGACCTCGGCCTGATGCGCGATCTGATGAGTGTGCTCATCTCGTGCTCAGCGATCTATGCCCGGTCCGGATACGGCGCGGAGGCGTTGAAGACCGCACGGGAGTGCGAGCGGCTCTTCACGGATGCGGGTGCCTCGCCGGCGATCGGCCTGACCGTCGCCGCAGGGGCCGAATGGTGCGCCGGATCGGCAGCCGCCGCGATCTCCCTGGCCCGCAAGGCGATCGCGGCGTGTGAGGCGATCGGCGACACCGAGTGGCTCGAGGTCAGCTGCGCGATCCTCGGCCAGGCCCTGCTTCTTTCCGGTGACGCTCCGGCGGCGGTCATGGCGTTCAACCGCGCGGCTTCGCTCGAAGCAGCGGCGAGATCGGGTGATCCGGCCATCATCCCCTGGCACGCCGATCACGTTGAGGCACTGGTGCATGCCGACGAACTGGAGGCCGCCACGGCCGCGTTCACCGAGGTGCGCCGCCGCGTGTCGCGTTTCAAGCGGCCTGTTGTCCGGCTCGGGCTTGAGCGTTCCTGCGCACTGCACCGCGCCGCCGGCGGTGACCCGGCCGGTGCGGCCGAGGCGCTGCGCAACGCCATCGCCACGTACGGCGAGATCTCGTACCCGATCGATGTCGCGCGGGCCTATCTGATCCTGGGGCAGCTGGAGCGGCGGGCGCGACGACGGGCCGCGGCTCGGGTGGCCTTCGGCGAGGCCATCGCGCGGTTCAGTGCCATCGGCGCCCTCGCCTGGCTTCCGTGCGCCCAGCATGAGCTCGACAAGCTGAACAAGGGCTCGGGAACGCTGTCCGAGACCGAGCGGCAGGTGGTGCACCTTGTTCGGTCCGGTGCGACGAACCGGGAAATTGCCGCATCCATGTACCTGTCGGTGAAGGCAGTCGAAGCGCACCTGTCCCGGCTCTACCGGCGATACAACGTCCGCAACCGAACTGATCTGCTGCGGATTCTCGCCTGAAGGTTTTCCCTTGCGTGTGCCCTAGCGATGAGCCCTGGGCAGTGACTCACGCGTGAACCTCCGAAAAAGATTCCTCCTGCGCGGCCGCCACGAGCGGCCGCTTCTGGGAGGAGGAAGTTCATGCATACACGTCTGGGGCTTGTGCTGCGATTCACCAGCGTGCTGGCGGTTGCCGTCCTCGTGGCGGCGAACCCGGCCGCGGCCGACCCGAAGGCCGGCGACGACGTCACGACGTACAGCGACTCGGCCGGACGGGTCACCGCAATCGTCGCGGCCCCTGGGAAGACGCTGCGTACCGGCACCGGTGACGCGACCGCTCACCTGAAGGCGTACGCCCGCCGGTTCGGGCTCAACGCCAAGCACTTCGTGGTCGAGCGCGTGACCGCACTGCCTGGCGGCACGGCCGTCCGGTTCCAGCAGCAGGCTGCGGGCGTTCCCGTGCTGGGAGCGCAGATGATTGCTGTGCTCGACGATTCGGGCAGCCTGCTGTCGCTGCACGGCAACCTGAGCGCGGCCGCCGCCAAGGACGCCAAGCCGGGCAAGAAGGCCGGCGACGTTCGTGGTCTCGCGCAACAGGCGTTCGCCGCCGAGGCGCAGATCGCGGCCGCGGCGCTGGAGGAGGCCGAGCCGCAGCTCGCTTGGTTCGACCCGGCGATCTGGGCCGGCACCCCGTCCAAGGGCCAGGTCCGGCTCGTCTGGTCGGTCAAGGTGGAACCCACGTCACTGGCCGGCTGGGGCGGCGAGATCCTGTTCGACGCGTTCTCCGGCGCCGAGGTGCTCAAGCTGAGCCACAAGCACGAGATCAGCCGGGCGATCTGTGACGCCAACACCACCTACGTCAGCTCCAGCTCGATCTGCCTGGCCAAGAACGCCAGCCGGATCGAGGGTGGCGCCGTGTCGACGGTGGCCGACGTCAACTACGCCTACGACTACTTCGGCGCGACGTCGACGTACTACCAGACCAACTTCGGCTACGACCTGACCGCGAACATCGGGTCGACGGGCAAGGGCGACAACGTGAAGCGGCTGCGGGCCATCGTCCGGGCCTGCGTCGCGGGGTACGGCTGCCCGATGCAGAACGCGTTCTGGAACGGCAAGGGCATGACCTTCGGCCCCGGCTTCGCCTCGGCCGACGACGTGATCGGGCACGAGCTCTCGCACGGTGTCACCGAGCACACCTCCGGCCTGACCTACTCCAGCCAGAGCGGCGCCATCAACGAGTCGCTCTCGGACATCTTCGGTGAGTTCACGGACCTCACCGACGGCCTGGGCAACGACAGCGCCGGCGTGCGCTGGGACATGGGCGAGGACCTGCCCGCGTCCATCGGTGTCATCCGCAGCATGTCCGACCCGACCCGGTTCAGCGACCCGGACAAGGTGTCGAGCAGCTACTGGTACACCGGCACGAACAACTCGGCGTACGTGCACATCAACTCCGGTGTGGGCAACAAGGCCGCGTTCCTGATGGTCGACGGTGGCACGTTCAACGGGCAGACCATCACCGGTCTCGGCCTGGCCAAGGCGGCCCAGATCTGGTGGCGTGCGCAGAACACGCTGACCTCGTCGGCCACCTACAACGAGCTCAACACGGTGCTCCCGGCCAGCTGCCGGGCGCTCGTGACGGCCGGCATCGGTGGCCTGACCTCGGCCGACTGCACCCAGGTCGACAAGGTCGTGCTCGCCACCGAGATGCACTTGACCCCGGCGGCCTGAACCCCGCAAGGCCATCACACCAGGCGGCCTGATCCAACCGCCGCGAGTGGTGCCTTGTCAGGTCGGCGAGTCGAGGGGTCGTCGGGAGCCCACGTACCCCGGCGACCCCTCACCTGACCTGGCCAGGTGAGGGCGCTCCAGTCCGCACCGCAATGATCGAAAGTAACGAGGCTGGATCGCGTTCCGTGGGCGAAGAAATACGCCCAGATCTTCCGACCTGGGCGGTTCTCCGGTGGGGCGGGCGGGACTCGAACCCGCGACCGAGGGATTATGAGTCCCCTGCTCTAACCTGCTGAGCTACCGCCCCGTGCCGGGAGTGCCCGGCGGGCATAGCCTAGCGGGTCACCGCCGCTGCTTACACGCCCGATTCTCGCCGCGCCGAGCCGCCCGGAACTCTCGCGCCCGCCGGGAAGATCGCCGTTTCGTGTCAAAACCCTGCGTGAGACCGCAGATCTTGGCACGAACCCGCGATCTTGAGCGCTGGACCACGAAGACAGGTCAGGCCCCGGGCGATCGCCCGGGGCCTGACTTCTGGCTCCCCCACTTGGACTCGAACCAAGAACCTGCCGGTTAACAGCCGGCTGCTCTGCCAATTGAGCTACAGGGGAATGTCGCTCGACACGTGCTCCGGATCTCTCCGGGGCGGCGTGCCTCGACAAGAGTACAGGACACCACCCCGGGTATGGCAAACGGGTAACCCCGCCCGGTCTGGATGTCGCGCGACGCCCGCACCAGGCAGGATGGGATGTATCACGCGATCGAGGATGAGGAGGCACGATGGGGAAGCTGGTGTGGTTCGCCGCGGGCGCGGCCGTCGGATTCGTCTTCGGCACCCGCGCCGGGCGCCAGACCTACGAGGACCTGGTCGCCGGCACCCGGAAGCTGATGGAGCACCCCACGGTGCAGGAGGCGGCGGGTCTGGTCCAGGCGCAGGCCGCCCGGCTCTACGACGAGGGGCTGCGCAAGCTCAACCAGCAGGTGTGAGCGCGGGCTCCGCGTCACACGGCACGGCCGACCCCCGGCATCGGGCGGTCGGCCGCCCCGTCCAGGCCCACCGCGCCCAGCTCGTCGCGGGCCGCGTCGAGCTCCTCGGTGCCCTCGACCTCCAGGTGGTCGCACTCGGCGTGGACCCCGCCGAGCACCGCGGCCAGCATGGTGCGGCCGGTGGCGGCCAGTTCGGGGTCGGCGTGGCCGCCGAGCCGCAGCTTGACCACGGACAGCCGGGAGCGGCGCAGCCGGGTGAGCGCCTGGGCCGGGCTCTCGGCCGCCTCGGCGAGCCGGGCCGCGCTCAGGCAGGCGCCGATGCGGGCCGGGTCGGCGCGTTCCAGCAGCCGCACGATGTCCTTCGA
This sequence comes from Catellatospora sp. IY07-71, assembly GCF_018326265.1. Classification (GTDB taxonomy): domain Bacteria; phylum Actinomycetota; class Actinomycetes; order Mycobacteriales; family Micromonosporaceae; genus Catellatospora. Next base: position 8,507,790 of record NZ_AP023360.1, read on the forward strand.
GCCGGTGATCAGGGTCTGCGGGGCGGCCTCGACGGCGACCCGGACCAGCCGCCCGGTGTGCCAGGCGATCTCGGTCAGCCCACCGCTGAGGTCGGCCATCAGCCGGGTGGCCGCCTGCCATTCGCGTTCGCGCAGCTCATGCAGCTCTTGCTCGCGGTCGGCGGCGGCCTGCTCCCCGGCGGCCGGGTCCACCGGTGCGGGGGCGGCGGCGAGCGCGGCGGCGGCGGAGCGGGGCAGCGTGGTGGAGACGGAGCCGTGGTGGCTGTCGTCGGGGAGCAGGTCGACGAGCACCCGGGCGAGATCGAGGGTATGCATCCACCAGGTGCGCCAGCTCCCGTCGGGCGGGATGGCGTCCGGACCGGTGTCGAGGGTGACCACCTCCAGCCGCCGCTGGGCCAGCTCGTGGCGCAGCCGCTGGCGCAGGCCGAGCGAGGAGGCGAGGGTGGCGGCGAGGATCGGGCCGAGCCGCAGGCTCACGCTGAGCACGTCGGCGAACAGGCGCTGGCGCTGCGGGACGACTCGTGCGTCGAGGGTCCGCAGGAGCGCGCGCACGTCCTTGACGTTCTCGACGGACACGACGGTCGCCACGTGCACAGTCTGTCCGTCGGGGTGTCGTAGGCGCATCGGTCACCTCCGCCCGGCGGCGTGTTGCCGAGAACGTACCCGCCTGATCCACATCAGACAAATAGAACTTAACAAATGAGCACATGAGCTTGATCTCGCTCATGTGCTCATTCATCCTCGCACAGGTTTAACGGCACAGCACAGTGGTAAGGCGCCGGCTCGCCACGTACAGGCCGAGGGCCATCATGACGATCAGGTAGAGCACGTGGCCGAGCATCGCCCAGCCGAGTGACCCCGTCGTGATGCCGCGGATCAGCTCGACCGCGTGATAGAGCGGGGTGACCGCGATCAGCACCTCCACCGCGGGCGGGTAGTCCTGCACCGGCGAGAAGGTGCCCGAGAACAGGAACATGGCGAACTGGCCGGCACTGATCAGGTCGAAGTCCTGCCAGCCGCGGATGTACGTGCTCGCCGCCATGCCCACCGCGCCGAACGCCAGCCCCACCAGCCAGGTCGCCGGGAACGCCAGCAGCGCCCAGCCCGCCGAGGTCAGCCCCATCGCCACCATGACCACCAGGAACGCCCCGGTGTAGAGCGAGCCGCGGATCATCGCCCAGAGCAGCTCGCCCGCGGCGATCTCGGCCGGGCGCAGCGGGGTGGCCAGCATGGCGTCGTACGTCTTCACGTACTTGAACTTGAAGAAGAAGTTGAAGGTGGTCTCGGCCAGCGCGCCGGACATCGCCGACACCGCCAGCATGGCCGGGGCGACGAACGCGGCGTAGGTGATGACCTGCCCGTCCTGCAGGGTCAGGTCGCCGACCAGCGCCCCGACGCCGATGCCGATGGACAGCAGGTAGAGCACCGGCTCGAAGAACCCGGAGAACAGCACCATCCAGTACGCGGGGCCGGAGCGCAGCGCCCCCACGTTGCGGTTGATGACCGCGCCGACCCGCGCCGGGGAGACGATGCCGTCGCGCAGCGCCTGCGTGACGGCGTACGTGGTGACCATGTCCGTCCCCCTCAGTCCGAGAGCCGTCGGCGGAAGGCGCGCACCGCTAGCAGGTAGCCCAGCACCGCCCAGAGCAGCAGGTATGCCAGGTGCGCGGCAACGGGCCAGGGCGGCGCGACGCCGAGCGTGGCCGACCGGCACAGCTCGACCGCGTGCCACAGCGGCGACGCGTAGGCCAGCGGCCGCAGCAGCGCCGGCAGCTGCGACACCGGGAAGAACACCCCGGCGAACAGCGTCGACGGGATCACCACGAACCGGAACAGCAGCGCGAAGTAGCTGTCGTTCTCGATGCTGGCGGAGAACGCGCTGGTCGGCGCGGACACGGCGACCCCGAGCAGCGCGCACACGAACGGCGTCACCACCACCCACGGCGAGTGGATCGCCCCGAACGCCGCGCTCACCCCGAGGAACACCACCGCCGCGATGATCACCCGGAACGCGATGTAGAGCTGGTATCCGGCGACCATGTCGCCGATGCCGACCGGGGTGGCCCGCATGGCGTGGTAGCCCTTGACCCACTTGAAGTCGCCCAGCACCGGGAACGTCGACTCGCCCACCGCCATCTGGAACGCGGTCGAGGCCAGCACGCCCGGCACGATCCAGTCGAGGTAGCTCACCCCGTCCACGTCGCCGACGTAGCCGCCCACGCCGATGCCGATGCTGATGACGAACAGCACCGGGAGGATGAACGAGGAGAAGACCGAGGCCTGCCAGAGCCGCTTGTACGAGACCAGCGCACGCTCCAGCACCGCGAGCGTGCCCATCAGTCGACCAGCGTCCGGCCGGTGAGGATGAGGAACACGTCCTCCAGCGTGGCGCGGCGCACCAGCACGCTCGACGGGGTGAACCCGCGCCGGTGCACCTCGTCGACCGCCCCGTCGCCGTCGTCGCTGTAGAGCAGCAGCCGGTCCGGCAGCGGGTCGAGGCGCTGCCCGATCCCGGCGAGCTTCTCCACGTACGCCGCGGGGGGCTCGTCGCCGAAGCGCAGCTCGACCACCTCACGGGTGGAGTGCGTCTCGATCAGGTGACGCGGCGAGCCCTCGGCCACGATCTTGCCCGCGTCCATCACCACCAGCCGGTCGCACAGCTGCTCGGCCTCGTCCATGTAGTGCGTGGTCAGCACCAGCGTCACGCCGCGCTGCTTGAGCCGGAACAGCCGCTCCCAGAGCAGGTGCCGGGCCTGCGGGTCCAGCCCGGTGGTCGGCTCGTCGAGCAGCACCAGGTCGGGCTCGTTGATCATCGCGCGGGCGATGGACAGCCGCCGCTTCATGCCGCCCGACAGCGGGTCGACGGTGCTCCCGGACTTCTCCGTGAGCTGGACGAACTCCAGCAGCTCGGCGGCGCGGCGGCGGGCCTCGGGGCGCGGGATGCCGAAGTAGCGCGCGTACGTGGTCAGGTTCTCGAAGACGGTCAGGTCCGGGTCGAGGTTGTCGGTCTGCGGGCAGACGCCGAGCCGCCCGCGGATCGCCGGGCCCTCCCGCACCGGGTCCATGTCGAGGATGCGCAGCTCACCGGCGGTCGGCCGGGAGACGCAGCCGATCATGCGCATGGTGGAGGACTTGCCCGCGCCGTTCGGGCCCAGGAAGCCGAACGCCTCACCCGGCGCCACCTCCAGGTCGATCCCGTCGACCGCGGTGAACTCACCGAACCGTTTGACGAGGCCGCGGGCGTAGATCATGGGGGGCCGTTGCTCGCTCACCCGGCGACCCTAACCGCCGCCCCCGACAAACTCGCGCCCTTTTTCCCTTTCCGCGACCAGCCGCGCGCTGAGCCTCGCGGCCCGGCGGTGAAGATCGCGAGTTCGTGTCGAAACCTGCGGCCTGACCGCACCTTTGGACACGAGACAGCGATCTTCGACCGCCACGCTGAGCCCAGCCACGCTGAGCCCAGCCGCCGACCCCCGCCCGGGAGCCCGGCCGCCCGGTGTCGGTTCGGGTCGTTCAGGGGACGGCGTCGCCCTGGGACTGGGCCACGAGCTGGTCGGTCGCGGCGATGACGCCGGGATCGTCCCCGTCGGTGCCCGCGTCGTAGCGGACCGCCCAGGCCAGCCCGTCGGCTCCCGGCACCCGCCGGGCGAACACCCAGACCCCGCCGCCGGGCACCTGGTAGTGCTGCGGGTGGCGCACCGAGCCGGTCACCCGCAGGCGCACCTGGTGCGGCAGGTCCCCAGGGTCGGTCAGCCGCAGCCGCACCGGTGTCCCGTCCGCGACCACCTCGTAGCCCGCCCGCTCGGCCACCGGCTCGGCCGGGGTGATCACCAGCTGCTCGCCGTCCCACACGGCCTTGTCGATGCGGTGCCAGCCGGTGCGGGTCCCGCCCCACCACAGCCCGAGGTTGGTCGCGACGACCGTGTCGTCCTCGCCGGCCGGCGCCCAGGCCAGCACCCGCTCGTCCCGGTCCAGCTCGGGGCGGCGCTCCGCGGGCAGCACGCGGCGCCCGCCGAACAGTCGGAACTTCATCACAGCCCTCCGGCGGCCTTCTCCTTGAGCGCCCGGGAGTGCTGCTCCAGGGCCACGAGTTCGGTGAAACGGGCACGGTACTCGTCGGCCTCGGTCACCGGGTTGATGCGCTGCAGCCGCGACTTGACCTCGCCGATGCGCTGGTGCAGCCCCGCGAGCTGCAACCGGGCGAGCACCACGTGCAGGTATGCCGAGTCGGGCTCGCCGTCGTAGCGGACCGGCTCCACCGCCAACTCCATGACCAGCATCTGCGCGGCCAGGTCGGGGCACGCGTCACGCACGCTGTTCACCCAGCCGGCCCCGGCCACCCCGGCGCTGGCACCGCCCGCGGCGCCGATCGCCGCGCGGACGTCGCGGTACGGCGGGTGCGCGTAGTGGGTCTCGTCGACCGCGTCGAACACCGGCCCGGCCAGCACCGGCTGCTGGACGGCCAGCTTGAGCGCCTCACGCTCGACCACCAGGCGCGGGTTGTCCGGCGCGAGCGCGGACGGGCGGGGCGCCGGGACGGCCGCGCCTTCGCTGCCCGCGTTGCGCACGGCCGTACGGACCTGGTCCACGTCGACGCCGATGTCCCCGGCGAGCTTCTGTGCATACCCGGTGAGCAGTGATCTGTCTTTGATCTTGGCGACCATCGGCGCGGTCGCGCGCAGCGCCGCCACCCGGCCCTCGACCGTGTCCAGGTCGTAGCGGGCCAGCGTGGAGCGCAGCGCGAACGCGATCAGCGGCTCCCGGCTGGCCACCAGGTCGCGTACCGCCAGATCGCCCTTGGCCAGGCGCAGCTCGCACGGGTCCATGCTGTCGGGGCTGACCGCGATGAAGGTCTGTGAGACGAAGCGCTGGTCGTCGCCGAACGCGCGCAGTGCGGCCTTCTGCCCGGCGGCGTCGCCGTCGAAGGTGAAGATGATCTCTCCGGCGAACGCGTCGGTGTCCAGCAGCAGCCGCCGCAGCACCCCGATGTGGTCCGCCCCGAACGAGGTCCCGCAGGTCGCCACGGCCGTGGTCACCCCGGCCAGGTGGCAGGCCATGACGTCGGTGTACCCCTCGACGATCACCGCCCGGCCCTGCTTGGCGATCTCCCGCTTGGCCTGGTCGATGCCGTAGAGCACGTGCGACTTCTTGTACAGCGGCGTCTCGGGGGTGTTCAGGTACTTCGGGCCGTCGTCGTCGTCGAACAGCTTGCGGGCGCCGAACCCGATCACGTCGCCCGACACGTCCCGGATCGGCCACAGCAGCCGCCGCCGGAACCGGTCCACCAGGCTGCCCGAGCGCGCCGGGCGGGCCAGACCCGCGGTCTCCATCTCGGCCGCGCTGAAGCCCTTCTGCCGCAGATGCCGGACCAGCAGGTCCCACTCCGCCGGGGCGAACCCGCAGCCGTAGCGCTGCGCCGCCGCCCGGTCGAACCCGCGCTCGGCCAGGAACTCCCGCGCCGCCCGCGCCCCCGGCGTCAGCAGCTGCTCGGCGTAGAACTCCTGGGCCGCGACGTGCGCGGCGACCAGGCGCTGCCGCTGACCGGCCTGCGGGCGCGCCGGGGCCGGGCCGCCCTCGACCCGGCGCAGCTCCAGACCGGCCCGGTCGGCGAGCCGCTCCACCGCCTCGATGAAGGACAGGTGATCGATCTTCTGTACGAAGTTGATCACGTCACCGCCCTCGCCGCAGCCGTGGCAGAACCACACGTTGCGCGCCTGCGACACGGTGAACGACGGCGTCTTCTCGTCGTGGAACGGGCACAGCCCCTTCAGGTTGCCGCCGCCCGCGTTCTTCAGCGTGACCTGCTCACCGGCCACGTCCACGATCGAGCTGCGCTCCCGTACGAGCGCGATGTCCTCATCGCGGATCCGACCCCCGGCCATGCGCTACATCCTGCCAGGGGGTGCCCGGCGGGCGCACAGCCGATACCGTGCGATCGTGGCCCACCCCACCCCCGCCCCGGACCCCGCCCGCCGCGCGACCGACGACATCGAGCTGACCGTCGCACTCGCCGAGTACGCCAAGCTCGGCGAAGCCCGCCGCGCGATCAGCGACCAGGCGCACAACCGGTACAACTTCTTCCTGGTCATCGCCACCGGCGTGGCCGCCGTGTCGGCCGGTGTGCTCGGCAGCGGCATCGACGCCAACGTGCGGATCGGCGCCGTCGCCGCGCTCGCCCTGCTGGTGCTGCTCATGGGACCGACGGTGTTCCTGCGCCAGCTGCGGTTCAGCAACGCCGGGCGCAACTACGCCGTCGCCGAGGAGGCGATGCGCACCTACCTCGCCCGGCGTGCACCGCAGCTCGCGCCCTACGTGCTGCTGCCCACCCTCGACGACGCCGGGTTGCTGCAGCCTTCCGGCGGCCGCGGGCGCGGTCGCCAGGCGGTCGGCCTGGCCGCGACGATCGGCCTGGTCAACAGCACCCTGCTCGCGGCGGCGGGTGCGCTCGCCGTCAGCGGTGTGCTCGACGGCTGGCCGGTGGTGCTGGTCGCGCTGGCGCTGTTCGCCGCCTCGGCCGCGGTGCACCTGTGGTGGGTCGACCGCACCGTCCGCCACGACGCCGCGGAGCGGGAGCGCCTGCTGGCCGCCCGCGCCCTCGACGTGCTCGACCTGTTCCCACCGCTCACCTCCGCCACCGCCGACCCCGACCCGGCGCCGGACCCCGCTCCGGTGGCGCCGGCGGCGTGAAGATCGCCGTCTCGTGTCAGAACCTGTGGCTGGACCGCACTTTGTGACAGGAACCCGCGATCTTCCCCATCCGCCCGCGCGGCCCAGCGCCCCACGGCGGCGGGTCAGTCGCCCGGGGCGGTGAGGCGCTGGTGCCAGGCCTGGGCGGCGGTGTCGGTCAGCGAGGCGACCTGGTCCACGACCACCCGGCAGCGGGCCGTGTCGTCGGGCGCGGCCCGCCACAGCGGGGCGAACACCGGGTCCAGCTCGTCCGGCGCCCGGTCGGCCAGCAGCCGGACCAGGTCGGTGAGGATCTCGCGCTGCTGGGCATACCACGGCTCCATGCCCCGGCGGCGCATCACGTACCGCAGTGCGATGCCCTTGAGCAGCGCGCACCTGATCCGGGCGGCGGTCGGCACGATCAGGTCGGCGTCGTAGCGCCGCAGCCGCCCGTCGCCGTGCTTGTCCCGGGTCGCGTCGACCGCCGCCGCCACGAACCGTCCGGTCAGGACGCTGGTGCACCGCTTGAGCGCGAGCTGCGCCTTGAACGAGCCGTCGTACCCGGCCAGCGGCGCGACCACCGGATCGGCGAGCAGGTCGAGCAGCGCCTCGTGCAGCACCGCCGGGGACTCGGGCGAGTACACCCGCGCCACGTCGGCGCAGAGCGCGGCCCGCTCGTCGGCGTCGATGATCAGCGGCTGCAGCTCGATGAACCCGGAGTAGAGTCCGTCCTCCACGTCGTGCACCGAGTACGCCACGTCGTCGGACCAGTCCATGACCTGCGCCTCCAGGCAGCGCCGGTCGTCGTCGGGGGCGCCGAGCCGCACCCAGTCGAAGACCGGGCGGTCGTCGGCGTACACCCCGAACTTGCGGGTGCCCGCGCGGCGCGGCCACGGATACTTGCACGTCGCGTCCAGCGAGGCCCGGGTCAGGTTGAGCCCGGCGCCCTCGACCTTGGCCTCCAGCCGGGTCAGCACCCGCAGCGTCTGCGCGTTGCCCTCGAAGCCGCCCCACTCCCGGCTGACCTCGTCGAGCGCGTCCTCCCCGTTGTGCCCGAACGGCGGGTGGCCGAGATCGTGCGCCAGCCCGGCCACGTCGACGACATCGGGATCGCAGCCCAGCCGGGCCCCCGTCTCCCGGGCGATCTGCGCCACCTCGATGGAGTGGGTGAGCCTGGTACGCAGGAAGTCGCCGCTGCCCGCCGTGTGCACCTGGGTCTTCGCGGCCAGCCGCCGGAACCCGGCCGAGTGCAGCACCCGGGCCCGGTCGCGCTCGTAGGGGCTGCGCCCGAAGCCGGTGTCCTTGGTCGGCTCGGGGATGAACCGCTCGCTGGGATCGACCATCAACCAAGACTACTGACCGGAACCGCCGTATTCACGCACGCCGCATGAACGGCCGGCGGCACCGTCCACCTTGGCATCGATGCTTATTGACATTCGTGTTGCAGGGACGTTAAGTGAGGAGGCAAGAGAGCGCTCTCACAACACCCGCCACGGACCGGTCCGCCGCCCGCGCCGCTCCTCCCCCGGCGCGCGGACCGCCCCCGTCCCCCATGGAGGAATGCCCTGATGAGCAGACGATTCTCCACGAGAAGGCTGGCCGCGGGCTCCGCCGGCCTGGCCTTCGTCATCGCCGCGACCGCGGCGGCCGTCACCGCGCTGCCCGCCGAGGCCTCGCTGCCCGCGACGCCCTCGGGCTGGTCGCTGGTCTGGAGCGACGACTTCAACGGCGCGAACAACACGCTCCCCTCGTCCAGCAACTGGATCATCGACACCGGCACGCAGTACCCCGGCGGCCCCGCCAACTGGGGCACCGGCGAGATCCAGACGTACACCAACAGCACGAGCAACGTCCGGCACGACGGCGCGGGCAACCTGCTGATCACGCCGATCCGCAACGGCAGCAGCTGGACCTCGTCCCGCATCGAGACGGTCCGCACCGACTTCAAGCCGGCCGCCGGGCGGGTCCTGCGCATCGAGGGCCGCATCCAGATGCCGAACGTCACCGGAGCCGCGGCGGCCGGCTACTGGCCCGCGTTCTGGGCGCTGGGCGCGCCCTACCGGGGCAACTACCAGAACTGGCCGGGGGTCGGCGAGTTCGACATCATGGAGAACGTCAACGGCATCAACTCGGTGTGGGGCGTGCTGCACTGCGGCGTCAACCCCGGCGGGCCGTGCAACGAGACGAACGGCCTCGGCGCCAGCCGCGCCTGCCCCGGCAGCAGCTGCCAGTCGGCGTTCCACACGTACCGGTTCGAGTGGGACCGCACCAACGAGAACGCCCAGCAGCTGCGCTGGTATGTCGACGGCACGCTCTACCACACCGTGAACCAGAGCCAGGTCGGCTCGTACTGGTCCAACATGACCTCGCACGCGGGCTACTTCCTGCTGCTCAACGTGGCGATGGGCGGCGCGTTCCCGAACGGCGTGGCGGGTTCGGCGACGCCGACCGGCAGCACCGTGTCCGGCCAGCCGATGCGGGTCGACTACGTGGCCGTCTACCAGACCACGGGCGGCACCACGCCGTCGTCGCCGCCGGCCAGCCCGCCGCCGGCGGGCAACCGTGACGCGTACGCCAACATCCAGGCGGAGAGCCGCAACGCCGAGTCCGGCACCACCATCTACGAGGGCTATTACGTGGGCGCCCTCAACAACGGCAACTGGCTGCGGTTCGACGGGGTCAACTTCGGCGCGACGCGGCCGCTGGACTTCGTGGCGCGGGTCGCGTCCGGGGCCGCGGGCGGCATCAGCGGCCTGGTCGAGGTGCGGATAGACAGCCTGTCCAACGCGCCGATCGGCAGCTTCGCCATCGCCAACACCGGCGGCTGGACGAGCTGGCGGGAGGTGCCGGCCAACGTGGGCGCGGTGACCGGGACGCACACGGTCTACCTGACGTTCACGTCCGGCCAGCCCAGCGACTACGTCAACGTCGACTGGTTCCGCTTCCGGCGCTGACACACGCGGCGGCCCACAACTTCTGGGTTGTAGGTACAACCCAGAAGTTGTGGGCTCTTTCAGTAGGTGTACCCGCCGGGCTCGGGTGAAGGGGAAGCGTCGGCGGCGGGCGACGCGCCGGGCTCGGGCGAGGCTTCGGGCGCGGCCGACGGCGGCGGCACCGCCTTGGGGGTGCCCTTGGGCAGGCAGCTCAGGTTCTTCTTGCCGTCCGGAGCCACCACGAACCAGACCCCGCCGACGCCCTGGCCCTTCCACTGGCCGGGCTTGAGGTCGCCGACGTAGCGGTAGAGCGGCCAGCCGGCCAGGGTGACCTGGGTCGAGCCGTCCTCCCGCTCGACCGTGCCGACGAGCTTGGCGTCCAGGCCGGTCAGCTCCAGGTTCTCGTCGACCAGCACCGGCGGCCAGACCGCCGCGCAGTCGCCGGAGCAGCGCGACTCCGGCGGGTCGGCGCTGTCCTTGTCGAACCGGTAGAGCACCCAGCCCTCGCCGTCGGTGACGACGGAGCCCATCTTCGCGATCTTCTTGGCGCGCAGTTGCCCGGTCGGCGTGCCGACCGCGGCGACCAGCTCGGCCGCTGCGTCCTCCCCGGGCTTGAGCTGGATGGGCGCGGGCGTCGCGGGCGGGGCCGCGCCCTCCCCCAGCTGGCCCTGGCAGGCGACCAGCCCGGTCAGCGATACGGACAGCAGCGTCACCGCGAGCGCGGTGCGAACCCTTCGGTGCATGGGACCTCTCCTCTCCTCAGATGGATCAGCCGACCAGGCTGAGTCGGCGCTGGTGTGCGGGCTGCGCGGGCAGCGACACCCGCGGCCGGGCCACCGGGCCCGCCGCGCGCATCTCCCGCGCGAGCGTGGTGAACTGCCGCGGCGCGTTGACGGCCACGACGCCGCGGGCCACCCCGTCGCGCAGGTGGACGGCGACCATCCCGCCGCGCGCGATGTCGCGGCGGCCGGGGCGCAGCTCGGCGACCTCGACGTCGTCGGCACCGTCGAGGCGGCCGCAGACCTGGATCCGCAGTCCGAACAGGTCGGACCAGTAGCGGGGCTGCAGTGGCGCGGCGGGGGCGGGCCGCTGCCCGGCCAGCAGCGTCCGGGCAGCGGCCTGCCCCTGCTCCAGGGCCGCGATCCACTGGTCGCAGCGGCCGGGCGCGTCGCCGTACCAGGGGTTGGGCCAGCGGGCGACGGCCCCGGCGGCGACGACCCGGTTCACGCCGAGCACCCGCAGGCTCTCGTCGCAGAGCAGGCCGTCGCTGGTGTCGGCGTGGCGCGCGGTGAACCAGCCCGTGTCGGGCCGCTCCCCCAGCGCCGAGATCACCACGTCGGCGTCGACGTGGGAGCCGTCGTCGAGGTCGAGCCGCCAGCCGCGGCGGCTCCGGCTGACCGTGCGGACCCGGCGGCCCAGCCGCATGCGCACGCCCTCGTGGCGCATCGAGTCGGCCACCAACCCGCCCGTGACCGCTCCCACGGCACGCGTCATGACCTGCGGGTTCGAGTCGATGATCACGCATTCACGGGCCAGCGAGCTGACCACGTAGGCGGCCTCGCAGCCGGTGAACCCGGCACCCACCACGGCCACCCGGCGCGCCTCGCGCAAGGCGCCGGCCAGGGCGAACGCGTCCTCGATGTCGTGCAGGACGTGCAGGCCTGGCTCGCCGACCGGCCAGCCGGGAGGGCTCACCGGCTTGGCGCCGGTCGCCACGATCAGTCCGTCGTACTCGAACTCCTCGCCGGTCTGCGTGTACACGATCTGGCGGGTGACGTCGAGGTCCTCCGCGGTCCGGCCGGGCAGCCAGCGGACGGGCGCCGAGAACGACAGGTGCGCGTCGGCCGGCCGCTGCCGCCCGGTCAGCAGGCCCTTGGAGCAGGCCGGCCGGTGGTACGGCGGGTGCGCCTCGCCGCCCAGCATCGTGACCGCACCGGTGAAGCCGAGGCGGTGCAGCTCCTCCGCCGCGGCCACGGCGGCGCGGCCGGCTCCCACGATGACGATCCGGTCCAGGTCACCGGCACGATGCCTCACTGCTGCTCCTCGTCGGTCAGCTCGTCACGGTGGACGGCCGCGTGGTGCTGGGCGCGGCTGTGCCGGCCCCGCGCCTGGCGGTACTCGTCCAGTTCGGTCGCGGGTTCGAAGGTGTTGGTACGGGTGCGCTGGCGCACCACGTGCGGCGTGGCCGGGGCGGCGGTGCGCGGCGCGGACCCGCCGGCCGCCGAGTGGCGCACGCTGATCGCGCGGGCCGGGCAGATCTCGATCGCCCGGATCACGTCGTCCAGCCGGGTCACCGGCGGCGCGGCGGTGTAGTCCAGGCGGCCGTCGCCCTGCAGGCTGAACACCTCCGGGGCCTCCTGTTCGCAGAAGCCGAACCGGGCACACCGCACCGGGTCGACGTCGACGCGCAGGTTGCCGTTGATCTGCGCCGGGCCGGTCGCGGTGAGCGTCGGCCCGTCGGCGCTCCGGGACCGCTTCGGCAGCGTGGTGAACCACAGCGCCACGGTGCTCAGCCAGAGCGTGTAGACGGTGCCCCAGACCCACCACGGCCCGATGTCCGAGCCGGACACCAGCACGTGCGCCGAGATCAGGAAGAACCCGGCGTAGGTCGCCGTGTGCACCGCCCGCCAGCGGCTGAAGCCGAGCCGGCGCTGGATGCCGATCGAGATCGCGGCGGCGAGCACCAGCTCCAGGCCGAGCACGCCGGCGCCGGTGCCGATCGGGTCGTGCGCGTCCACGAACGGGATGATCACCTCGACCACGGCGATGGTGCCGTTCGGCACGGCGAGCTGGGCCAGGCCGTGCACGAGCCCGAGGGTCAGCCCGGTCAGCGCGACGCCCTGGTGCAGCGCGTACGCCACGGGCTGGCGCAGCCGGGTCAGGCCCCAGCCGTTGCGCAGGGCCACGCCGCCCAGCACCGACAGCCAGAGCAGGCCGAACGAGGTGAATCCCACTGTCGCGGCAATGACGTGCACACTCTCCATGACCGCCCCGCTACTCTACTCGAATAGGCGTCGTCGGAATCGCGAATAGACTCCGCAATCCCTTTCGGTCGAAACCTTCGGCAATTTAAGAAGCAAAGTCAATACACTGACTCACATTGCGGACGCCACCTGCGAACTGGGCACACTTTTTTAGATGCGTCCTATGCGGACCCTAAGAGCGACTTAACATTGCCTACCGGTATTGACTCTTCAGGGCGCGGTGAGCCTAGGCTTCCGTCGCTGCCATAAGGCATGCGCATGGTGTATTCAACCGACCACGGAAGGGCATCGGATGAATACCGGGCACCTTTTCCGCGCCGCGGCGCTCGCCGCCGCCGTGCTGCTCGCCCTCGCCCCGGTCGCCGCGGCGCGGCCGGCCGCCGCGGCCGACGAGCTGCCCCCCGGCTGGGTCCTCAACGAGTTCGGGCCGCTCGGCCCCGCCGACCGGGACCTGCTGGTCCGGGTCCGGCTGGCCGGCCTGTGGGAGGCCCCCGCCGGCCAGCAGGCCCAGGAGCGGGCCGGCGACCAGCGGATCAAGGACATCGGCCACCACCTGATGACCGACCACCTCAAGCTCGACGTCGAGGTGCGCCGGGTCGCCGCCAAGCTCGGCGTGGCCCTGCCCGACAAGCCCAGCCCCGAGCAGCAGGGCTGGCTGGACGAGTTCTCCGCGCTGCGCGGCGACGCGTACGACCGGGTCTGGGTGGCCCGCCTGCGCGCCGCGCACGGCAAGGTCTTCGGCGTCGTCGCCGGGGTCCGGTCCGGCACCCGCAACCAGGTGATCCGCGAGTTCGCCCAGCAGGCCGTGACCGTCGTGATGAAGCACATGACCCTGCTGGAGAGCAGCGGCCTGGTCGACTACGGCTCGCTGCCCACCGCCCCGGCCCCGGCCGCGGCCCCGGTCCCCGCCGCCCGCAACCGGGTCGGCGGCCCGCCCCAACCCCTCATCTGGCTGGTCCTGGTCGCGGCGCTCGCCGTCGGCACGGTCACCGCCGCCCGGGTCTGGCGTCCGCGCTGACCCGTCCTCCCCGAAGGGAACCTCCGATGGCACCCCGCACACACATCCCCCGGCATCGCTGGGAACCCCGCCGGCGCCTGCTCGCGGCCGTGATCGTCCTGGTGGCCGCGACGGTCTGGGCCACCATCGCCCACATCTCGCAGGCGGCGACCGGCTCGGGCGACCCGGCGGCGCAGCCCTCCGCGGCGGTGCCGGAGGCGCTCGCCGCGGCCGCCCGCATCCCCAACGACCAGGGCCCGGACGCCGAGTGCCGCCGCTCGCGCCCGCCCGCGCGCTGCCACGCCCCGACCGGCGACCCGGCCGCGGCGGACTACGTCGACATCCGCTCCGTCACGCCGAACGTGCAGAACCGGCGCGCCACCGCGGAGGGCTCGGTGGGCACGTTCACCTCGCTCTGCGGCCGCAACCTCAACAACCACCGCAACCCCGACAACTTCATCGTCGCGCCGGGGGTCTTCAACGGCGCCCACCACACCCACGACTACGTGGGCAACCTGTCCGCCGACGGCAACTCGACGAACGAGAGCCTGGCGGCGGCGGGCACCACCTGCCGCCGGGACGACCGCTCCACGTACTACTGGCCGGTGCTGCGGGTGCGCGGCACCGTGGGCAGCGACGCGGAGGCCGACGGCGGCGGCAAGGACGGCAACGTCGGCCGCATCCTGACCCCGGCGTCGGTGCGCCTGGAGTTCCGCGGCAACCGCTTCGCCAAGGTCGCCGAGATGCCGCGCTTCCTGCGGCTGATCATGGGCGACGCCAAGGCGGTCACCAACGGTCCGGCCAACGCCCGGGCGCAGTGGACCTGCACCGGCTTCACCAACCGGCGCACCACGAAGTACCCGCTCTGCCCGCGGGGCAGCCAGGTGCAGCGCATCCTGGACTTTCCGAGCTGCTGGGACGGCGTCAACACGGACAGCGCCAACCACCGCGCCCACGTGATCTTCCCCGCCGCGGACGGCCGCTGCTCGGAGGGCACCAAGCCGATCGCGCAGCTGCGCATGACGCTGACCTACAGCGTGCCGCGCGGGCGCTCGTTCGCGCTGGACACGTTCCCGGAGCAGAACCACAACCCGCTCACCGACCACGCCGACTTCGCCAACGTGATGCCGGCCCAGCTGATCACCTTCGCCACGGACTGCATCAACCGCGGCCGCCGCTGCTGACCCCGCATCGCAGCGGCGTCCGCCCATCCCCACCCCTCGCCCGACGGGGTGGGTTAGGGGGTACGCGCCGCACCCGCGTACCCCCTGTCGGTCCGCTTGGGCTCGGACCGCGATGCCCGCGCCGCCGCCACCCCCTGGCGGCGGCGCGGGCCGTCGGCGTCACCCGATGGTGCAGGTGGCGCCGTTGAGCGTGAACGCCGCCGGCCGCGGGTTGCTGCCGGTGTGGGTGGCGTTGAAGCCGAACGACGTGGACGCCCCCGCGCCCAGGGTGCCGTTCCAGCTCTCGTTGCTGATCGCCACGTCGGCCCCGGTCTGGGTGTACTTCGACGACCAGGACTGGGTGACCTGCTGGCCCGCGGTGAAGGAGAACCGCAGCGTCCAGCCGTTGATCGTGGTGGTGCCGGTGTTCTTCACCGTCACGTTGCCGGTGAACCCGTTGTTCCAGTCGTTCGTCGAGTACGTGACCTGGCACGACCCGCCCGGGTTGTTCGGCAGCGTGGTCACCGACACCGCGCTCGACGCCGTCGAGGCGTTGCCGGCCGCGTCGATCGCGACCACGTAGAACTGGTACGCCGTGGCGGCGGTCAGCCCGGTGACGCTGTAGGTCGTCCCGGTGACCGTGGCCAGCAGCGCGTCGGTCGCCCCGGCCTCGCGGTAGACCCGGTAACCGGTCACGCCCACGTTGTCGGTGGACGCGGCCCAGGTCAGGGTCGCCCCGGTCTGGGTGACCGCCGAGGCCACCGGCGTGCCGGGCGTGCTCGGCGGGGTCGTGTCCACCGGGTCGGCGGCCAGCGTGGTGAAGCTCGCCGGGGTCGAGCCCGCCGAGCGGTTGCCCGCCCCGTCCTTGGCCACCACGTAGAAGGTGTACGTGGTGCTCGGCGTGAGCCCCGTCAGGCTGAGCGTCGCCGCGCTCGGCGAGCCGACGAGCACGTCGGTCGCGCCCGCCTCGCGGTAGACGTCGTAACCCGCCAGGCCGCTGCCGCCCGTGTCGGTCGAGCCCGCCCAGGCCAGCGTCAGGCCGGTGCTGGTGACGCCGGACGCGCTCGGGGTGCCGGGCACGCTGGGCGCGGTGGTGTCCGGGGTAGTGCTCGGCTCGTCGCCCCAGATCTTCACGCCGCCGTGGTAGAGCGGCACGTTGCGGTTGACGCCCGCGGTGGCCAGGTACGACGGGTCGTTGGCCGCGCTCCAGGTGCCGCCCTCGCCGACGCCGACCTTGAACTGCACCTCCATCCGGTGCTGCGACTGCCCGGCCGGCGCGATGGTGTATCCGGTGCAGTCGACCTCGACGTACCAGAGGTTGCCCTGCGCCTGCTTCGCGGTGGACGGCGACGGGCAGCCCTGGGTGTAGCCGGAGGTCACCACGACTGCGCTGGCGTCGTCACGGTTGAAGTAGTACCGGAACTTCGCCGTGGTCAGCGCCCGGGCCGGGAACGCCGACTTGTTGTAGACGATCGCCTTGACCCGGGTCTCCCGCGCGTCGGCGACGAGCGTGGTCTCCACGGTCATCTCGTCCATGTCCGGCGCCTGGACGCCGGGGAAGCCGGCCAGCGGGGTGCCGCCGTACTCCTTGGTCAGCCGGACCAGCGCGGAGGTGAGGCCCGCGTTGTAGTCGGTGGCGACCTCGTTCATCACGTAGTCGTTGCGCTCGTCCTTGTACGCGTCGTCCGGCGAGGACGGCCCGCCGACCAGCGCGCCGTAGAGCACGTGCCGGGTCTCGACGGGCACGGTCATGCTGTCCCACCAGGAACCGTGCGCGGTGCGGTGGTGCGGGTTCTTCGGCGAGTTCGCCCCGAACCCGATCATGTACGACGAGCTGCGCGGGTTGTCGCCCAGCGCGTAGTTGATCTGCCGCACCGCGAAGTCGTGGTAGCGGGCCTTGCGCACCGTGTCGGTGGTCTTGTCGCTGTACACCAGCGCGGCGAACGACGTGTTCGCGGCGTAGCGCAGCGCGCCCCAGCTGTCGAGCACGGCCATGCCGCCGGGCGAGGTGCGGATCTTCTCGCCGTTGACGCCGACGGTCCAGTAGTCCAGCCACCGGTTGGCGTCGTCGATGTACTTCTGCTTGCCGGTCAGGTTCGCCAGCAGCACGTACGCGCCGAACTGCTTGTTGTCCCAGGCGATGGTCCACTTGTAGGACTTCGTCGTGGTCTGCGGCTCGGTGCCCAGGCTGTCGTACGCGGCCTCGGCCTTGGCCAGGTAGCTCGCGTCGCCGGTGGCCCGGTAGAGCCAGATCGCGCCCCACACCAGCTCGTCGGTGTAGCCGCTCCACGACCGGTAGAAGCTGGTCGCGTCGGTGATGCACGAGTGGTAGGTCTGCCGCACCGTGTCGGCGAACGTGTAGAGCTGCTTGGCGTGCGTGAGCAGGGTGTCCGCGTAGGTCGGGTCGGTCGGGCGGAACACCATGGACGAGGCGGCCATCGCGGCCGCGGTCTCCCCGGCCAGGTCCGCGCCGCCGCAGGTGGCGTCGATCTTGTACGCGGGCCGCGCCATCGGCATCACCTCGGCCGGGCCCCACCACTTGTGGTCGTCGTCGCCCTTGCCGATCTGGCCGTAGAGCACGTTCGCGGACGGGTGCGCCTTGATGAAGTAGTCGTTGGGCACCCGCAGGTTGTTCAGCAGGGCCTGGAGCTGCCCGGACGCCACGTAGCCGTCGCGGTACTCCACCGCGCCCCAGGCCAGCATGGTCGTGGTGAACGCCATCGGGAAGCCGAACTTGACGTGGTCACCCGCGTCGAACCAGCCGCCGGTGAGGTTCAGCCCCACATCGGAGCCGTCGTTCATGGCCGAGTCGCCGCGCCAGGAGACCCGGCTCCAGGACGGCTTGGGGCCGGCGATCTGCGCCTCGTAGAAGTACAGCGACTTCTGCAGCGCCTCGGCGTAGTTGAAGGTCGGTGCGGCCGCGGCCGGTCCGGGGCTGACCGCGACGGCGAACGCCGCCGCGGTCAGCGCGGCCGCCGCGGTCGCCGCCAGGCGGCGGGCCCAGCGGGGACGTGCGTCGGGCATGGAGTGACTCCTCGTTCGTGGAGCCGGGCCCATGGCGCGGCGACGGCGGTGCACGGAGCCGGACGTGGGCGCGTCCGTCCCCGCCCGGCGCGGCGCTCCGGGCCCGGTGGGATCGGGCAGTCCTCGCGGGAGGCTCGGGAGCGCTCCCACGGTTGCAGCACAATGTAGCCCGATGTTGCGGCCATGTGAAGCGGCGATGACCAGCGACAACACGCTGACCTATGGAAACGCTCCCATATTCACGAACGCCGAACCCTGGGATCGAACAGCACGATGAAACTTTCGGCGGCGGCGCTCAGGGACGCGGCGGGAACAGCCGGAACTCGTTGCCCTCCGGATCGGCCAGCAGCGTCCACCCCGCGCCCGCCGGCTGCGCGGGCACGTGCCGCGCACCCATGTCCATCAGCCGCTCGATGTCGCTCACCAGGTCCTCGCTGTCCAGCTCCAGCGGCAGCCGGTTGCGGCCCACCTTCGCGTCGGGCGCCCGCACGAACATCATCCCGGGATACTCGCCCTGATCCGGTGCGATCGACACCGCGTCGGGCCGCTCTTCCAGGATCTGGAAGTGCAGCACCTCCGCCCACCAGCGAGCCAGCCGCGCCGGATCTCCGGCGTCCACCGCGGTGCCTTGCCAGCGCAGCCCCATCGCCGCCTCCTCCGGTGTGGACAGAGTGCCGAAAGCGTACGCTCCTCGCTTCCCTCCTGCCACCGCCCACAAACCCACCCCCGAGAAAGGAAGGGCACCTTCTTATCGTTTTCCGTAGTAGAAGGTGCCCTTCCTAACCTCTCGCAGGTCAAAGCGCCGCGCGGCCGGCCTCCAGGCGCGCCACGGGGACGCGGAACGGCGAGCACGAGACGTAGTCGAGCCCGGCCTCGTCGAAGAAGCGCACCGACTCCGGGTCGCCGCCGTGCTCGCCGCACACGCCGATCTTCAGATCGGGCCGCGCCTGCCGCCCCTCCTGCACGGCGATGCGCACCAGCCGCCCGATACCGTCGCGGTCCAGCGTCTCGAACGGCGACACCCCGAACACGCCCAGCTCCAGGTATCGGCTGAAGAACGAGCCCTCCACGTCGTCCCGCGAGAACCCCCAGCCCATCTGGGTCAGGTCGTTGGTGCCGAAGGAGAAGAAGTCGGCCGCCTCGGCGATCTGCCCGGCGGTCAGGGCGGCGCGCGGCACCTCGATCATCGTGCCGATCGGGGTGCCCGCCGTGCCCTCCTCGGCGAGGATGCGTTCGGCGTCGGCGCGTACCGCCTCCAGCTCCTGCACCGCGCCGACCAGCGGCACCATGATCTCGGGGCGCGGATCGCCGCCCTCGCCGCGGACCTTCGCCGCCGCCTGCGCGATGGCCCGCACCTGCATCCCGAACAGCCCGGGGATGACCAGGCCGAGGCGTACGCCGCGCAGCCCCAGCATCGGGTTCTGCTCGTGCATCCGGCGCACCGCCGCGAGCAGCGCCTCCTGGTGCGGGTCGGGCGTGTCCGCGGTGGCCACCGCCACGGCCAGCTCCTCCAGCGGCGGCAGGAACTCGTGCAGCGGCGGGTCGATCAGCCGGATGGTCACCGGCAGCCCGTCCATCGCCCGGAAGATCTCGGCGAAGTCCTCGCGCTGCAGCGGCAGCAGCGCGTCGAGCGCGCGCTGCTGCTCCTGCGGCCCGTCGGCGAGGATCAGCCGCTCCACCATCGCCCGGCGCTCGCCGAGGAACATGTGCTCGGTGCGGCACAGCCCGATGCCCTGCGCACCGAAGCGCCGGGCCCGGGCGGCGTCCTCCCCGGTGTCGGCATTGGCGCGTACGCCCAGCCGGCGCCGCTCGTCGGCCCGGGTGAGCAGCCGGTGCACCGCCGCGACCAGCGGATCGGCATCGGGCGCCAGGTCGCCGTCGAAGTAGCGCACCACCGGGCTGGGCTGCACCGGCACCTCGCCGAGGAAGATCGCGCCGGAGGTGCCGTCGATCGAGATCAGGTCGCCCTCGCGCACGGTGGTCCCGTTGGTGGTGAACTGCTTCCCGGCGGTGTCCACCTCCAGCGCGTCCGCGCCGCACACGCACGTCTTGCCCATGCCGCGAGCGACCACGGCGGCGTGCGAGGTCTTGCCGCCCCGGCTGGTCAGGATGCCCTGCGCGGCGATCATGCCGGGCAGGTCGTCGGGATTGGTCTCCCGGCGGACCAGGATGACCTTCTCCCCCTTGGCCGCCTCCGCCACCGCGCGGGCGCTGTCGAACACAGCCCGCCCGACGGCCGCGCCGGGCGAGGCGGCGATGCCCTTGGCCAGCGGCTCGCCCACGTCCTTGTCGTCGAAGGCGGGGAACATCAGCTGGGCCAGCCGGGCGCCGCTCTGCCGGCGCAGCGCCTCGTCCAGGTCGATCATGCCCTCGTCGACGAGCTGCGAGGCGATGATGAACGCCGCGGCCGCGGTGCGCTTGCCCACCCGTGTCTGCAGCATCCACAGCCGCCCGGCCTCGATGGTGAACTCGATGTCGCACAGGTCGCGGTAGTGGCCCTCCAGCGTGGCCATGATGCCCATCAGCTCCGCGAACGACTTCGGGTCGAGCTGCTCCAGCTCCTGCAGCGGCACCGTGTTGCGGATGCCGGCCACCACGTCCTCGCCCTGGGCGTTGGCCAGGTAGTCGCCGTACACGCCGCGCGCGCCGGTGGCCGGGTCGCGGGTGAAGGCCACGCCGGTGCCCGAGTCGGGGCCGAGGTTGCCGAAGACCATCGCCACGATGTTCACCGCGGTGCCCAGATCGGCCGGGATACGCTCCTGGCGGCGGTAGAGCACGGCGCGCTCGGCGTTCCAGGAGTCGAAGACGGCGTTGGTCGCCAGGTCCATCTGCTCGCGCGGGTCCTGCGGGAAGTCGCGTCCAGTGTGCTCGGCGAAGATGGCCTTGAACTCGCCGACCAGCCCGCGCAGCTCCTCGGTGGTGAGGTCGACGTCGGCGCGCGCGCCCTTGACCCGGTCCATGGCGTGCTCGAACGCCTCGCCGGGCACGTCGCAGACGGTCTTGCCGAACATCTGGATCAGGCGGCGGTACGAGTCCCAGGCGAAGCGCTCGTTGCCGCTGCGGGCGGCCAGCCCGTGCACGCTGGAGTCGGTCAGCCCGACGTTGAGCACCGTCTCCATCATGCCGGGCATGGAGAACTTCGCGCCGGAGCGTACGGACACCAGCAGCGGGTCGGCCGGGTCGCCCAGGCGGCGGCCCATGGTCGCCTCCAGCGCGGCGAGGTGCGCGTCGACCTGCGCGGCGAGCTCGTCCGGCGGGCGGCCGGCGGCCAGGTACTCCCGGCACGCCTCGGTGGTGATGGTGAAGCCGGGCGGGACCGGCAGCCCGAGACGCACCATCTCGGCGAGGTTCGCGCCCTTTCCGCCGAGCAGGTCCTTGAGGTCCTTGTTCCCCTCGGCGAAGTCGTACACGTACTTCGTCATCGTGACCCCCACTCCTCGACAACCAGTCTTGCGCGGACCTTAACGGCCGGTCAGGGAATTTAGGAGGAGCTGGTGACGTATGGCACAGGTATCGACACTTGTGCCGTTCGTACGGTTTTCCGGGAGCGTTTCCACGCGCAACACCGCGCATTCGGGGGGCGAACCGGGCAACCCGCCGTTCACTCGCGCGGGGCGTCGAAACCGGACATCGATTGGTAACGTTCCAGCATGCATCCGTTCGGTCCTGAGGCGACGTCCGATCCACACCCGATCCACGCCCGGCTGCGCGAGGACAGCCCGGCTCACGAGATCCCGCTCGGCCCCAACCTGAACGCCTGGCTCATCACGCGCTACGACGACGCCCGCCGCGCGCTCAACGACCCCCGGCTGAGCAAGAGCGTCAAGGACGCCCCCGTCCGCACCAGCGGCGGGTGGCCGGACGAGCTGCGCCGGGCGATGGACTCGCACATGCTCAGCGCCGACCCGCCGAACCACACCCGGCTGCGCAAGCTGGTCTCCTCCGTGTTCACCGCCCGGCGCATCGCCGACCTGCGCCCGGACGTGCAGCGCATCTCCGACGAGCTGCTCGACGGCTTCGCCGGGCGCGACGAGGTCGACCTGATCGGCGAGTACGCGTTCCCGCTGCCGCTGCAGGTCATCTGCGAGCTGCTCGGCGTGCCCATCGACGACCGGGACAGCTTCCGGACCTGGTCGAACACCATCATCGCGAGCGCCCTCGCGCAGGGCGACGCGCTGGCGGCGGCCACCTCGATGAACGACTACGTGCGCGAGCTGATCGCGCGCAAGCGCGCCGAGCCCGACCACGCACTGCTGTCCGGGCTGATCTCGGCGGCCGACGAGGGCGACCGGCTCTCCGAGGACGAGCTGACCTCGCTGGTGTTCCTGCTGCTGCTCGCCGGGCACGAGACCACGGTCAACCTCATCGGCAACGGCGTCTACCTGCTGCTGAGCCACCCGGACCGGATGGCGCACCTGCGCGCGAACCCCGAGCAGCTCTCCCCCGCGATCGAGGAGTTCCTGCGCTACGAGAGCCCGGTCAAGACGTCCACCATCCGGATGGCCACCGAGCCGGTGGAGTTCGACGGGGTGACCGTCCCGGCCGGCGCGGTCGTCATGATCAGCCTGCTGTCGGCCAACCACGACCCGGCCGCCTTCGCCGACCCGGAGCGCTTCGACCCGGCCCGCACGGACAACCAGCACCTGGCGTTCGGCCACGGCATCCACTACTGCCTGGGCGCCCCGCTGGCCCGGCTGGAGGGGCAGATCGCGTTCACCGGCCTGCTGGAGCGGTTCCCGAAGCTGCGCGCGGCGCAGCCGCTGGACGAGCTGGCATGGCGTCCCGGAGCGCTGCTACGCGGCCTGGATCGGCTGCCGGTCATGCTGCACTGAAAAAACCCTCAAGATCAAAGCTCCGTTTAGTGCTGTTTTGGCAGCCTGAGAGGAGCTTTGATTGCATAAAACGGGCACAGAATGCGGTCAGCCCGTAGGGGTAAATGCCAGCAATACGGACATGATGTGAGCCAGATCACAGGAACGCAAGACGTGACGAAACACCCGGCAAGCCCCTAGAAGGGGAGGAAAGTTCACCCTTCAGGGCAGATGATTCCTGACCGCGCTGGTGAGTAGCCTCACTGAGCAGGCAATATGGGCGCTCCCGTATCAACGGCGATGACGGAAGGCCCCCAACCCCCGTGACTTACTTCAGACGTGGCAAGCACAGCGTCCCCGGCACCCTCGACAAGAGCCGTGACCGCCTCGCCCAGACCGGCGGAATGGTTCGCGGTGGCCTCGCCCGGCACTCCCGCCTGGCTCTGGCCGTGACGGCCCTGGCCGGGGTCAGCGCATTCGGGCTCATCAGCGCGGCGAACGCCGACGGCGGCGAGACCCCCACCGAGACCCAGGCGATCACGAACGTGTCCGCCTGGGAGACCCAGCGACAGGCGATCGCCGACGCCGCGACCCGCGCCCAGCGCGCGGTGCCGACGGTCACCCCGTCGGCGTCGCCCAGCGCCTCCCCCAGCAGCTCCCCCTCGGCGTCGCCCAAGCCGAAGGCGACGGTGAAGAAGGCAGCCGCGCCCAAGCCGAAGCCCGCCGCGCCCAAGCCGCCCGCCTGGGTGATGCCCATGAAGGGCGCGGAGGTCACCTCCTGCTTCGGCCAGCGCTGGGGCGTGCTGCACGCCGGCATCGACTTCGCGATGCCGAACGGCACCCCCATCCGCGCCGTCGGCAAGGGCACGGTCGTCAGCACCGGCTGGGCGTACAGCGGTTACGGCATCTCCGTCGTGGTCGACCACCACAACGGCTACCTGACCCACTACGCCCACATGTCCCGTGACGCCGTCGCCGTCGGCGACGAGGTCAAGGCCGGCGACACCATCGGCTACGAGGGCTCCACCGGCGACTCGACCGGCCCGCACCTGCACTTCGAGGTGCACAAGGGCAGCATGTGGAACCAGATCAACCCCGACGGCTGGCTGGCTGACCGAGGCATCCAGACCTCCTGCTGACAGTCGTCCCCCATACCCCGACCCATCCCCCCGACGAGAGGCCCGGATCAGCGTTGATCCGGGCCTCTCGCCATGCCCGGCGTGTCGGTCGCGGCGCCGATCTTGCGTGAACTGTGGGTGCGACACGCCCATATCGGGCATATCCCTAACAGTTCGCGCAAGATCGTCGTGATCATCGGGTTTTGCGATACGGGAATATGCGGGCATAGGTGAGATATAGGATTGTTCGTATCGCCTATCCGTGCCGGCGCGCCCGGCGAGCCGGCCGCAAGGGGGTTCGCATGATCTCGCGGCGCCTCGCCGTTGCCGTCTCCGCCGTTCTCCTGGTCGCGTTCGGTGTGGCCGCGTGTGAGAGCGGCGGTTCGCAGTCCGGGTCCGGAAGCGGTGGGAAGATCGCGCTGCTGCTCCCGGAATCGCAGACCACGCGGTACGAGCAGCACGACCGGCCGCTGTTCGAGGCCAAGGTCAAAGAGCTGTGCGCCGACTGCGAGGTCATCTACAGCAACGCCCAGCAGGATCAGAGCCGCCAGCAGCAGCAGGCCGAGGCGGCGCTCAACAACGGCGCGCAGGTGCTGGTGCTCGACCCGGTCGACGGCGCCGCGGCGGCCACCATCGTGTCGCTGGCGAAGTCGAAGAACGTGCCGGTGATCTCGTACGACCGGCTCATCCAGAACGCGCCGGTGGACTACTACATCTCCTTCGACAACGAGCGCGTCGGCCAACTGCAGGGCGAGTCACTGGTCAGCCGGCTCAAGGAGCTGGGCAAGACGGCCGGGAACGTCGTCATGATCAACGGCTCGCCGACGGACAACAACGCCAAGCAGTTCAACAAGGGCGCCCACTCGGTGCTGGACACCTCCGGCTTCAAGACCGTGCCGACGCCCGACTTCTTCACGCCCGAGTGGAAGCCGGAGAACGCCCAGCGCTTCATGGAGGGTCAGATCTCGCAGCTCGGCAAGGACGGATTCGTCGGGGTGTACGCCGCCAACGACGGCACCGCCGGCGGGGCGATCTCGGCCATGCGCGCCGCGGGCATGAGCCCGGTCCCGCCCACCACGGGCCAGGACGCCGAACTCGCCGCGATCCAGCGCATCGTCAACGGTGACCAGTACATGACGGTCTACAAGGCGTTCCAGCCGGAGGCCGACAAGGCCGCGGAGCTGGCGGTCGCGCTGGTCAAGGGCGAGAAGCCGACGACGGACCGGACCGTCGACAACGGCGCGGTGGACGTGCCCTCGTTCCTGCTGGAGCCGCAGGCGGTGAACAAGCAGAACATCAAGGACACCGTGGTCGCGGACAAGCTGTACACGGTCGAGCAGATCTGCACCCAGACGTACGCGGCCGCCTGCCAGGCGGCGGGCCTCACCTGAACCGGGCGGCGCAGCGGGCGACAGCGTTAAGAAGGGCACCTTCCTCTACGGAAAGCGTTAAGAAGGTGCCCTTCCTTCCCTATAGGGGGTGGCGGTGAGCGGGGCGAGGGAGGCGATCCTGTCGCTGCGCGGGATCAGCAAGCGGTTCGGGGCGGTGCAGGCGCTGACCGAGGTGGACCTGGACGTGGCCGCCGGGGAGGTGGTCGCGCTGGTCGGGGACAACGGCGCGGGCAAGTCCACACTGGTCAAGGTCATCTGCGGGGTGGGGCCGCCGGACAGTGGCACGATCACGTTCGCGGGGCGCGAGGTGCGGGTCGACAGCCCGCACGCGGCGCAGGAGCTGGGCATCGCCACCGTTTTCCAGGACCTGGCGCTGTGCGACAACCTGGACGTCGTCAACAACCTGTTCCTGGGCCGTGAGCTCAAGCGCGGCGCGGCGCTGGACGAGGTGGAGATGGAGCGGCGCAGCGGCAACCTGCTGCGCGAGCTGGCCGCGCGGATCCCGAGCGTACGGCTGCCCGTCGCGTCCCTGTCCGGCGGTCAGCGGCAGACCGTGGCGATCTCCCGATCGCTGCTCGGCGACCCGAAGGTGGTGCTGCTGGACGAGCCCACCGCCGCGCTCGGCGTGGCGCAGACCGCGCAGGTGCTCAACCTCATCGAGCGGTTGCGCGACCGCGGCCTCGGCGTGCTCCTGATCAGCCACAACATGGTGGACGTGCAGGCCGTCGCGGACCGGGTCGCAGTGCTGCGGCTCGGCCGCAACAACGGCGTGTTCCACATCGGCGAGGTGAGCAACGAGCAGATCATCGCGGCGATCACCGGCGCGACCCAGAACGTGGTCAGCGAGCGGGTGGCCCGGCTGCGCGCGCAGACCTCCGGCGACGACCCGCTGGCGTCCGGCGGCCCGGAGGGCGGCGCCTGATGACCGATCCCGTGACCGACCCGGCGGTGCCCCCGCCCACCCCGGCGACCGAGCTGAGCACCCCGAAGGAGGCGGTCGGCGGCTGGCTGCAGACGCTGCGCACCGGCGACATCGGCTCGCTGCCCATCATCATCGGGCTGGTCCTGATCGTGGTCGTGTTCCAGAGCCTGAACCCGACCTTCCTCAACGCGTTCAACCTGGTCAACCTCTGTCTGCAGATCGCCGCGCTGGGCATCATGGCCACCGGCATCACGCTGGTGCTGATGCTCGGCGAGATCGACCTGTCCATCGGCTCGGTCAGCGGCCTGGCCGCCGCGGTGCTGCTGGTCACCCACGTCAACCACGCCTCCGCCCCGCTGCTCGCGGTGCTGATCGCGGTGCTCGTGGGCACGCTCATCGGCGCGCTGCAGGGCACCATCTTCGCCCGGATCGGCGTGCCCTCGTTCATCGTGACCCTGGCCGGCCTGCTCATCTGGCAGGGCGTACAGCTGCGGGTGCTCGGCGAGCAGGGCACCATCAACCTTCCCCCGGCGGGCACGCTGGTGCGCTGGGCGCAGTTCTCGTTCGTGCCGCGCTGGCTGGCGCTCCTGCTGGCCGCGCTGGTCCCGGTGCTCTACCTGGTGGTCAACCTGATGACGCGCCGCCGCCGGAGCGCGGCCGGGCTGCCCGTGATGCCGCTGTGGCTGCCGGTCGCGGTGGCCGTGGCCCTGTTCGTGCTGCTGGAGGTCATCGTCCTGAAGCTGTACCTGGACCGGGGCGTGCCGTGGACGTTCGTGTTCATGGTGCTGATCGTGGTGTTCTTCGACTGGCTGCTGCGGCGCACCGGGTACGGCCGCAAGATCTTCGCGGTGGGCGGCAACATCGAGGCGGCCCGGCGCGCGGGCATCAACGTGGACGCGATCCGGATCTCGGTGTTCGCGCTGTGCAGCACGCTGGCGGCGGTCAGCGGCGTGGTCGCGGCGATGCGGCTCGGCTTCGCGAACCAGCAGTCCGGCAGCGGCGAGACGCTGATCAACGCGATCGCCGCCGCGGTCATCGGCGGCACCAGCCTGTTCGGCGGCCGGACCCGCCGCTACGCCCCGCTGCTGGGCGCGCTGGTGATCGGCGCCATCGCCAACGGCCTGGAACTGCTCAGCCTCTCCTCGGACGTACGCCTCATCGTCACCGGCACGGTGCTGCTGGCCGCCGTCGTCATCGACGCCCTGGTGCAGCGCTCGCGCACCTCGCACGGCCGCTGACCGCCTCTCGAACGGCGGGTCAGCGCGGCGCGGCGGTGTGGTGGGCGATGCCGTTGAGGATCACGACGAGCCCGGTCACCACGATCGCGGTGACGAGCATGACCGCGTAGAAGGCGGGCGGGAACATGCCGGCGCCGGGCACGTGGCAGGCCGCGTACGACAGCAGCCCGCCGCCGACGGCCGTGCCCGCGGTGAGCCGGACGGCGCGCGGGGGCCAGGACCGGCGGACCGCGAGCGGGATCAGCCCGGCGGCCAGCAGCAGCGCCGTCACCAGCCCCGCGACCACCCAGGACGGGTCGGCCGGGGGCGGCTCGGAGGCCAGCCGCGGCGGCTCCGCGAAGTACCAGCCCTCGCCCCCCTTGGGCAGGCCCAGCCGGTGCCAGCGGCCGTCGGCCGAGCGGTGCAGCAGCCCGTCGCGGCCGTTCGCGACGAACACGACGTGCCGCCCGCCGCCCACCTCGTGCACCACCACCGAGGTCGACGACAGGTGCGTCGCCGGGGCGCCCAGCGGCATGTAATCCGCGGCGAGCTGCGTGTAGTCGGCACCGACGATCTCCCAGGCCGTGGTCCAGCCTGCGGCGTCGCCGCCCGTCTCCACCCGGAGCAGGCTCGTCACCACGCGGTAGCACAGCTGCCCGGCACAGGACGACACCGATGGCGTCATGGGGCGTGCGCGTTCGGCCCGGCCGAGGTTGCGGCCCTCGTCGGAGACCAGCCAGAACTCATCGGCGTCGCCGCCCGTCACCTGGATCTGCACCCGGTCCGGACCGCCGTCGCCGACCGCGGTCACCTCCCATGGCACCCGCTCGCCGGAGCGGCCACATCCCATGAGCCCCGCCGCCAGCAGCAGTGCGATCGCCACCCGTGTCCATCGCATGGCGTCACTGTGGGGCCACCGCGCCACCCCGGCAACGGCAGCCGGATTGCGATCCGGCCACGATCCCGGGCGCACCGGCCGAGGAGCACCCGTGGGCGGGCCCTGGCAGCTTCCGGGTTGCGGTGGCAACCCGGAAGCTGCCGGTCGGGCGGGGAGAAGTCCGGTCAGCGGATGACGCCGCGGCGGCGGCCCTCGGCGGTGGCCGCGGTGCGGTTGTCCACGCCGAGCTTGGCGAAGACCTGCACCAGGTGCGACTTGACCGTCGCCTCGCTGATGAACAGCTGGCGGGCGATCGCCGAGTTGGAGTGGCCGCCCGCGACCAGTTGCAGCACCTGCGCCTCGCGCGGGGTGAGGCTGACCCCGGGGGCGCGCTCGCGCGAGGTGAGCCTGGTGGCCACCGAGGGCGCGAGGACCGTCTCCCCCGCGGCCGCCGCGCGCAGGGCCCGCAGCAGGTCCGCCGGTTCGGCGTCCTTGAGCAGGTAGCCGAT
Source organism: Catellatospora sp. IY07-71 (assembly GCF_018326265.1). Lineage (GTDB taxonomy): Bacteria > Actinomycetota > Actinomycetes > Mycobacteriales > Micromonosporaceae > Catellatospora. The sequence goes on from NZ_AP023360.1 coordinate 8,536,402, forward strand.
GGCGCCCGCCTCGATCGCGCGCAGGATGTCGGCGTCACTGTCGTAGGTGGTCAGCACCAGCACCCGGGGCGGCCGGGGCAGCTCGCGTACCCGGGCGGTGGCCTGCGCGCCGTCCAGGCCGGGGCCGAGCTGCAGGTCCATCAGCACGACGTCGGGCGTGTGCGCGGCGGCCAGCCGCACCGCCTCCTCGCCGCTCGCGGCCTCGCCGACCACCCGCAGGCCGGGGTCGGCCTCCAGCGTGGCACGCAGCCCGGCCCGCACGATCGGATGGTCGTCGACGACGAGCACGGTGATCACGACGGCTCCTCCCGGGGCGTGGGCAGCGGGGCGGTGGCGCTCACCGCGGTGCCCCGGCCGGGGGCGGACTCGACCACCAGCGCCCCGCCCACCTCGGCGAGGCGGCCGCTCATCGCGGACAGGCCGAGCCCGGTGCCGGCCGAGGGCGCCGCCGCGGGGCGCAGCGGGTCGAAGCCGACGCCGTCGTCGACGACGTCCACGCGTACCGCATCGGGCTGGAAGGCCAGGGTCACCACGACCGTGCCCGCCTGAGCGTGGGTACGCACGTTGGCCAGCGCGCCCTGCGCCGCGCGCAGCAGCGCGACCGCGATCGGGGTCGGGACCGCACCGGCCTCGCCGTCCACCACGAACCGCGCGTCGACGCCGAAGTGGCGTACGTCGCCCACGGCCCGCTCCAGCGCCTCGGGCAGCGAACGTCCGGTGAGCTCGGCCGGGGCCAGCGCGCGGACCAGCCGCCGGGTGTCCTCCAGCGCGCCGCGCGCCGCCTGCTCGGCGACCTCCAGCCGGGGACCCGGATCGGCCGCGTCGCGCGCGGCGCGCAGCAGCAGGATCACGCTGGACAGGTTCTGCGCCACGGTGTCGTGGATCTCGCGGGCCAGGCGCTCGCGTTCGGCGAGGATGCCCTCGCGGCGCTCGGTCGCGGCGAGCCGCTCCTGCGCCGCGGTCAGCTCGCGGACCAGCTCGGCCCGTGCCTCGCTCTCGCGGCGCAGCCGGCGGTAGACCGCGGTGATGACGATGGCCACGGCCGCGCCGAAGACCGGGCCGAGCACCGTGCCGGAGTCGAGGCCGCCGCGGTGCAGGCCGCCCGCGGCGACGGCGCCCGCGGTGAGCGCGGCCACCCAGGGCAGGGCCTGCCGGGTCGGCAGCAGTTGCATGGTGAGCAGGTACAGCGCGAACGCCAGCCAGACGAAGGACAGCGAGAGCGCGGTCAGCGCGGCCCAGCCGGCGGTGAGCACGGCCAGCCACAGCATCGCCAGCCGGGGTCCGGCGGCGCGGCGCGACAGCGCCATGCCCACGGCGTACCAGCCGGCGACCGCGACGCCCGCCGCGACGACGGCCGGGCGGTGCCGCCCGTCCACCCACGCCTCGACCGCGCCCAGCGCCAGCAGCGCCGCGAAGAGCACGTGTTCGGCGCGGCGCAGCAGCGTCAGCGCGTCCGACCCTCGCTCCGCCCTGCTCATGAGGGGCGAGCGTAGCCGGGTCCGCCGGGTGGGGCGGCCTCGCCTCGGACCCGACGTCCACCGGGGGCGTGGTGGTGACGGGTTCGGGCCGGCCGGCCCGGCGGTGAAACGGGACCGGGACGCGGCGCAGCCGCGCCCCGGTTGTCACCTCATGATCAGGCGACGACGCCGTCGACCTCGCGCTGAGCAACCTCGCGCTTGGCAACCTCGCGCTGAGCAACCTCGCGCTTGGCGACCTCCTTGGCGACCTCCATGATCACACCTCCTCCGCAGATCTTGACGGGCACGCGCCGTCCCGACCCTCCGATGACTGCATGGTTTGTCACCGAAGGGGTCCAGCGGCTCGCGTTAGCGACTGTAGCGATTGTTGACTCAGCAGTGAAGCCTTTCAATGGTGATCTGTTGGCGAAGCGCTCTGAACTGTCCGAATAGACGGCAATGAGTGTCGGCGTGCCGACACAACAAGGGCCCCTTCGATTGAAAACGGTATCTAAATCATTCTTACGACAATCACTGCATAGTGATCGCCAGGTATTGCGTCCCGTCGATCAGCTCTTCTAGCGTGGGGCGCGGACGGGACGAGTGTGTGGAGGTCCGTTGCCGATCCTGCGCACCGACGACTACCGCGCTCTGGCCCAGCCGAGGCTGCCCGCGGACGTCTGGGACTTCATCGACGGCGGCAGCGGCGCCGAGCTCACCCTCGACGCCAACCGCCGGCTGTTCGACCGCGCCCAGCTGCGCCCGCGCGTGCTCGTCGACGTCTCGGTCACCGACACCACCACCAAGCTGCTCGGCGGCAGGCTGGCAGCCCCGCTCGGCGTCGCGCCGGTGGCGTACCACCGCCTGGCGCACCCCGACGGGGAGGTCGCCACCGCGCGGGGCGCGGGCGCGACCGGGGCCCTCTTCGTGGTCAGCATCTTCGCCAGCCGCAGCCTGGAGGAGATCGCGGCGGCCGCGACCGGACCGCTCTGGCTCCAGCTGTACTGGCTGCGCCGCCGCTCCGCGCTGGCCGGCCTGGCCCGCCGCGCCCAGGACGCCGGCTACCGCGCGCTGGTGCTCACCGTCGACGCGCCGCGGATCGGCCGCCGCCTGCGCGACCAGCGCAACGGCTTCGCCGTCGACCCCGCGATCCGCGCCGTCAACCTCGACGACGCGCTGATGGCCACCACCCACGAGCCGGTCGCCGGCGCCTCCGCCATCGCCGCGCACGCCGCGCAGACCTTCGACCCGACCGTCACCTGGGCCGACCTGGCCTGGCTGCGCAGCCTCACCGACCTGCCGCTGGTGCTCAAGGGCGTGCTCACCGCCGAGGACGCGGACCGGGCCGTCGAGCACGGCGTCGACGCGATCATCGTGTCCAACCACGGCGGACGGCAGCTCGACGGCGCGGTGCCCGCACTGCGGGCGCTGCCCGAGGTGGTCGCGGCCGTGGCGGGCCGCTGCCCGGTGCTGCTGGACGGCGGCGTACGCCACGGCCGGGACGTCTTCGTGGCACTGGCCCTGGGCGCGAGCGCGGTCCTGGTCGGCCGGCCCGCGCTGTGGGCCCTGGCGGTGGACGGCGCCGACGGGGTGGCACACCTGCTGCGGCTGCTCAGCGAGGAGCTGGCGCACACCATGGCGCTGGCCGGGCGCCCCCGGCTGGCCGACATCGGCCGCGACGCGGTGCTCACCCCCGAGCGCGCGGACGTCTGAGGGAGCCGGAAGTGGTGGAGCTGGTCAAGGAGGCGATGCACGCCTCGGTGAGCGACCCCGTCGCCGCCTCGATGAACTTCCTGAACGAGGTGGCCGGCCGCTACCCCGACGCGATCTCGCTGGCCGCCGGGCGGCCGTACGAAGGCTTCTACGACACCGCCGACATCACCCGCTACCTGGACCTCTACACCGGACACCTGCGGGCGCAGGGACAGACCGAGGAGCAGGTGCGCCGGTCGCTGATGCAGTACGGCCGCACCAACGGTCAGATCCACGGCCTGATCGCCCGGATGCTCGCCACCGACGAGGGCATCGAGGTGCCCGCCGAGGCGATCTCGGTCACCGCGGGCTGCCAGGAGGCCATGATCATGGCCCTGCGCGGCCTGTGCGCCACCCCGGACGATGTGCTGCTCGCCGCCGAGCCCTGCTACGTCGGCATCACCGGTGCCGCCCGGGTGCTGAACATCGACGTGGTCCCGGTGCCGGAGGACGGGGACGGCCTGGACCCGCGGCGGGTCGCCGAGGCCGCCCGCGCGGTCCGCGCGCAGGGCCGCCGCGCCCGTGCGCTCTACCTGGTGCCGGACTTCTCGAACCCGTCGGGGCGCTGCCTGGATCTGCCCGCCCGGCACGCGCTGCTGGACGTGGCCGAGGCCGAGGACCTGCTGATCCTGGAGGACGACCCGTACGGCCTGTTCGGGCTCGACGACCGCCCCCGGCCCCGGCTGAAGTCGCTGGACGAGCGCCGACGGGTGATCTACCTCGGCTCGTTCGCCAAGTCGGTGTTCCCGGGCGCGCGCATCGGGTTCCTGGTCGCCGACCAGACCGTGGTCGACGCCACCGGACGGCGCACGCTGCTGGCCGAGGAGCTGTCCACGATCAAGAGCATGGTCACGGTGAACACCTCCCCCATCGCGCAGGCGGTGGTGGGCGGGGTGCTGGTCGAGTCGGGTTGCAGCCTGAAGGCCGCCAACGTCGAGAAGATCGCCTTCTACCGGCGCAACCTGCGCCGCCTGCTGGACGCGCTCGACCGGCACCTGCCCGCGCCCTGGCGCGACGAGGCGGGCATCCGCTGGAACGTGCCCGCGGGCGGCTTCTTCGCCGTGCTGGACGTGCCGGTGGCCGCCGACGAGAAGCTGCTGGAGGTCTCCGCCTCCCGGCACGGGGTGCTGTGGACGCCGATGAGCTTCTTCTACACCGACGGCGGCACCCACTCGCTGCGGCTGTCCTGCAGCGGCCTCGACCCGGACACCCTGGAGGAGGGCGTACGCCGCCTCGCCGCCCTCCTCCGCGACCAGATCGCCTGACCCCCACCCGCCTCCCCACGCCCCGGGCCGCGACCTCCGCGCCCGGGGCGACCGGTCGTGCCCACAGTTTCAGGGAAAGTGCAGCTTGAGACGGAATCGAGGGTGCACTTTCGGGGAAACTGCACCGCCGGACACACCGACGAGGTTTCCCTCCTTGACAACTTTTATTGTCGGTGAAATGGTGAGGCGAGATCCGGTGCCGTCCGGCGCGGATACCGACAAGGAGCAGGACCATGGGTAAGAACTTCGAGATCGTGCGCGAGGGCGAGCTGACGACCACCCCGGAGGAGTACTGGGACGCCGTCACCACCGGCAACGGCGGCTGGCTGTGGCCGATGGAGTTCGAGCCGCGGGTCGGCGGGGCGGCCGCGTTCGGCGGCACCATCACCGCGTGGGAGCCGCCGCACCACCTGTGCTCCCGGATCGACGGCGAGGACGGCTGGTTCAACCAGGTCGAGCACACCGTCGAGGGCCGCGACGGCGGCCGGACCCGGTTCCGGTACGTGCACAGCGGCGTCTTCACCGACGACTGGGCGAACCAGTACGACGGCGCCGCCCAGCACACCGACTTCTACCTGCACACCCTCGGGCAGTACCTGGCCCACTTCAGCCGCCGCCCGGTGGTCTACCTGTCCACCGACGCGCCCGCCGCGTCGAACTCGCCCGGCGGCTTCACCACGCTGCGCGCCGCGCTCGGCCTGACCGCGCAGACCGGCCAGGACGACACCGTCCAGGTGGCGCTGCCGCTCGGGGAGACCGAGGCGGTCGTGGACTACCTCCACCCGAACTTCGTCGGCCTGCGCACCGGCAGCGCGATGTACCGCTTCTTCGGCCGCAACGCGTTCGGCGCGCCGGTGGGGGTGGCGGTGCACCACTTCGCCGCGGACGCCGACGCCGCCGCCGAGCAGAAGGCCCTGGAGGAGTGGCTCGCGGGCGTGTACGCCTGAGCCGCCCGCGGGTCAGCCGGCGAACCAGGTGCGCAGCTGCTGGGCGGCCTGGGCCAGGGCGCGGCGGCCGGCTTCCAGCTCGCCGCCCATGCAGAAGAAGCCGTGCACCATCCCGTCGTAGCGGGTGAGCGTCACCGGCACGCCTTCGCGCCCGAGGCGGCGCGCGTACTCCTCGGCCTGGTCGCGTAGCGGGTCGTACTCGGCGGTGATGACCAGGGCCGGGGGCAGGCCGGTGAGCGTCTCGGCGCGCAGCGGGGAGGCCAGCGGGTCCAGCCCGTCCTCCGGCCGGGTCAGGTAGTTCGCCCAGTACCAGGCGACCGAGGTGGCGTTGAACAGGTACGGGTCGGTGCCGTCGCGCATGGACGCGGTGTGCGAGTGGTAGTCCGTGTTCGGGTACACCAGCAGCTGCCCGGCCAGCGGCAGGTCGCCGTCGGCGCGGGCGAGCAGGGTCACCGCGGCGGCCAGGTTGCCCCCGGCGCTGTCCCCGCCGACGGCGATGCGGGCCGGGTCGGCGCCCAGCTCGGCGGCGTGCTCGGCGACCCAGCGCACGGCGGCGTGGCAGTCGTGCACGGCGGCCGGGAAGCGGTGCTCCGGGGCCAGCCGGTAGCCCGCCGATACGACCAGGCAGCCGGTCGCGTTGGCGAGGCTGCGGCAGACCGCGTCGGAGGTGTCGATGGTGCCCAGGGTCCAGCCGCCGCCGAAGAAGTACACCAGCACGGGCAGCTCCGCACCGGTGACCGGCCGGTAGATCCGGATCGGCAGCGGGCCGCCCGGCCCGGGGATCTCGCGGTCGGTCACCTCGGCGACGTGCTCCAGGTCGCCGCCGGAGGCCTGGATCGAGGCCAGGTCGGCGGCGCGGGCCTCGTCCACCGACAGCGTGTAGAGCTGCGGGGTGCGGCTGGCCTCGCGGCGCGTGCGCATCGCCTGGACCTGCGGGTGAAGCGGCATCGACCTCTCCTGATCTGACTCGGTGCGACCGGACCGCGGCCTGCTCAGCCGGCCGCGGTGGCGGCGTGTACGAAGTCCGCGTTGCGGGGGTCGGTGTAGAGCTCCCGCAGCGTCGGCGCGAGCGGCAGCACCTCGATGTGCGCCGTGAACCAGTCGGCCAGCTCGGTGAGCCGCCGCCGGGCGGTGTCCAGGTCGGCCGTGTGCACCACGATCTCGCCCATCCGGGCGAACGTGTTGGCCGCGTTGCCCTGGATGCGCATGCCCTTCGGCACGAAGAGCCGGGCGTGCACCACGTCGGGCTGGGCGAGCACCTCGGCGGCGCTTGGAAAGCCGAGCACGACCCCGGGCCGCAGCGGCAGGAAGGTGGCGGCGACGACGCCGTCGCGGATCTGCGTGCGGGCCGGGCCGACCGGCTCCAGCAGCGCGCGTACCCCGTCGGCGGCCAGGTCCACGCCGAACTTCCACAGGATCTGGTCGCGGATCGGGCCGCCCGCGCGCCGGGCGGCACACTCGCTGAACACCAGGCTGCCGTCGGGCCGCTGGAACAGCTCCATGTGGAACACGCCGTCGGTCAGGCCCAGCGCCGCCAGCGCCGCGCTCACCAGCGGCGACGCCAGCTCGTAGGCGTCCTTGTCGGCGACCGGGTCGAGCAGGTACGTCTGCACCGGCGCCTTGTCCAGCACGGCGCTCAGGCAGGGCTGGGCATACCGGCCGAGGCTGAGGAAGCACAGCTGCCCCTCGGACAGGTAGCCGTCGGCGAACCACTCCTCGCCGGTCACGAACTCCTCGACCACGAAGTTGCGCGCGGTGGTGCCCGCCGCGCGGCACTGCGCGCTGATCCGGGCCAGCTCCGCGTCGCCGGTCACCACATGGGTCGACTGGGTGGCCATGCCCGCCACCGGCTTGACCACCGCTCGCGCGTAGGGCAGCCGGAAGCCGTCCGGCAGCTCGCGGATGTCGTCGATCAGCGTGCAGGCGGTGACCGGCAGCCCCGCCTCGCGCACCGCCTGCTTCTGCAGGAACTTGTCCCGGAACCGGGCGACCGTCTGCGGTGCCGGGCCGCGCGCGCCGAGCAGCCCGGCCAGCATCGCGGCGGTCATCAGCGCAGGGTCGTCGTAGGCGTACACCGCGTCGAAGGAGCCGGGGCCGAAGCCGGCCCGCAGCAGGCCGTTCACGGCGGCGTCGATGCTCTTGTGGTCGTCGACGAAGACGGTGCGCACCCCGTCCGGCAGCGGCAGGCCGCCGTCGCGGGTGGTCGCGCCCAGCAGCACCGTCACCTCCACATCGGAGGCTGCGGCGGCCAAAGCGGGCAGGTCCGCACCCACCATGAGCAACCGCATCGAGCGAACCGCCTTCCCCGGTCGGACCGCGGCCGCACCCCGCGGATCGAAGGTCACCGTATCGACGGCGACCTGGCGTGTCCATAGCGCGACGGGGCGATACCGCTGGATGCTTCGATGCGGGAGGTTCCCTGCTGGTACAAATGTCGGGGCCGCATGAGGAGGAGCCGCCTTGTCCGTCGCGACGCCGAAGTCGCCCTGGCGCCGCCGGGCCGCCATCCCGGGTCTGGTCGCCGCGGAGGCGATCTCCGTCATCGGCGGCCGGATGTCGTTCCTGGCCATCCCCTGGCTGGTGCTGGTCACCACGGGCAGCCCGGTCAAGGTCGGCGTGGTCGCCGGGGCGGAGACGCTGGTCTACGTGCTGAGCGGGGTGCTCGCCGCGCCGCTGCAGGACCGGATCGGCTCGCGTACCACGTCGATCCTGTCCGACGGGGCGAGCGCGGTGGTGATGGGCGCGATCGCGCTGACCGGCCAGCTCGGCTTCGGCGTGCTGATCGTGCTGTCCACGCTGGCCGGGGTGCTGCGGGCGCAGGCGGACCGGTCGAAGAACAACCTGCTCAAGCCGCTGATGGACGCGGCGAAGACGGACTTCGGCCGGGTGTCGGCCGCCCGCGAGGGCGTGCTGCGCACGTCCGGCCTGATCGGCGCGTCGGTGGGCGGGGTCGCCATCGCGGCGTTCGGCGCGGTCGGCGCGATCTGGTTCGACGCGCTCACCTTCCTGATCGCCGCGGTGCTGGTGGTGTTCTTCATCCCGGACCCGGCGTCGCGCAGGGAGGGCGCGGCCGGGGCGGCCCCGCCGCACGAGCCGTACCTGACCGCGCTGCGGGGCGGGTTCACCTACTTCCGGAACGAGCCGCTGCTGCGGGCGGTGACCGGGATGCTGTTCTTCACCAACCTGTTCAACCAGGCCAGCGCCGTGGTGTTCGTGCCGATGTGGGTGCTCACCGTGCTGCACTCGCCGGTGGCGCTGGGGTCGGTGGCGGCGGCGTACGCCATCGGCATGATCGTGGGCAGTGTCGTGTTCGCGACGCTCGCGCCGTACCTGCCGCGCTACAGCGCGCTGGTCTTCGGCTACTTCGTGGGCGGCGCGCCCCGCTTCCTCATCTTCGCGATCAGCGACGACCTCACCGTGATCGTGATCGTGACGTTCCTGAGCGGCATGGTGATGTGCTCGGTCAACCCGACCATCGGCGCGGTCATCTACCAGCGGGTGCCCGGGGCGATGCTGGCTCGCGCGGGCGGCATCATCACGGCCGTCGCGATGGCCGGCATCCCGCTCGGCGGCGTGCTGGCGGGTCTGGTCGTGGAGCGGCTGGGCCTGGTCAACGGGGTGCTGCTGGCCTCGCTGCTGTACTTCGCGGTCACCCTGACCCCGGTGATCCGGCACCGCGTGTGGCGCGAGCTGAACGACGCCGGGGCCCGCGCGCCCGCGGCCGATCGGACGGCCCCGCTGCCCAAGGGGTACGGGCTGGGCGCGGCGGCGCTCGGCCCGCGGGTGACGCTGCGCTACGCCGACGGCGGCTGGACCGTGCACGCCCGGCAGGGGCTGCGCACGCTGGCCCGGCGGCGGCCGGTGGCGCCGAAGGCGGCGCTGCACGCGCTGACCCGGATCGAGGTGCCCGCGGTGCACACGGCGGTGTCCGAACTGGTCAGTCGGGACCGCGACAACACACGGCTGGAGACCGTCCGGAAACGCACCGAGCTGGCTCGGATGGAATACGTCATGAGCGACATAAATGCCGGATTGCGGGCCCCGCATCTGCCATGAAAAGCCCGAATATCACCCCCTCCATTCACGTATCGACAGACTTAAAGCGAACATTGCAACTGCTTCGATCGGCTTGTTAGGCTCCGGATTCACCGGGTCCGTCGGGGGCGCACGGATCGGGTTCCCAGCACCCTTCTGCGCGAGCACCTTCTGCGCGAGCAACTGGCGGAGCAGATCATGAGCAACACAGGTTGGGCAACCGGCGCGCCCCTGGCAGCCACCTCCGACTGGGTCGACGAGCACCTGCTGCGCGGCGACGACCGCGAGGTGTGCCTCCACTTCGGATCCCCCGTGACCCGGGCCGCGCTGCGCGCCGCCGTCGCCGAGCGCGAGACCGCCCTGCGCGGGCTGGGCCTGGCCCGGGGCGGCTCGGTCGCGCTGCGGCTGCCGCCCTCGCCGGCGTACGCGGCCAACCTGCTCGCCGCGTGGCGGATCGGCGCGCAGGTCGCGCTGCTGGACCACCGGCTCACCGCGTACGAGACCGACCGTGCCCTGGAGCGGCTCCAGCCGCAGGTGCTGGTGGGCTTCACGGGTGCCCTGCCCGGCGGGCTGCGCGCGTTCTACGACGTCACCGACGTGCCCGAGGCCCGGGACGGCCGTCCCGCCGAGACCGGGCACGCCGTGGTGCAGCTCAGTTCCGGCTCCACCGGCCCGTCCAAGGTCATCGCGCGGACCGCCGAGCAGCTCGTCGCCGAGGTCGACCGGTACACCCGGATCGACGGCGTGCCACTGCCCGGCGAGCGGGTGGTGCTGCTGGCCTCGGTCGTGCACGTGCTCGGCCTGGTCGGCGGCCTGCTCTACTGCCTGCACGCGGGCACCGAGCTGGTGCTGCCGGAGCGGCTCACCGTGGACGCGATCCTGCGCGCGGTCGAGGCGGGCGACGCGCCGACCACGCTGCTCGGCGTGCCGTTCCACACCGAGCTGCTCGCGTCCAACCCGAACCCGCCGAAGCTGGCCCAGCTCAAGCGGATGACCACCGGCGGCGAGCTGGTGCGGGCCGAGGTGGCGCAGCGCTTCACCGACCGCTACGGCATCACGCTGGGCAACATGTACGGCATGACCGAGGTCGGGGTCATCGCCACCGACCTGTTCGGCGAGCACCGTCCCTCGCTCATGCCCGCCCCGGGCATCACCGTGCGGGAGCAGGACGGCGAGCTGCTCGTGGCGACGCCCGCGAGCCCGTACATCGGGCTGTCCGACCCGACCCGCTGGGTCGACGGCTGGCTGCACACCAAGGATGCGGGCCGGGTGGACCCGGCGACCGGGCTGATGACCGTGCTCGGCCGGCTCGACTCGCAGGTGTCGGTGGGCGGCCTCAAGGTCGACCTGACCGAGGTGGAGCACACCCTGGCCGCGCTGCCGGGCGTGGAGGGGGCGGTGGTCGTCTACGACGGCGGCATCGAAGCCTTCGCGGTGGTGCCCGACCCCGGCGCGGCGGCGGCGCTGGAGGGTGAGCTGGCCGTGCGGCTGGCCCCGTACAAGCGGCCGCGCGTGCTGCACATCGTCGAGCAGCTGCCCCGCACCGCGACCGGCAAGCTGGTCCGCGACCACGCGGTGCTCCGCACGGCGGAGCCGAAGCCGGCCCCATGAGCCCCGGAACGGCCCTGCGCCGTGTCCGCCAAGTCTCCCGACCGCAGCCGATCCGGGCCCGCCGGGCCGTCAACCATGGAAGGAATCCGCTATGAGTGCCGAGGTGCGCCAGTTCGTGATCGACGCGATCGCGGCGATGAACTACCCGATCGACGACGTCGACGCCGACACCCCGCTCGGCTCCGCCGGGGTGGACCTGGAGTCGCTGGCCGTCGCCGAGCTCGCGGTGCGGGTCGAGGACGCCTACGGCGTGACCTTCACCGACGAGGAGTCCGAGCAGATGGCGGCGATGACCGTCGGCGAGTTCGCCGAGGCCGTCGCGCAGCGCGCCGAGCTGGCGAGCGCCTAGTGACGACCCGCTCCGCGCCCGGCCGGGACGACGTGGTGAGCATGCTCGCCACGTACGGCGAGCGCACGCCGGAGCAGGTGCGCGACCGCATCGACTCCCTGGAACTGGCGTGGCTGATCCACCAGGTCGAGCAGCGCTACGGCGTGGTGCTCGACCTGGACGACGACCTGCTGATGCGGATGACCTCGGTGGACGGCGCGGTCGTCGTGCTGGGCGAGGCGCTCGCGGAGCGGGCCGGTGACTGAAGCGCGCCCGGCCGCGGCGACCCGGCGGCACGACCGGCCACAGGTCGTGCTCACCGGGCTGTCGGCGGTCAGCGCGTACGGCCGGGGAAACCAGGCCCTGCTCGACGGCGTCCTGGCGGGGCGGCCGGCGTTCGCGCCGGTCACCCGCTTCGACGTCGCGGCCCGCCGGGTCCGGGTCGGCGCGCTGCTGCCCGGCGACCCCTCGCTGCTCGACGAGCTGCTGTCGGTGGTGGACGAGGCCTGCACACAGGCCGGGCTGTCCACCGCCGACCGCGCCGCGACCCGCCTGCTGCTGGCCGTGCACGGCGACCCCGACGGCTCCCGGCCCCGCGCGGCGGGTGCCGCGACGCCGGACGGGCGCGGTTCCACCGGCGCGGCGGCCATGCCGGGCAATCCTGGCGCCACGGGTGCGGCGGTGTCCGTCCCGCTGAGCGACCGCGGTGCCACGGGCTCGGCGGCCACGCCGGATGGGGCGGCATCGCTGCGCGTGCCCGCGATGCGACGCGCTCCGGACGACGCCGTGTGGCAGACGGCGCCCGGAGCGGGTGCGTTCGCCGCGATGGTCGCAGCGAAGGCCGGTTTGGCAGGGCGGCCGCGCACATACACGAGCGCCTGCGTCGCGGCGAGCACCGCGGTCGCCGACGCGGCCGCGATGATCACCGCTGGTGACGCGGAGCGGCTGGTCGTGGCCGCCGGTTACCTGGTCGATCCGGATCAGTTCGCGCTGTTCGACGCGGGCCGGGCGCTGGCCGCCGACGGTGCGGTTCGGCCGTTCAGCGCCGGGCGCAAGGGGCTGCTGCTCGGTGACGGCGTCGCCGCGGTGGTGCTGGAATCCGACCGCGCCGCGCGGGCGCGCAAGGCGCAGGTGCTGGCCGCGGTGCACGGCTGGGGCCGAGCGGGCGACGGCTACCACGTGGTGCAGCCGCGGCCGGACGGCGCCGGGCTGGCCCGCGCCATCGGCGCCGCGCTGGACCGGGCCGGGTTCGCCCCGGCCGAGATCGGCTACGTGAACGCGCACGGCTCCGGCTCGGCGCAGAGCGACGCCGGTGAGGCCGCCGCGCTGCACCGGGCCCTGGGCGGGCACGCCGCGCGGGTGCCGATCAGCTCCACCAAGTCGCTGCACGGGCAGGCGCTGGAGGCGTCGCCGCTGCTGGAGCTGGTGACCACGGTGCTGGCCATGCGCGCCGGGCTGCTCCCGGTGAACGCGGGCTTCCTCGAACCCGACCCCGGCTGCGAGCTGCGGCTGATCACGGGCGAGCCGCTGGAGGCGCGCCCGGCGTACGCGCTGAGCCTCAACGCCGCCTTCGGCGGCGCCAACACCGCCCTGGTGATCGGCGTATGAGCAGCCAGACCATCTCCCCCACCCACGGGGTGCCCGGCCTCGTCGAGCTCGCCCGCGCGAGCTGGCCGGAGTCCCCCGCCGACACCGAGCCGCCGCAGCTGGCCGGCTTCGTGCTGTCCTCGTTCAGCCCGCTCGTCGCCGAGGTCGCCCGCCGCTGCCTGACCGCCGCGTACGGGCAGCCGCCCGCCGACCCGGCCCGCGGCGCGCGTACCGCGGTGATCATCTCGTCCTGCTCCGGCGACGCGACGACCGCCGCGGCGGTGGCCCGCGCGGTCGCCGCCGGGCAGCGGCTCGGCCCGCTGCTGTTCTTCCAGGCCGTGCCCAACGCGGTGGCCGGCTATGTGGCGGCGCGGTGGGAGCTGGGCGGGCCGGTGGTCTCGCTGAGCCCGGACGGCGGGGCCGATCCCGTGCCGGAGTCCCTGGCCGAGGGGCTGGCGGCGGCGTCGCTGCTGATCCGCGACGGCGACGCCGACGAGGCCCTGGTCATCGTGGCCGAGCAGGCCACCGACGACGGCGGGCGCGACCGCGCGCTGGCCGTGCTCGTACGAAGCAGCGACATAACCGAGTAGAGGGAGTGCAGCGATGTCCAGCACCAACCTGCGGGCGATCCTCGCCGCCGACGCCGACCTCGGCGCCGGGAACGTCATCACCCGGTTGCTGGCGCACGGCGCCGACCCGGCCGGGCCGGGGCTGACCTTCGACGTCGACGTCGACGGGCACCCGGCCTGGGAGCCGCTGACGCTGGGGCAGCTCGACGAGCGGGTCGCCGCCCGCGCCGCGTGGCTGCACCAGCGCGGCATCGGCTGGCGCGACCCGGTGGCCGTCTACACCACCACGTCGGCCGACGTGGTGCTGAGCTTCCTCGCCCTCAACCGGCTCGGTGCCATCCCGGCGCTGCTCAACGGCAACCTCAGCGGCGAGATCGCGGCCGAGTACATCCGCCGCCTGCGCGCCGTGGGCGTGCTGACCGACGCGAAGCACGCCGCGCTGCTGGAGGGCCGCGACTTCGGCTCGCGCCTGCTGGGTGACGTGTCGGAGATGGGCACCGCCGACCCGGCCCAGGCGCCCGCGGCGTACCGGCACCACCCGGACGACCCGATCTCGATCACGCACTCCTCGGGCACCACCGGCCTGCCGAAGGCGATCGTGCATTCGCACACCACGCTGTTCGCGGCGACCCGCAAGATCCGCCTGTCCGGCCCGCGCGCGCAGGGCACCGAGCGCGTGGTGTGCGCGCTGCCCGCCGCCCACACGGCCGGCATCCTGTCCATCAACCAGGCCCTGTGCAACCGGGCCGAGCTGGTGTTCCTGTCCTCCCAGCGGGGCGACTACGTGCTCGACGCGATCGAGCGCTACAAGCCGACCGGCGTCTTCGGCTTCGCGGTCACCTGGGCCGACATGGCCCGCCACGACCTGACCAAGCGCGACATCGACTCGGTGGCGATCTGGTTCAACACCGGCGACTGCGCGCACGAGGCGCACATCCGGCCGCTGGTGAACGTGGGCAGCCGCAACACCGTCACCCGCGAGGGGGTGACCCGGGTGAAAGGCTCGATGTTCATCGACGGCATCGGCTCCACCGAGATGGGCCACTCGGCCTTCCACATCACCCACCGGCTGGACACCGACCGCTACGACCGCTGCATCGGCCGCCCGCACGTGTTCGCCGACGTCGCGGTGCTCGACGACGAGGGCGAGCCGGTGGGGCCGGGCACGGTGGGCCACCTCGGCCTGAAGTCGCCCACGGTGACGCTGGGCTACTGGAACGACTCGGTGACCACGTTCCGCACTCGCCAGCGCGGCTACTACCTCACCGGCGACCTCGTGTACTACGACGAGGACGGCTACTACTACCACGTGGACCGCGCGGTGGACTCCGTCGTGCTGGACGGCGGGCACTGGCTGCACACGTCGCTCACCGAGGAGAAGATCCTCGCCTCCTGCCCGGACGTGCTCGACTGCACCGTGGTCGCGGTCCGCGAGAACGGCATCGTGGTCACCGACGTGCTGCTCCTGCTGCGTCCCGAGGCCGACGCGGCGGCGGACCGGCGGGCGGCCGTGGTGGCGGCGCTGGGCGAGCACGCCGCGCCGACGCTGCGCGCGATCAACGCGGTGCACGACGAGGACATCCCCACCGGCGCGACCGGCAAGGTGCGCAAGCTGGTGCTGCGCGAGCGGGCGCTGGCAGGTGCCGCGTGACGAACAGCAGCCGCCCTGACATCGTCGTCACGGGCATCGGCCTGGTCACCCCGGTCGGGCAGGAACTCGACCAGATCTTCGACGCGCTGTGCGGCGGGCGCTCCGGGATCGTCGCCACACCCGAGGGGCATCCCGCGCAGGGGTCCCTGGAGGTGATGGGCAAGGGCCCGGACATCGACGCGGCCGACGTGCTGCCCGGCCCGGAGTCGCGCACGCTCGACCGGTACATCGTGCACGCGCTGGTCGCCGCGGAGCAGGCGATGGCCGACGCGGACCTGGTCGTCGGGCGGGACGTGGACCCCTACCGGGCGGCCACCGTGGTGTCCGGCACCGGCGGCCTGGCCACGCTGGAGTCGCAGGTGGTGACCCGCACCCAGCAGGGCCGCTTCGGGGTGAGCCCGTACCTGCTGCCGGGCATGCTGCCGAACATGGCCACCGCCCGCATCGCCATCAAGTACGACCTGCGCGGCTACAGCTCGTCGATCGGCACCGCGTGCGCCGCCGGGGCGCAGTCGATCGCCGAGGGCATGCGCATCCTGCGTAACAACGAGGCCGACGTGGTGCTGGTGGGCTGCGGGGAGGCGCCCCTGTTCCCCACCCTGGCCGACACCTTCCACAACACGCGGGCGCTGGCTCGAGGCTGGGCCAAGGACCCGACCTCGGCGAGCCGGCCGTTCGACAAGCGCCGCAACGGCCTCGTGCTGGCCGAGGGCGCGGGCGTGTTCGTGCTGGAGCGGGCTGCGGACGCGGACGCGCGGGGGCGCGCGGCGTACGCCACGCTGCACGGCTGGGGGGCGACCACGGACGCCCACCATCCGACGACGCCCCGCCCCGACGGCGACGCGCAGGCCGAGAGCATGCGCCGGGCGCTGGCGGACGCGGGGCTCGGCCCGGCCGACATCGGCTACCTGAACGCCCACGCGACCAGCACGAAGATGGGCGACGTGGCGGAGTCGACGGCGATCGGCCGGGTGTTCGCCGGGGCCATGCCGGCGGTCAGCTCGAACAAGGGGGTCACCGGGCACATGCTCGGCGCCTCCGGGGTGATCGAGGCGGCCGCCACGGCGCTGGCGGTCGGCCACGGCCTGCTGCCGCCCACGGTCAACCTGGACGAGCCCGATCCGGCGTGCGATCTCGACCATATTCGCGGTAAGGCTCGGCAAAATCCGATCGATTTCGCGCTGTCCAATTCATTCGGATTCGGCGGCCACAATGTGAGCCTTGTCCTGGGTCGGCCCACCACCAGACTCAGCCGTTTTGCCGAGTGAGACCTCGCCGGAAAGTTTGCATCAGACAACATACTGTCTCAGTTAAATATTTGCCTGGATAGGTATTGAGAGACGTCTGCACAACCCGCTAGCGTGACAGATGACGGCCTTCCGCCGGAGCAGTCGGCTCCGGTGGGACGGCCGTGACGAGGGACGTCACAGGGGCACGACGGCCAATCGGATCATCGGGGGTTCATTCGGCGTGCGTGAAAACACGCCGGGGCGAACCCCGATCCGTGGACCCGTTCCGCGCCCCACCTGGCGGGATCGAGTCCTGGCAATACGTGCGACACAGGACAGCGACCGCCAAGGGGTAGGTAGGAATGAACATTCTCGGCATCGACCACCTGGAGTTCTACGTCGGTGACGCCCGGCAGACGGCCTACTATCTGTGCACCGCGTTCGGCTTCCGGGTCTGCGGGCAGGGTGGTCCGCAGACCGGTCTGACCGGGCAGCGCTCACTGCTGCTGCAGCACGGCGACATCCGCATCGTGCTGACCTCCGGCCTGGTGCCGGAGCATCCGGCGACGCAGTATGTCGGCCGGCACGGCGACGGCGTGGCGATCATCGCGTTCCAGACCGACGACGCGGCCGGGCTCTACGAATCGGTGGTGTCCCGCGGGGCTGCCGCGCTGGCCGGGCCGCAGGTGCACGAGAACGCCGACGGGCGGGTCGTCACCGCGAGCGTGTCCGGCTTCGGCGACGTCACCCACCGCCTGGTGGAGCGGCACGGCAACCCGTGGGAGTTCCTCCCCGGGACGTTCGAGATGACCCTGCCGGAGCAGTCGTTCGACGCCGACCTGCTGCGGGTCATCGACCACTGCGCGATCTGCGTGCCCGCCGGGGAGCTGGGCGCCACCTCGCGCTACTACCAGGACGTCTTCGGCTTCGCGGAGATCTTCGAGGAGTACATCGAGGTCGGCGGCCAGGGCATGGACTCCAAGGTGGTGCAGAGCCAGTCCCGGCAGGTGACGTTCACCCTGATCGAGCCGGACCTGTCGCGTAAGCCGGGCCAGATCGACGACTTCCTCTCCTGGCACGCCGGCGCCGGGGTGCAGCACGTGGCGTTCCGCACCGACGACATCGTCACCGCCGTGCGCACCTTCGCCGAGAAGGGAGTGGGCTTCCTGAGCACGCCGCAGGCCTACTTCGACGCGCTGGAGCAGCGGCTGGGCAGCGTCGACCTGCCCATCGCCGAGCTGCGCAGCCTCGGCGTGCTGGTCGACACCGACCACTACGGCCAGCTGTACCAGATCTTCACGCAGTCCATGCACGTGCGCCGGACGCTGTTCCTGGAGCTGATCGAGCGGCACGGCGCGCTGACCTTCGGCAGCAGCAACATCAAGGCGCTGTACGAGGCCAAGGAGCGTGAGCTGGCCCGGCCCGCCGACGCGGCCGCCGAAGCCGCCCCCCGGCCCGCCGGCCTGGCCGCCGCCTGAGACCCGGGACACCCCCGTGCACCACAGCCTCCACCACCACCCCGATATGAGGAGCGAGACCCATGGCTGAGCAGTTCAATCTGACCGACGAGGAGCGCGAGCTGCTCCCGTCCGACGAGGACGTCGCGTTCTACGCCGCGCACGGCTGGTACCTGACGAAGAAGCTGTTCAGCGATGCCGAGGTCGACGAGCTGGTCGACGCGAGCGAGCGCTTCTACGCCGGGGAGCGCAGCCGCTCGCTGCCGCTGCGCCCGCGCCGCCTGGCCTACTGGGAGCCCTCGCACGGGGCGGTGCAGCGGCACAACGACTACGTGCACTACGAGCACGACGGCCTCGCCAAGCTGCTGCGCAAGCCGCTGATCGGCGCGGTCGCGGCGCGGCTGGCGCAGGCCGACGAGATCCGCATCTTCCAGTCCACGCTGATCTACAAGCCGCCGCGCCCGGAGGAGCCGACCAACGTGGTGCCGTGGCACTTCGACCGGCACTACTGGGCGTCGTCGACCTCCGAGCGCATGCTCACCGCGTTCATCCCCTTCCACGACTGCGATGAGGAGATGGGCACCATCACCATGGTCGACGGCAGCCACCTGTGGCGGGAGACCGGCAACAACGACACCACCGCCAAGCACTTCGCCGAGCGGGACAAGGAGGACCTGGAGGTCCTGCTGGCCCGCAACGCGGAGTTCAACGGCCAGACGGTGCGCAAGGTGCCGATGATCATCCCCAAGGGGCACATGAGCTTCCACCACTGCCGGACCTACCACGGCAGCGGCGCCAACCGCAGCGACCGCCCGCGCCGCGCGATCTCCCTGCACCTGCAGGACGGCGAGAACACCTACCGGCCGTACGCGCTCAGCGACGGCACCGTCGTCGGCTACAACCACGACGAGCTGGTGCGCAAGACCCCCGACGGCCGTCCGGACTACGCCGACCCGGACTACTGCCCCGTCCTCTGGACCTCAGCCAGCCGCTGACCCATCACCGCATCACTAGGAGGAACGCATGTCGCGATACGACTGGGGCCAGACTCACCCGGGCATCACCAGGCTTGAGGACGCCGTCAGCGACGCCCGCACCGCCGTCATCACCCACCCGATCTACGCCGCGCTGGACAGCCACCAGGCCATCGTCACGTTCATGGAGCACCACGTCTTCGCGGTGTGGGACTTCATGTCGCTGCTCAAGTCGCTGCAGCGCAGCCTGACCAGCGTCAGCGTGCCATGGATCCCGAGCGGCCCGACCGGCAGCCGCCGCCTGATCAACGACATCGTGCTGGTCGAGGAGAGCGACGAGCTGCAGGGCGGCTTCATCAGCCACTTCGAGCTGTACGTCAAGGGCATGGACGAGGCCGGCGCAGACACCACGGTGATCAACACCTTCATCGACCTGCTCCGGACCGGCAGCACCGTCGAGTCGGCGCTGGTCGAGGCCAAGGTCAACCCGGTCTCGGCGGAGTTCGTGCGGACCACGTTCCGTTTCATCGACACGCTGCCGGTGCACTGCCAGGCCGCCTCGTTCGCGTTCGGCCGCGAGGACCTGATCCCGGACATGTTCCAGCAGGTCATCAAGGTGAACCAGGAGGGCGGCAAGCTCGACACGTTCGTGGACTACCTGGCCCGGCACATCGAGGTCGACGGCGAGGAGCACACCCCGATGGCCATGCAGATGGTCACCGACCTGTGCGGCGACGCCGACGAGCGGTGGGCGGAGGCGGCGCAGACGGTGAACGCGGCGCTGGCCGCCCGGCAGCGGCTGTGGACGGGCATCCACGACGCGATCAAGGCGTGCTGACCTCTCTTTTTTTCGGCCGCGGCTCACTTACGGCGACCGCCGAAAGTGAGCCGCGGCGCGGCACATCGACGACACGGCACGGAGCCCTGCATGAACGAATCCCTCGCCCGCCGCAAACTGCTCGGCATCCTCTCCGGCACGTGGGTCGCCCAGGGGGTGTACGCGCTGGTGAAGCTGGGCGTGCCGGACCTCATGGCAGCCGGCCCGGTGCACGTCGGGCAGCTCGCCCACGACTGCGGGGCCGACGCCGCCGCGCTGCGCCGGCTGCTGCGCGCGCTGGCCCTCATGGGCCTGTTCACCGAGCCGGAGCCGGACACGTTCGGCCTCACCGCCACCACCGAGCTGCTACGCGCCGATGTGCCGGGCTCGGTGCGGCTCAACGCGTTGATGCAGGGCGACGAGGTGTTCCGCTCGTTCGCCGAGATCGTGCATACGGTGCGTACCGGCCGCCCCGCGTTCGAGGCGGTGTACGGCCGCCCGTTCTACGACTACCTCGACGACAACCCCACCGCGGCGGCGGTGTTCAACGAGTCCATGGGCGACCAGCGCCCGCCGGACGGGCTGGCCGGATGTGACCTGACCTGGGCGGACACCGTGGTGGACGTCGGCGGCGGCAATGGCAGCCTGCTCATCGACGTGCTGACGCGCCACCCGGCGCTGCGCGGGGTGCTGCTGGAGCTGCCCGACGCGGCCGAGGCGGCGCGCCTGCGGCTGGCCGAGGCGGGCCTGGCCGAGCGCTCGGCCTGCGTGGCGGGCAGCTTCTTCGACGGGGTGCCCGCGGGCGGCGACGCGTACGTGCTGGCCCGGGTGCTGCACAACTGGAACGACGACAATGCGTTGGCGATCCTGCGGCAGGTGCACGCGGTCGTGCCGCCGCATGGGCGGGTAATCGTGCTGGAGGAGCTGCTGCCGGAGACCGTCCCGGCGGCGGGCCGCTCCGCGGCCGGTCTGGTCGACCTGCTGATGCTGGTCACCTTGGAGGGCCGCGACCGCACCGAGCAGGAATACCGCGAGTTGCTGGGCAAGGCCGGGTTCGAGGTCGTCGGGGCTCGGCCCGGCGTGCTGGAGGCGCGGGCGGCGTGAGCGAGCGGACCACACAGCGCGGCGGTAGATCTTGTGCACTTCGTGCTGTCCCAGCGACACGAAGTGCACAAGATCGCTTGGGTGGCGCACCGAGGAGGGCTAATGAGCACGGATGAGGACCTCTACCGGACCATGCGGCTGATCCGCCGGTTCGAGGAGCGCGCGATCGAGCTGGTGCACAGCGGCGAGATCGTCGGCGGCATCCACCCGTACATCGGGCAGGAGGCGATCGCGGCGGGCGTCTGCGCGGCGCTGCGCGACGACGACGTCATCACCAGCACCCACCGCGGGCACGGGCACGTGCTGGCCAAGGGATCCGACCCGGTGCGCATGCTGGCCGAGCTGACCGGCCGCTCGACCGGCCTGAACAAGGGCCGGGGCGGCTCGATGCACGCCGCGGACTTCAGCAAGGGCATCTACGGCGCCAACGGCATCGTCGGCGCGGGCGGGGCCATCGCCACCGGCGCCGCCTGGGCCGCGGTCAAGGAGGGCAGCGACCGGGTCGCGGTGAGCTTCTTCGGCGACGGCGCGGTCAATCAGGGCGTGCTGCTGGAGACGTTCAACCTGGCCGCGCTGTGGCGGCTGCCGGTGCTGTTCGTCTGCGAGAACAACGGCTACGCCACCACCCTGACCATCGAGCAGGGCGTGGCCGGGTCGATCACCGCCCGCGCGGCGGCGTTCGGCATGCCCGCGGTCACCGTCGACGGCGCCGACGCCCGCGCGGTACGCGACGCCGCCGCCGAGGCCGTCGCACGCGGCCGGGCGGGCGGCGGCCCCAGCTTCCTGGAGTGCACGGCGTATCGCTTCGACGCGCACCACACCTGGGAGCACAAGGCCCGGGTGCGCTACCGCGCCGACGAGGAGGTGGCCGCGGGCCGCTCCCGCGACCCGCTCGACGTGCAGGGCGCGCGGCTGCCCGAGGGCGCCCGCGCCGCGATCGACGCGGAGGTCGAGGCGGTGCTGACCGAGGCGGTCGCGTTCGCGCTGGACAGCCCGGCGCCCGACCCGGCCGGCGCGCTCGACCACCTCTACGCCACCGGCCTGCGGGGGCGCAACGGGATCGGACTGTTCGAGGGGGTGCGCTGATGGCGCGGCTGTCCTACCTGAAGGCCCTGCAGCGGGCGCTGGCCGACGAGATGGCCCGGGACGAGCGCGTGTGCGTGCTCGGCGAGGACATCGGGGTGGGTGTCAACAACGTCACGACCGGCCTGCTGGCCAAGCACGGCCCGCAGCGGGTGGTCGACACGCCCCTGTCCGAGCAGGCGTTCACCAGCTTCGCCACCGGGGCGGCGCTGGCCGGGCTGCGCCCGGTCATCGAGTTCCAGATCCCGTCGCTGCTGTTCCTGGTGTTCGAGCAGATCGCCAACCAGGCGCACAAGTTCTCGCTGATGACCGGCGGGCAGGCGAAGGTGCCGGTGACGTACTTCGTGCCCGGCTCGGGTTCGCGCAGCGGCTGGGCGGGGCAGCACTCCGACCACCCGTACGGGCTGTTCGCGCACGTCGGGGTGAAGACGGTGGTGCCGGCCACGCCCGAGGACGCGTACGGGCTGTTCCTGACCGCGATCCGTGACGACGACCCGGTGGTGCTGTTCGCCCCGGCCGGTTCGCTGGGGGTACGCGCCGACGTCGACATGGACGCGCTCGGCCCGGTGCCGCTGGGCGTCGGCCGGGTGCACCGGGAGGGCGCCGACGTGACCGTGGTCGCGGTCGGGCACCTGGTGCAGGCGGCGCTGGACGTCGCCGAGCAGCTGTCCGACCAGATCTCGGTCGAGGTGTTCGACCCGCGCACGCTCTACCCGTTCGACTGGGCCGGGCTGGCGGCGTCGGTGAACAAGACCGGGCGGCTGGTCGTCGTCGACGACTCGAACCGCATGTGCGGCATCGGCGCGGAGATCCTGGCCGTCGCGGCGGAGGAGATGCGGCTGGCGGTGCCGCCCAGGCGGGTGACCCGGCCGGACGGGGCGGTGCTGCCGTTCGCCCGCGAGCTGGACCTGGCCGTGCAGCCGCAGCGCGACCAGCTGCTCACCGCGGTGCAGGAGGTCTACAAGTCCAGCCGCTGAGAGCCACTACGGAAATGGCGGCGGCCGCCGGGCGGGACCCCCGGCGGCCGCCTCATGTGGAGGATGGCTCAGTAGACGCTGACGCCGTACACCGACAGCGGCTCGACGACGGGCTGGAAGTAGGTCTGGCCGCCGGTGGTGCAGTTGCCGCTGCCGCCGGAGGTGAGACCGTAGGCGACAGTACCCGCGTAGAGGGACCCGCCGCTGTCCCCGCCCTGGGCGCACACGCTGGTGCGGATGAGGCCGGACACGCTGCCCTGCGCGTAGTTGACGGTGGCGTTGAGGCCGAGCACCCGGCCGCTACGCACGCCGGTGGTGCTGCCGCTGCGGTACACCAGCTGGTTGATCGCCGGGGTGGCCGCGCTGGTGATGTCCTGGTAGGAGCCGTTGTACAGGTACACCGAGCCCGGCCGCGCGATCGAGCTGTCGTAACGCACGATGCCGTAGTCGTTGCCGGGGAAGCTGGATCCGACGCGCGTGCCCAGGAAGTTCTGGTTGTTTGGGCTGGCGTACCAGCTCGCGGCCAGGTTGGTGCAGTGCCCGGCGGTGAGGAAGAACTGCTGGCCGGCCGAGTTGCGCACGTTGAACCCGAGCGAGCAGCGCGAGCCGCCGCCGTAGATGGCCTCGCCGCCGGCGATGGTCGGGCTGAGCGTGCCCGCGACCTTCTCCACCCGCACGGCGTCGCCGAGGCGGTCGGTGACGGCCTTGAGCTTGGCCAGCTTCGCACCCGTGACGGTGTCGTCGGCGGTCACCACGACCTGGTTGGTGATCGGGTCGGTCGACCAGGCCGTGCCGGGGATGCGGGCCAGCCGGGCGAGCTCGGCGGTGGCCGCGTTCAGCTGCGCGGCGCTGCGGGTGACGAGCTTGGCCACGCCGCCCTTCGCCCGGACCTGCGCGGCGGCGGCGGTGTCGGTGACGGTGACGACCATCCGGCCGCTGTCGTCGAGGTACGCGCCGGGCGAGCCCAGCTCGGCGGCGAGCGTCTCGGCCGCGGCGGGGCTCAGCGCGGGGCCGGTGCCGCCGACCGGGGCGGCCTGCGCGGTCGCCGGCACGATCAGGGCGGCGCCCAGCAGGGTGGCCGCGGCGGCGCGCACCGTGGCGCGGAGCAGCGGAGACCTGGAGTTGGTCACGGTTCCTCCTCGGGGTTGTGGCATGTGGGATGACATGCCGGAGGTGACCGGGTTGCCCGGTTAGGGCGCTCGGTCGTGGAACACGATGCCAAACAATGCAAGAATCTTCAATATTTATTGTGCTAAATGTATGTGCCAGATCCGCACTGCGCGGGAACCCGGCAGGCCGCGGCCACGTCGGACGGCACCACACCCCACCCAGCCGCCAGCGACCCCAGATCGCAGCCCAGCCGGCGGCAGCGGCGGCGGCGGTCCAAGATCGCGGTCTCGTGTCAGAACCTGTGGTCTGACCGCACCATGTGACACGAAACTCCGATCATGGCCGCGCGGCCGGGCACGAGACGCAAGCGGGCAGCCGCGCGAGCGGGCAGCCGCGCGAGCGGGCAGCCGCGCAGGCGGGCACAGCCGCGCAGGCGGGCACAGCCGCGCGAGCGGGCAGCCGCGCAGGCGGGCACGGCCGCGCGGACGCGGAGCCGACCGCGCCGCGGCTCGGCGAGCCCGGTGGGCGGGCCTTGGTGAAGCCGCTCAGGCGAAGGTGTTGCCCAGGTGGGCACCGAGGCGGCGGATGGTCAGCGCGGCGCAGATGCTGTGGCTGCGCAGGTTGCCGTGGATGCCGTCGGCGCTGTAGCTGCCCGGATCACGCTCGGCCGGATGGCCGGAGCAGTCCACGTGGATCGCGCCCAGCCGCGCCGCCAGCGCCGCCGTGCGCACCGCCAGCGTGTCCATCCGCTCGCGCACCAGGTGCTTCACCGGATCGGGAAAGGACGGCGCGTAGGACACGTTGAACATGCCCACCGTGATCACCTCAGCGCCCGCCCGGCGCAGCTCGGTGATCATCGCGGCGAGCTCCCGGTCCACCGCGTCCGGATCGTACGACCGGCGCAGCGCGTCGTTGCCGCCCGCCGCGACCAGCACCAGGTCCGGCGCGAAGCGCAGCGCCGGGCCGAGCTGGCCCGCCCGGATCTCGGCGGCACGCAGGTCCCGCACCCCGAGGTTGAGGTAGACCAGCTCCGGGCGCACCCCCGCCAGCTCGGTCCGGATGCGGTCGCACCAGGACAGCTCGACGTAGCCGGGCACCGGATCGCCGAGCCCGGCGGCGACACTGTCGCCCACGACCGCGAACCGCCGCCACGGATGCCCGGCCAGCAGTGCGGCCGCCTCCCCCGGCCGCAGGCACCACGGATCGGCCGCCTCCAGCGTCACGGCATAGCCGTCAGCCATGCTTCGCAGCCTTCTCGGCCTTCTCGACGTGCTCGACCTGCTCGGGCTGCGGCGGCCCCGGCTGGCCGGGCAGCCGCAAGTCGCTCAGCTCGGCCATCTCGGACAGCCCGGCCAGCTTCGCCTCCAGCTCGGCCAGCTCGCCGCGCATCCGCTCGGCCTGGCGCGCCGCCTCGGTCTGGTCGACGGCGAGCGCCTCCTCGACGCTGCTGCGCACGCCGGGCACGTCCAGGGAGGCGAGCATGCTCATCGCCTCGGCGGTCTTCACCAGGTGCCGGGTGCCGAGCAGGGCCCGGCCCTTGCGCACCTCGACCAGCCACTGGCCGTTGGCGTAGGCCAGGGTGACCGACAGCCGGGCGGGCAGCCGCGCCGCGCCGGTCAGCACCGCGGGCGCGCCCGCGCTCAGCTGCCGCCAGGTCCGGTACGCGAACACCGGCACCAGCAGCGCCACCAGGTACGCCCCCGCCGCGGCGGCCAGCGCCCAGCGCAGCTCCAGCACGGGCAGCGCCCAGGCCGCGGCGGCGGTGCCCAGCGGCAGGCCGAGGTACGCCACCGACGCGGCGAAGCCGCCGACCCGGCTGCGCACCGGCGCGGGCACCCGCTGCGCGAGCAGCGTGCCCAGCGCGGGCGTCACCGACGACAGGGTCGCCCCGCACACGAACGCCACCACCACGATCAGCAGTAGCAGCGGCGGCAGCCCGCCCAGCACCGCGGCCGTGCCGCCGCCCGCCAGGAACGCCAGCGCCGCCACCACCCAGCGATACGGCTCGCGGGTCAGCCCGGCGAGCACCACCCCGCCGGTGACCGCGCCGAGCACGAACGCCCCGCCGACCAGGCCGAGCAGGTCCGGCTCGCGCAGCACGTGCGTCATCCAGGCCGGCACCAGCAGCACCGCCCCGGCCTGCACGAGCAGGTTGGTCAGGAACAGCACCGCGGCGAGCCGCCGGATGAGCCCGTCCGCGCGCAGCTCGGCCATGGCCCCCCGGCGCAGGTCCTTCGCGCGGGTCCGCGCGATCGGCAGCGCCGCCTCGCCCCGCGCCCTGCCCTCGGCCTGCTCCGCTCCGGCCGGGTGGCTGCCGTTGGCGGACGGGCTGCCCGTCGCCTGCGCCGGAATCGCCGCATGGACCGCGTTCCCGCCGGTGCGGATGCGCGCCGTGGCTTGCTCGCCACCGGAGCCGTTCAGGGAATCAGCCGGGCCGGCCGGGTCGGGCTCGTCGCCGGATCCCGCCGCCGCCTCCTCGCCCGCGGCGGCCTCCGCGTCCGCGCCGGGCTTCGCGGGCAGCACCTCGCCGCTGAGCACCTCGGGCGCGGCGGCGGCACCGGCCGGGCGCGGACGCTCGGTGACGGCCTGCACCAGCAGGGCCGCGGCCAGCGCGCAGAGCACCGCGTCCAGCCACAGCACCCCGGCCGGGCCGAACCGCACCGCCAGCACGCCCGCCCCGGCGCCCAGCGCCAGCAGCGCGATCACCTGCAACGCGCGCGCCAGCCCCGAACGCGGCGCGCGGGCCTCTTCGGGGTCGGCGTCCCGGCGTACCGCGTCCTTGGCCCGGTCGCTCACCGACCGCAGCGCGGCGGCCAGCGCGGCCAGCCCTGCGGTGCCCGCCAGGCCCGGCCAGCCGGTCACCGGCGAGTCCGGCAGCGCGAAGTACGCCACGCCCGCCAGTGCCACGGCGCTGAGCAGGTCGGCAGCGACGCCCACCCGGACCGGGCGGCGCCCGTCCGCCAGCGCGACGCCCAGCGGACTCGCCAGCAGGTATGCCACCAGCTGCGCCGCCGCGACCACGCCGACCGTACGCAGGCCCGCGTCGGCGGCCAGCAGCAGCCACGGCACGACCACGAACGACATCCGGGTGGCCAGCACCGACACCGACTCGGCGGCCGACACCGGCAGCCGGACCGGGGTGCCGGACGGCTCGGCCGTGGGATCGCCGAGCGCCGGCGCCGCGTGGACCGTCATCACTACCCTCCAGATCAGGCGTCGGCGGCGTACCGCGCGCGCAGCGCCTTCTTGTCGACCTTGCCGAACTCGGTCAGCGGGAAGGCGTCGACGAACCCGACCGTCTGCGGCGCCCACATCGCGTTGAGTTCGGCGCTGACCAGCGCGATCAGCTCCTCGGCGGTGACCGTCGCGTCGGGAGTGGTCACCACGTACGCGTGGACCGCCTCGCCCTCCAGCTCGTGCGGCACCCCGATGACGGCGGCCGCCTGCACCTGCGGGTGCGCCGCCAGCGCGTCCTCGACCGGGCGGCAGAAGACGTTCGTGCTGCTCAGGCCGGTCACGATCATGTCCTTGACCCGGTCGAACAGGTACAGGTAACCGTCGGCGTCCAGCCGCCCCACGTCGCCGGTGCGCAGCCAGCCGTCCAACAGCGTCTCGGCGGTCAGCTCCGGCATGCCCCAGTAGCCCCGCATCAGCAGCGATCCGGTGATCCAGACCTCGCCCACCTCGCCGGTCGGCAGCACCGCGCCGTCGGCGTCACGGATCTGCACCCGCACGTCGCCGTACGGGATGCCGCACGAGGCCAGCCGCTCGGGGTGCGCCGGATCGTGGTCCAGATTGGGCAGCGCCGAGATGAACGGGGACTCGCTCATGCCGTACACGATGCGCAGCACCGGCCCGAAGCGCTCGATGGCCTGGGTCAGCCGGGTCGGCGACGCCGCCGCCCCCGAGATGGTCAGCGTGTGCAGGCTGCTGAAGTCCACCCCGGCCGACTTCGGGTCGTCGAGCAGCAGGTAGAGCAGCGGCGGCGCGAGCAGCGTGCTGTTGATCCGCTCGCGCTCGATGGTGTCGTAGAACAGCGGGTAGTCCAGGCCGTCGTGCAGGAACGCGGTGCCGCCGGTGAACAGCGTCATGAACACCGCCGTCTGCGCGCTGACGTGCCAGGTGCCCGCGATCAGCAGGTGGCGCAGCGCGGGCTGGCCGCTGTCGGCGTAGTAGCGCGAGAGGGTGTGCAGCGCGGCGAAGAACGAGTGCCCGTGGTGCACCAGCTTCGGCAGGCCGGTGGTGCCGCCGGTCTGGAACAGCGACGACGGCTCGTGTGTCACGGTCGCCGGGTCGATCGGCAGCTCGGTCGCGCGCGGCCCGTCGGTCAGGTCGGGGCCGAGCCCGCCCGGCCCGAAGCAGAACACTGGCCGGGGCGCGGCGAGCGCGGCCAGCTCGGCGCCCATCTCGGGCAGCTTGCGGGCGTCGTACACGAAGGCGTCGACCTGGGCGAGGTCGAGGAAGTCGCGGCGGAACCGCGGCGGGGCGTTGTTGGCGATCCAGGCGGTGCGGCAGCCGAGCAGGCCGGCCGCGAGCTGCAGGAAGATCGACTCGGCCGGGTTGCGGGCCAGCACGCCGAGCGCGGCGCCGGGGCGGATGCCGTGCGCCCACAGCGCCCCGGCCATCGCGACCACCTCGGCGTGCAACTCCGCGTAGGTGTAGCGCTGCCCGTCGACCGCGACGAGCGCCTCGGCCTCACCGTATCGGGTGAAGAGCGTCAATGCCTGCGCGGCATAGTTCGCTGCCGGATCAAAGATCTGTTCACCCACGATCGAGTCACCCCAGTTCGGCCGGAAGTCAGCGGATTCGCTGGTAACAGGCCGATTCCCGGTGTGTGGCAACGGCCTAAGCGGCGACGATACCGCCACGATCGTGAATCAGCTACCACTCCAGACCGTCGATTCGTGCAGCCGACAATTGTCAATCGGGACATTTGCGTATGCAGACGTCCGGACCGGATCCTTCATCGATTCCGATGATGCAAACCGCCCTCGGATCGGCTTAGACTGCCGACACCCCGGCCCGTCCCGGACGCGCCAGCGGACCCGCTTCCGTCGTGCCCGGTGATCGACCTCTGGCCATGTCCCTCGATGCCCGAGGAGCGTCCGCGCCGATGAACAGCCCCCGGCAACGGCAATTCGTGATGGCCCTGGTCACCCTGGTGACCGTCGGCTCGACCCTGCTCGTCGCGACCGCGAACGGCCAGGCCGTCGCGCCCGAGCCGGAGCGCTGGACCGGCTCGTGGTCGGCGGCGCTGACCCCGGCCGGGGCGGGCAAGTCCAAGGACGGCTTCAGCGACCAGACCATCCGCATGTTCGTGCACACGTCGGTCGGCGGCAGCCAGGCCCGGATCCGGCTGTCCAACCGGTACGGCACCAAGCCGCTCACCATCGGGCACGCCACGCTCGCGCTGCCGTGGCCCGAGGCGGGCCCGGGCGATCTCAAGCCCGGCTCCATCCTGGACGCCACCTTCAACGGCCAGAAGTCGGTCACCATCCCCGCCGGCGGCAGCGCGGTCAGCGACCCGGTGACGATGGACGTCCCGGCCTCGCAGGACATCGCGGTCACCCTCTACCTGCCCACGCAGACCCCCGGGCCGGCCACCTGGCACCTGTACGCCCGCGAGACCGCCTACATCGGCACGGGCGACCACGCCACCTCCGCCAGCGGCGCGAAGCTCGCCGAGACGCGCAACAACTGGTACTACCTGACCGGCCTCGACGTGCTCAACCGCAGCGGCCAGGGCTCGATCGTGGTGCTCGGCGACTCGATCACCGACGGGCTGAAGTCCACCGTCAACGCCGACCGCCGGTGGACCGACTACCTCGGCGCGCGGCTGGTCGAGGAGGCTCCCGAGGGCAGGGCGCCGGGCATCCTCAACGCGGGCCTGTCCGGCAACCGGCTCACCCTCGACGGCGCCGACCTCGGCGTCAACGAGCTGGGCATGAACGGCTCGTCCCGGTTCCACTTCGACGTGCTCGGGCAGACCGGGGTGCGCACCGTAATCCTGGCCCTGGGCATCAACGACGTGTGGCTCAGCCAGGACAGCGCCGACAACATCATCGCGCGCATCCAGCAGCTGGCGTCGCTGGCCCGGCAGTCCGGCCTGAAGATCATCGTATGCACGCTGAGCCCGTGGAACGCGTTCGAGTCCGCGCCGGGCGTGGTCGCGTACACGCCGACGCTGGACTCGGTGCGGCTCACCGTGAACTCGTACATCCGCACCAGCACCGACTTCGACGGGGTCATCGACTTCGACGCCGCGCTGCGCGACCCGGCCAACCCCACCAAACTGCGCCCCGAGTGGGACAGCGGCGACCACATCCACCCCAACGACGCCGGCAACGAGGCCATGGCCAAGGCCATCCCGCTGGACCTGCTGCTGGAAGACGACGAGGACGAGGACTGACCATGGCCGCCGAGGTCTCCCTCGCCTCGCTGCACACCGACGAGGTGCGCCGGGACCCGTACCCGTTCTACGCCGAGCTGCACCGGCGCGGCCCCGTCTGCAAGGTCGAGCCGGGCGACCGGTACAGCTATGTCGTGCACGGGTACGACGCCGCGGCCCACGTGCTGCGCGACTCGGCGACCTTCAAGGTGATGGACCAGACGCTGCTCGGCGCCAAGCCCACCTGGGAGGGCAATCAGGCGCACGCGGTCTTCATGAACTCGGTGTTCTTCACCAACGCGCCCCGGCACACCCGCATGCGCCGGATGTTCAACCAGACCTTCACCCCGCGCCGGATCGCCGCCCTGGAGCCCGCGGTCGAGCGGCTCACCGCGGAGCTGCTCGACCGGCTCGCCGAGCAGGCCGCCGGCGGCGCGAAGGTCGACTTCATGAGCGAGTTCGCCTTCCCGCTGCCCGCCAACGTGCTCGGCGAGCTGCTGGGCGTGCCGGAGGCCGACCGGGCCTGGTATCGCCCCCGCGCGCTCGCGCTCGGCGCGATCCTGGAGCTGGGCGGCGCGACCCCGGACAACGTCGCCGCGGCGAACACCGCCGCCGGGGAGATCACGGCGTACTTCGGCGAGCTGGCCGCGCGGCGCCGCCGGGACCCCCGCGACGACCTGATCACGGCGCTGGTGCAGGCGACGGACGCCGACGGCGCCCCGATGTCCGAGGAGGAGCTGCTGGCCAACCTGATCGTGGTGTTCAACGCCGGCTTCGTCACCACCACCCACCTGCTCGGCAACGGCCTCACCCTGCTGCTGGAGTGCCCGGAGGCGCTGGCCCGGCTGCGTGCCGACGCCTCGCTCACCCCACGCTACGTCGAGGAGATCCTGCGCTACGAGGTGCCCACGCACTTCTCCGTACGCTGGGCCGCCGCCGACAGCGAGGTCGCCGGGGTGCCCATCCCGGCCGGGTGCTGGGTGCTGGTGCTGCTCGCCGCCGCCAACCGCGACCCGACCCGGTTCGCGCACCCCGACGTGTTCGACCCCGACCGGACCGAGACGGCCACGCTCAGCTTCGGCGGCGGCGCGCACTACTGCCTCGGCGCGGCCCTGGCCCGGCTCGAAGGGCAGCGCGGCCTGGCCATGCTGCTGGACCGCTTCGCCGACATCCGCCTGGCCGCGCCGCCCGGCACCCCGCGCCAGCTCATGCTGCGCGGCCACGAGCAGCTCTGGCTCACCCTGTCCTGACGCTCAGACCGCGGGCGGCTCCCCCGCGGGCACCACGGTCCGGGGCGGCAGCTCGGTCTGGATCCGCTTCCAGTGGTACGCGTACACCGGCACCGCGATCGCCAGCGTGGTGCCCGAGGTGACCAGGCCCAGGATGGCGTTGCGGCGCTGGGAGTCCTTCATCAGCTCCTGCTGGCGCTTCTGGTCCACCTCGAACGCCGCCTGCTCCGCCGGGGTGCACGCCCGGCCGCCCTGCACGTCCGCGCAGCGCGGCGGGTAGCCGTAGTAGCCGGGGTCCGGGTAGAACAGCTCGACAGCCGACCGGACCAGGCTGACCGCGGCGAAGATCGAGATCACCAGGGTGATCAGGCAGACCAGGTAGAGATACAGGTTGCGCAGCGTCATACGGTCCTGGAAGGCCATCACGGCTCCTCGGTCCGGGGCCGGCGCCGGACGCCGGTGCCTGTGCGTATTGTCCAACGCCGACCGGCCTGCCGGCCACGGAACGCTGCTCTTGGACGGGCGCGGTCCCGGTCAGCGGATGATCAGGTTCAGGCCGATCGTGCAGACGACCGAGAGCAGGATCGACACGAGGATCATGGCGAGGCAGCCCCACGCCCCACCCAACGGCCTGACCTCGGTGTTCCCGATACGCATACCCACCATCCTCCCCTGCCCGCGTGCGATGATCGCCGTTCCGTGTCAAGATCTGCGGTCCCAATCCACGTTTGGACACGAACTCGCGATCATCCCCGCCCGGCCGCCAGCCCGGCGGCCCAGCTGAGTGGGTTTCAGCCGTTTTCGGCGGCGGCGAGGGCTGCACCGATGATGCCGGCCTCGTTGAGCAGGACCGCGGGCACGACCGGGGTCCGCAGGTCGATGAGCGGCAGGAACTTCTCGGACTTCTTGCTCACCCCGCCGCCGATGATGATCAGGTCGGGGTTGAGCAGCTTCTCGATCTCCCTGAGGTACTCCTCGACGTGCTTGGCCCACTTGCCCCAGCCCAGCTTGTCCACCTCGCGCGCGTGCGCCGACGCCTTCTCCTCGGCGTCCTCCCCGTCGAGCTGGATGTGCCCGAACTCGGTGTTCGGCACCAGCCGGTCGTCGATGAAGATCGCGCTGCCGATGCCGGTGCCCAGCGTCAGCATCACCGTGACACCCTTGCGGCCGCGGCCCGCACCGAAGCGCATCTCCGCGATCCCGGCCGCGTCGGCGTCGTTGAGCAGCGTCACCGGCACGCCCACCGCCTGCGCGAACAGGTCCTGCGCGGGCACGCCCAGCCACGACTTGTCCACGTTGGCGGCCGTGCGGGTCACCCCGCCCAGCACCACCCCGGGAAACGTGATCCCGACCCGCTCGGCGACCCCGAACTGCCCCGCCACCTCCGCGACGGCGGCCACCACCCGGTTCACGTCGGACGGCTGCGGGGTCTCCACCCGGAACCGCTCACCGGCCAGAGTGCCCTGAGTGACGTCCACCGGAGCGCCCTTGATGCCGGACCCGCCGATGTCGATGCCGAGGATCGCCATACCGCCAGTCTAGAAGGAAGGGCACCTTCTTAACGTTTTCCGTAGTAGAAGGTGCCCTTCTTAACGCCTCCCTGGTGGCGCCCATGCCTCGCCGGGCGCTGCGGGGCACGGGGTTCCGGCTGGTCAGCGGGCGGCCCGGGAGATGCCGGCGAGGGACTCGCGCAGCAGGGCGGGGCGGTGCTCGCCGTGGGCGTACTCGGCCAGCGCCACGCTGAGGAAGACGGCCAGCACACGCGCCCGTGCCTCGCGCTCCGGCGGGACCGGACCGTACGCGTCCAGCAGCGCGGCGCGGGCGTCGCCGGTGAAGCCGCCGAACGCCAGGGACAGGTCCAGGGCGGGGTCGCCCAGGCACACGTCGCCCCAGTCGATGACGCCCGCCGCGCGGCCGGCACCGTCCAGGAGCAGGTGGCGCTGGTGCAGGTCGCCGTGTACGAGCACGGGTGCGCCGTCCGGCGGGCCGAGCCGGGCCGCCTCGTCGAGCAGGGTGTACACGGCGGGGTCGGGCTGCCAGATGCCGTGCGCTGCCACTCGGTCGAGGCGCTCGCGCGCCATCGGTGCCCGTACCGACGGATTGCCGCGTCCCATGGGATCGATCGGCAGCACTGCCCGTGGCCCGTCCGCCCCGCCATCGGATGCGGCTGCGCGGAGACCGGACGCGGGGCCGCCGAGACCAGGCACCGGTGCTGGCGTGCCGGTGCTCGACATGGGGCCGGTGCCGGACGTGGGGCCGGTGTCGGTGCCGGACGTGGGGCCGGTGCCGGTGCCGGGCATAGGGCCGGTGCCGGGCATAGGGCCGGGGCCGGTGCCGGGTACGCCGGTCGGCGTGTCCGGGCGTCCCACCGCCAGGGCGGCGGCGAGGGCGGGGTCGTGGAGGGCGCGCAGGAACGCGCCCAGGTCGGCCGCGGCGGCGACCCGGGCTTCGTCGGGCAGGACGGAGTCGGCCAGCTCGACGCCGGGCAGTAGCCGGGCCCCCCAGTACGGCCACGGGTAGCCGCCGGCCGGTTCGCCGATCAACTCCGGACACGGCACCGGCAGCGGGAGCCGCCCGGTCAGCCGGGGCAGCATCGCCGTCTCGTGCGCCAGGAGCTTCAGCGCGATCGCCCGGCGCGGAAACCGGAACACCCACTCGCCGCCGACCAGGTGCACCGTGTTGTCCCAGCCGGTGGCGAACGGCGTCACCCTCAGCCCGCGCAGTCGCGGGAACCGTGCGCCGATCAGCTCGGCCGCCTGCGCCGCGCCGACCTCATGCTCAGCGGCCCACTCAGGGACACTCATCCGTACTCCCCCCGAAGTCTTGGCGAGCCCCGCGCACTCGCCGCGCGGCCACGCCGTCGAAGATCGGTGTTTCGTGTCGAAACCCTGCGCAGAACCGCAGATCTTGACACGAACCCGCGATCTTGGCACGTCACCGCGGCGGCACGGTCCCGTGGCGCGTTAAGAAGGGCACCTTCTACTACGGATAGCGTTAAGAAGGTGCCCTTCCTTCGCAGGCGCGGTGGAGGGCGGTCAAGGAGGCGGTCACGTCGGTGTCGTCGGTGGACCAGTTGCTGACGGAGACGCGGAGGATGTCGCGCCCCTGCCAGCGGGAGCCGGACATCCAGCAGGTGCCGTCGGCGAGCAGGCGGGCGGTCACCTCGCGGGTCCGGGCGTCGTCGCCGAAGGCGACGCTGACCTGGGTGAAGACCACGTCGTTGAGGACCGTGGCGCCCTCGATCGCGCTGATGCCGTCGGCCAGCGCGCGGGCGTGCCGGACCAGGCGCTCGACCAGGTCGGCCACGCCGGAGCGGCCGAGCGAGCGCAGCGCCGCCCACACCGGCACGCCGCGCGCCCGGCGGGACAGCTCCGGCACCCGGTCCTGCGGGTCGGACGGGCCGCCGTCGGTGCGTACCAGGTAGCTGGCCTGCATACCCATGGCGGCGGCCAGCGCGCCGGGGCGGGCCACGACCACGATCCCGCAGTCGTACGGCACGTTCAGGGTCTTGTGCGCGTCGGTCGCCCAGGAGTCGGCGAGCTCGTGCCCGGACATCAGGTGCCGGGTGGCCGGGGACGCGGCGGCCCACAGCCCGAACGCGCCGTCCACGTGCACCCAGGCGCCGTGTTCGCGGGCGAGCGCGCACGCCGCGCCGATGTCGTCGTACGCGCCGGAGTGGATGTTGCCCGCCTGCAGGCACAGGATGACCGGGCCGCTGCCCCGGGACAGCTCGGCGGCGAGCGCGTCGAGCCGGATGCGGCCCTGCTCGTCGGCGGGCACCTCGACCGGCGCGCCGAGGCCGAGGTAGCGCAGGGCCTGGTCGACGGTGGCGTGCCGCTCGGCGCCGACGAGGACGCGGATGCGGGGTGCGCCGGTGAGGCCGTCGCGGTCGAGGTCCCAGCCGGTGTCGGCGAGCACCTGCTGCCGCCCGGCGGCCAGGCCGGTGAAGTTGGCCATGGTGGCGCCGGTGACGAAGCCGACGTCGGCGTGTGCGGGCAGGCCCAGCAGGTCGAGCAGCCAGTCGCCGGCGGCCTGCTCGATCGCGGCGGTCGCGGGCGTGCTGTAGCGCATGGCGGCGTTCTGGTCCCAGGCGCTGACCAGCCAGTCCGCGCCGAGCGCGGCGGGCAGGGTGCCGCCGATGACCCAGCCGTAGAAGCGGCCGGACGGCATCGCCATGAGCCCCGGCTCCGCCTGCCGGGCCAGCAGGTCGACCACGTCGGCGGCGTCGGACGGGCCGGGCGGCAGCGGGCCGCCGAAGACCCCGCCCAGCTCGTCGGCGGTGGCCCGGGGCCGCACCGGGCGGTCGGGCATGGACGCGAGCCAGGCCAGGGTGTGCGCGACGGCGTGGTCCAGCGCGGGTGCGTAGTCCTCGGGACGTGCGGTCATACCTTGCACTCTGCTACATCGCCGGGCCGGGCATCGACCGGCGGGCGAATGGGAGCGCTTCCAGGTAGGGTCGCGCCATGACGATCATCCGTCCCTACCGCCCCGGCGATCGCGACGACCTGTACGACATCTGCATCCGCACCGCCCACCTCGGCGGCGACGCCCGGCCGCACTACCGCGACCCGGGCATCCTGCCCGAGATCTTCGCCGGGCCGTACGCCCACCTGGAGCCGCAGTTCGCGTTCGTGCTCGCCGACGCCGACGACCGGGCGGTGGGATACGTGCTCGCCACCGGCGACACCGCGTCCTTCGTGGAGCGGTTCCGCCGTGAGTGGCTGCCGCTGGTCGCCGACCGCTACCCGCCGCTGGACGGCGCCGAGCCGCGCGACGGCGACGAGGTCATGCGGGACCTGCTGCACCGGCCGGAGCGGATGATCGTGCCGGAGCTGGCGGCGTACCCGGCGCACCTGCACATCGACCTGCTGCCGGAGCATCAGCGCCAGGGACACGGCCGCTCGCTGATCGGGCGGCTGGTGCTGGCGCTGCAGGAGGCCGGGGTGCCCGCCGTGCACCTGGGCATGGCCTCCGAGAACACCGCCGCCCGCGCGTTCTACGACCGGCTAGGCATGCACGTCATCGACGTCCCCGGCGCCGGAACCCTCACGTACCTGGGGCTCAAGCTCTGACCGGACCCGGACCCGACGCCCGCCCGCTCGGCACACCGGCCGGACAGACGCAGAAGTTCGAGACATGTGCATCAGACGATCGGCTGGCAAAGGGTGGACACTCCCGCGGTTGAGGCGTGGGGGTGCGAACCGGAAGCTGTGGCGGTGGGCCGACACATCGCGTTCGTCAACGCGCCGACGGTCGGTGAGGTGTACCCGACCCTGCCGATCGTGGCCGAGCTGGTCCGGCGGGGCCACCGGGTCAGCTACGCCACCGTCGAGGCGCGGGCCGAGGCGGTCGCGGCGACCGGCGCGCGGGTCGTGGCGTACACGTCCAGCCTGCCCGGCGAGAGCGACCGCGGGCTGACCCGGCCGGACCGGGCCGACTACATCACCGCCGTACGGGAGGGCTTCCTCGGCGAGGCCCGTGCGACGTTTCCACAGCTCGCGCCGTACTTCCGGGACGACCGGCCGGAGCTGGTCGTGTACGGGACGCAGAGCCTGGCGGGACGCCTCGTCGCGCTGCGCGAGGGGCTGCCCGCGGTGCAGTTCCAGAGCTTCCTGGCCGCCAACGAGCACTGGTCGATCGCCCGGCACCTCGGCCTGACCGTCACGCCCCGGCCCGGCCTGCCCGATCATCAGGCGCAGCTCGACGGATACGTGGCGGGCGAGGGGTTCGACCCCGAGGTGGTGCGGACCTTCCAGCCGGTGGCACAGCTGCTGCTCTACCCCCGGTTCATGCAGTACCGGGCGGAGACGTTCGGGCCGGACCGGCACTTCACCGGGCCGTGCACCGGGCCGCGGCCGTTCCAGGAACGCTGGTCGCCCGCCGATCCGGACCGGCCGGTGGTGCTGGTGTCGCTCGGCACCGTGTACAACCGGCTGCCCGGCTTCTACCGCACCTGCGTGGAGGCGTTCACGGGCAGCGGCTGGCAGCTCGTGCTCGCGGTCGGCGAGCGGACCGACCCGGCCGAGCTGGGTCCGGTGCCCGCCGACGTGACCGTGGCGGCCAGCGTGCCGCAGCTCGACGTGCTGGCGCACGCGGCGGTGTTCGTCACGCACGCGGGCATGGGCGGCATCCAGGAGGCGATCCGGGCGGGCGTGCCGATGCTGACCCTGGCCCAGACGCCCGAGCAGGAGGTCAACGCGCAACGGGTGGCCGAGCTGGGCGCGGCCGTCCCGCTCGATCCGGCTTCGCTCACCTCGGCCGGGCTGCGCTCAGCGGTGGAGCGGCTGACGGCCGACCGGGGCGTGCGCGAGGCCGTGGCGGGCCTCCAGGCGGAGATCCTGACCTGCGGCGGTGCTCCCCTGGCAGCGGATGTCGTCGAGTCCGCCCTGGCGTGAACGCGTGTCGCCGCAGTGCGCTCCCCTTGGCGCGAGGTTAAGAAGGGCACCTTCTACTACGGAAAACGATAAAAAGGTGCCCTTCCTTTAGCCGGTGGCGGTGGCGGTGCGGCGGGCGCGGAGGGCCTTCTTGTCGATCTTGCCGACGTCGGTGAGGGGGAGGTCGCGGACGAACTCGACGGCGTACGGGGCCCAGAGCTCGTTGAGTTCGGCGACGGCCCACTGGCGGAGCTGGGCGGGGGTCACCTGGGCGTCGGGAGCGGGCACGACGAAGGCGTACACGGCCTCGCCCATGGACTCGTGCGGCACGCCGATGACGGCGGCGGCCCGGACCTGCGGGTGGCGCAGCAGGGTGTCCTCGACCGTGCGGGAGTACACGTTCGTCGAGGTCTGGCCGGTGACGATCATGTCTTTGAGCCGGTCGACCAGGAACAGGTAACCGTCGTCGTCGAAGCGGCCCAGGTCGCCGGTGCGCAGCCAGCCGTCCACGATGGTGCGAGCGGTCAGCTCGGCCTGGCCCCAGTAGCCGGACGTCATCAGCGCCGCCCGCACCCACACCTCGCCGACCTCCCCGGCCGGCAGCGGCGTCCCGTCGCCACCGCGGATCTCCACCCTGACGCCGGGGTACGGCCGCCCGCACGAGCCGAGCCGCTCCGGGTGCGCCGGGTCGTGCGCCAGGTTCGGGTACGCGGCGATGAAGGTGGCTTCACTCATGCCGTACACCGGGCGCAGCACCGAGCCGAAGCGCTCGATCGCCTCGGCGAGCCGGGACGGGGCCGCCGCGCTGCCCGCGCAGGACAGCGTGAGCAGGCTGGACGTGTCCGTCTTGGGCAGCCGCGGGTGGTCGAGCACCTGGTAGAGCATGGGCGGCGGCAAGGTCGCGCTGGTGATGCGCTCCTGCTCCAGGGTGGCCAGGAAGTCCTCCGGATGGAACCGGTCGTGCAGCACCAGCACCCCGCCGGTGAACAGCGTGATCATCGCGGCGACCTGCTGGCTGGAGTGCCAGAACCCGCCGACCGCGAGGTGCCGCAGCGGCCGGCCGTCGGTCACCTGGTAGCTGGCCGCGACCGCCTGCACCGCCTTGAAGAAGGTGTGCCGGTGGTGGACCAGCTTCGGCCGGCCGGTGGTGCCGCCGGTCTGGAACAGCGACTGCGGCTCGCGGATCGACGGCGGCAGCCCGAGCTGCGCCGCGCCCGGCAGGCGCGGCGCGGACAGGTCCGGGCCGGGTCCGGCGCCGAAGCAGAACACGCCCAACTCGCCCGCGCCGTACGCGAGCTGCTCCCCGAGCGGACCATGGGTGCGCGCGTCGTACACGAACGCGTCGACGCCGGCCAGGCCGAGGTAGTCCGCGCACAGCGCCGGGGGCGCGTTGGGCGCCAGCCACACCGAGCGGCAGCCGAGCAGGTGCAGCGCGAACTGCACCTGCACCGACTCCGGCGGGTTGCCGGCAAGCACGGCGACCGCGGAGGAGGAGCGGACGCCGTGCTCGTACAGGGTCGCCGCCATGTCGCGGATCCCGGCGGCCAGCTCGGCGTACGTGATCCGGCGGGCGCCGTACACGATCGCCTCCGCCGTGCCGAACCCGTCGAAGACGGCCAGCGCCTGGGCTGCGTAGTTTTCCTGGTCGCGCTGGTCCATGCCGGACACTCCCGTGGCTCGACCGAATCCCTCGCGCATCCTGTCGACGTTGGCCGGCGCGCACTCCGAACCGGCACCATAGCGCCCGTAACGAGATCGCAACCATTAGTCAACTATGGATATGCGAGCGGCTCCTCAGTGGACGCGCACCAGTGCGGACTGTGGTATAGAGCGCTTTCTCAGCCGCGGCTCACCCGGCGAGGCCGAGCTGCTCGGCCAGCTCGGCGGCCCGCTGCCGGGTCCGCAGCCACGGGGCCTGCAGCGCCTCGCGTACGGTCGCCGCGGCCTCGTCCGGATCGCCGGTCAGCTCCCACAGCGCGCCCGCCGCGGCGAACCGGTCCTTGACGTCGGCGTCACTGTCCCGGATCTCGCGCAGCCGGGGAGCCACGTCCGGGTCGGCGTCGCCGAACACCTCGGCCGCGGCGACCGCCGCCAGCACGTCCCGGCGCGGGGCCACCGCGATCGCGGCCCGCAACGGCGCGTCGTCGCCCCCGGCCAGCCACAGCAGCCGCAGGTAGATGACCTCGCCGTTGGCCACCGCGGCCAGCGCGGCGAGCACCGCCGGATCGTCCCGGCCCGCCTCGGCCAGGAACTCCGCGACCCACAGCCGGGGCGGGAAGGTCATCTGCGGCAGCTGCGCGGCGAGCGGGGCGATCGCGCCCTCCGGCGCGTGCTCCAGCACCTTCAGCAGGCCGACCAGCTCACGGTGGTCGTTGGCGGTCGCCTTGGGCGAGCGCGCCACGTCGATCGTGGTGGCCAGCGTCAGCACCCGGCCGAGCACCGCCTCGCGCAGCGGTGCGTCCAGCGACGGAAGCGCCGCGAGGGCGGCGGGCAGCCGGGGCGGGGTCCAGCCCTGGCGCAGCGCGTCCAGCGCGTGGTCCATCCAGCGCGGGTCGCCCACCCGCAGCAGCGCGTCCAGCGCCGAGCGGCGCATCGGGGCGCCCTGGCCCACCTTCAGCGCCAGCCAGCCCGCCTGGCGGCGGGTCAGCGCGTCGTCGGCGACGACCGCCCGGTACGCGCAGCGGCGTACCCGCTCCTCGGGGTCGTCCAGCAGCCGGCACAGCAGCGCGCCGAGGCCGTCGGGCAGGTCGCCGCGGGCGGACCGGTCGGCCAGCGCCTGGGCCACGTCCCGGCGCGCCTGGGGCTGGCCGTCGCGGGCGATCGCCGCGTACACCTCCTCCTCGCGGCCGGGACCGGCGGCGTAGCCGACCAGCCCGGCCAGCCGGGCCTTACGCGTGGTCCAGCGCAGCGCGTCGGGATCGGCGGACCAGCCCGCGGCCAGCGCGGCGGCGGTGTCGGCGCCTGCGGGCAGCCCCGCTTCACGCGCAGCCAGTACGGCGGCCACCCGGGTGGTCGGCGTCTGGGACCCGGCCAGGAACGCCGGCAGCCACCCCGCGGCGGCGGCCGGGTCGAGCTGTGCCGCCGTCACCAGCGGGGTGACCCGGAGGTAGTCGTCGGCCTCGGCACGGGCCCGCGCCAGCAGCGCGGCCGACAGCGCCGGGTCCGGGCCGCAGTAGCCGAGCAGCGCGGTGGACTCCTCGACGACGCTGTGGTCGTCGAGATCAGACAGATTACGCAGCGTGATCGTGAAGGCGCGCAGACTGTCCCGCACCGCCCCGCCGCCGGGATGCGCGGCCAGCTCCCGGACCAGCATCAGCAGCTGGTCGGGCAGCCTGGTCTTGGGGTCCGCGGCGAAGGCCAGGATCGGCGCGACGAGCTGCGCGGCCAGCGGGTGCAGGTCGTCGCCGGGCAGCAGCACCTGCTCCAGCTCGTCCATGCGGTCGTAGTCGTGCGCGGCGGATCCGATGAGCCGCAACAGATCCACTGCTTCCACACCCTGGGTCACCGGTCGATGGTAGGCCCGAGGGGTGACGGAACGCATGCACACCCGTCTACTATCGCAGCGTGATCAGGGTGCTGCGTACGGTCGTCGTCCTGTTTGTACTGATGATGACCGGTGTGGCCGGGATCGAGCTGTCCCGCCTGCACACCGGCAGCCCGCTGGAGCGCACGGGGGCGGCGGTCGCCGCCGACGCCCTGCCCCGGCTGGCGTTCCTGCGCGAGGCGCTCGACGGCGGCAGCGCCCGGGACATGCAGGCGCTGTTCCCGGAGGGCTGGTTCTTCAGCTACGCCCTCTA
Organism: Catellatospora sp. IY07-71; assembly: GCF_018326265.1. Lineage (GTDB taxonomy): Bacteria > Actinomycetota > Actinomycetes > Mycobacteriales > Micromonosporaceae > Catellatospora. The sequence goes on from NZ_AP023360.1 coordinate 8,578,143, forward strand.
CGGCCTGACCTGGGTCGACGTCGGCGCGCACGATCCGGCGCTGCGGGAGCGGGCGCTGGCCGAGGCGCGCTGGGCGCTGTCCCATGTCGACTCCGCCGACGGCCGGGCCGTCTTCGACGCCGCGCTCGACCCGCCGTACGGCGTCTTCTATCAGGGCTGGGCCACCTGGCTGCGGGCCGGGGTGGTCGCGCTGGCGGGGCCGGGCGCACCTGAGCGGGACCGGCTGGCCGCCGACGCGCAGGCGCTCGCCGCCGCGTTCCGGCGGCAGCTCGACACCACCGGGTCGCCCTTCCTCACCGCGTACCCGGGCCAGGCCTGGCCGTGCGACAGCGCGGTCGGCATCGCGGCGGTGCGCGTGGCCGGGACGCTCACCGGCACCGACCGGTCGGCCCTGGTCGCCGACTGGCTGCGGGCGGCCGGAGCGCGCCGCGACCCGGCCACGGGACTGCTCCCGCATACGGTCGATCCGCGAACCGGTGAGCCCACCGGCGGCGCCCGCGCCACCTCGCAGGTGATCATCCTGCGCTTCCTGCGCGACGTGGACCCGGCCCTGGGTGCGCGGGACTGGGCGGTGTTCCGCGAGCGGTTCGCCTCGGACGTGCCGGGGCTGCCCGGGGTGCGCGAGCACCCGCGTGGCGTGGACGCGCCCGGCGACGTCGACTCCGGCCCGCTGTTCCGCGGGCTCAGCGCCTCGGCCAGCGCCGTCGCGCTCGGCGACGCGGTCCTGTACGGCGACCGCCCGGCCGCCGCGGCGCTGACCGGCCTGGCCGAGGGCGCGGGCCTGGCCGTGCAGTGGGACGGCACCCGGCGCTACCTCGGCGGCGCGCTGCCCGTCGGCGACGCCTTCCTGGCCTGGTCCCTGGCTGCGCGCCCGTGGACCGGCGGCGACCTCAGCGCCGCCACCGGCCCGCCGTGGACCTGGCGCCTGCCCTGGTACGCGCTCTTCACCTCGCTGCTCGCCCCCGCCTGGCTGCTGGCGCTGGTCGCGGCCGGCGTCCCGCCCCTCGGCCGGGCGGTGCCGACCCGAGCACGGGGCTGAAGGCCCGCCGCCAGGCTCACGACCCGGGCACGGCGGCGAAGATCAGAGTTTCGTGTCGGAACCTCTGCTCACAGCCAAGGTTGTGACACGAAACGCTGATCTTCGCCAGGTGGCCGGAGCCAGAACACCAGCTCAGCCGCGCGGGACGGGGCCGCGCACCGGGTCAGAGCACGCGGGTCAGGCCGGTGAGGCCGGGGACGGGGTGCTCGCCGAGGCGGGCGCCGGTGGCGGCGTCGAACCAGGCGATGCGGCCGGGCAGGGCGGCGTACACACGCCTGCCGTCGGGGCTGGCGGCGAGGCCGGACACGGAGCCGCCCGCGGTCCAGGTCCGCCACGCCGAGACGCCCGTGCGCGGTGTCGTGTGGACCGACTCGCCGACCGCGACGTACAGCGCGTCGAACGTGGCCGCGGCGTACGCCGTACCCGCCGCCCGCGGGCCCTTCGCGGTGGACCGCACGGTGAGCTGCCCGGTGTCGATCACCGCGTAGGTGCCGCTGGACACGTCCAGGACGTACAGCTCGGACCGGTCGGGCGCGATCGCCAGGGTGTGCGCCGTGCCGGGGCCTTCGCCGAACGGGGCGGGCAGGTCCACGCAGAACGCCCACTGCTCGGTCAGGTGCAGCGTGTGCACGAACGCGTGCACGTTCGAGCGGCGGCCCGCGACCAGGTCACGGGTGTGCGTGTGGTCCGGCTGGTGGGTGTAGAGCGTGTAGAGCACCTGCCGGTCCGGCGCGTACACGGCGAACCGGCCCTCGCCGCTCATCTCCTCCTCGGCCCCGTCCGGCACCGCCGCCTTCAGCCGGGTCAGCAGGCGCGACGCCTTGCCGGAGGCCACGTCGAGGTGGCGCACCCGGTAGCGGTCCGGCGCCGCGGGCGGCAGCCAGTCCAGCACGAACAGGCCCTCGCCGCCCGCGGTGAACGCGTCGGGCACCAGGTTGCCGGTCAGCTCCAGCCGGGCCACCTCAGCCGTGGTCCCGGCGACCACGAGCGGGGTGCGCGCCCGCCCGGCGGGCACGTGGGTGACGCCCGCCGAATCCGGGGCGGCCAGCGCCACCAGCCGCCCGTCCGCCGAGGCGACCCGCGGCACCCACGCCCCGGCCAGCCGCGGGCCCGGGGTACGCCGCCCGGTCCGCAGTTCGATGGTGGACAGCACCGTGTCCACGCCCTCGGCCCGCGCGGCGAAGACCGTCGCCCCGTCCGGGGCGGCCAGCCCGGCGCCGAGCCGCTCGACCCCGTCCGCCCGGAGCACCGCGAGCCCCTCCGCCACCTGCGCCAGCACCAGGTCCGGTGCGGACGCGGCCGGTTCCGGACCGGCCGGGCCGCAGCCGGTCAGCACCGCCGCGGCACCCGCGCCGAACAGTGCCAGCGCTTCACGTCTCGTCGTCATGCACGGTCGAGTCACGACCCATCGACGCGGTTCCACCCCGATCCAGGGGCCAACGCAAGACCGTCGGCTGGCGGATTGCTGACCGAGCGGATGGTCCGCCGCCGCTCCGCGATGACTACGTTTCACGCTCGGAGCGATGACGGGCCGCGTGGCGGCGGGTGAGGACGACGGGACTTCCGGGTGGAAGACGATTTCGGGTACGAGGGACGCCGCAGGCGCCGGTTCACGGTGCTGGAGCGGCTGCGCCTGCTGCCCCTGGTGGCCACCACGGTGTTCACCGGCGCGCTCATCCTGCTCATCGTGACCACCGTGCGGCAGCCGGCCTCCTGGAACGACGCGCTGCCCTGGCAGGACGCGCCCAGCCCGGCCCCGGCCGCCGGGGCGCCCATCGCGCCGGACGTGCCGCTGGCGCACACCCCGGCCCCGCAGCGCAGCGGCGTGCGCGCCTCGGCCGCGCCCAGCACCGGGACCGCCGCGCCCACCGCGGCCTCGCCGGGAGCGAGCTCACCGGCTCCGCCGCCGTCGCCCACTCCCCCGCCCGCCGTGCAGCGCACCGTGCGCTACGAGGCCGAGAACGCCGCCGGCTCGCGGGCGCGTTTCGCCAACGACCACCGCAACTACAGCGGCAACGGCTTCATGGACTACGAGAACACCTCCGGCAGCTACCTGCAGTGGACGGTGCAGGCCGATGCCGGGCAGGCCACGCTGCGGCTGCGCTTCGCCAACGCCAGCGGGCGCAACCGGCCCATGGACATCAGCGTCAACGGCACCGTCGTGGCCCGCGACGTACGCTTCGACGCCACCCGCGACTGGGACGACTGGGCCTCGGCCACCGTCACCGTCACGCTGACCGGCGGCGCGAACACCATCCGGGCCACCGCCGTCAGCGGCGACGGCGGCCCGAACGTCGACTGCCTCGACCTCACCCAGTGACGGGTCAGGGAATCAGCAGCAGCTTGCCCGTGGTACGCCGCGACGTCAGGTCCTCGTGCGCCCGCGCCGCCTCGGCCAGCGGGTAACGTCCGCCGACCGACACGCGCAGCGTCCCGGCGGCCACCCAGCCGAGCACGTCCGTGGCCCGTTCCAGCAGTTCCTGACGGGTGACCACGAAGTCGCCGAGGGTGGGCCGGGTCAGCACGGCCGAGCCGGCCTGCATCAGCCGGATCGGGTCCACGGGCGGCACCGGGCCGCTCGCGGCGCCGAACAGCGCCAGCGTGCCCCGGCGGCGCAGCGACGCCAGGCTCGCGTCGAACGTGGACGCGCCGACGCCGTCGTACACGGCGGCCACGCCCGCGCCGCCGGTCAGCTCGCGCACCCGGCCGGCCAGGTCGTCCACCTGGTCGTAGCGGATCACCTCCGCCGCGCCCGCCTCCCGGGCCAGTTTCTCCTTCGCGTCCGTGGACACCGTGCCGATCACCCGCCCGCCCAGGTGCGGGATCAGCCGGCACAGCAGCAGGCCCATGCCTCCCGCGGCGGCGTGCACGAGGACCGTGTCGCCGGGCTGGATCGCGTACACGTCATGGGTGAGGAAGTGCGCGGTCATGCCCTGCAGCAGCACCGCCGCGGCCGTCTCCTCGGCCAGCCCGTCCGGCAGCGGCACCAGCCGGTCCACCGGCACCACCGCCTGCTCCGCGTACGTGCCGGGCAGCAGCGCCCAGGCGACGCGCTCACCGGCGCGGACCTCGGTCACCCCCGGGCCGACCGCCAGCACCCGCCCGGCCGCCTCCACCCCGGGCACGAACGGCAGCGGCGTCGGATAGCGGCCGAGCCGGTGGTACACGTCGATGAAGTTCACCCCGGCGGCGGCCACCTCGACGAGCGCCTGGCCGGGACCCGGGGCGGGCGGATCGACCTCCGCCGGGATGAGCACGTCCGGGCCGCCGTACTGCGTGATCTGAATCGCCTGCATGCGCGTCAGCCTGCCCCATCGGCCGCGTGTCCGCCTGCCGGGCACGCCCGGCGAGGGACAATGAGAGCAGCATCGCAGCAGGGAGGGGACGCGCATGACCACGGCGACGATGACCAAGACCTTGATGGTCGAGCTGCGGTTCGAGGAGGACGTGGATCTCACCCGGGCCACCGCTTCCATGCGGCTGCCCAACGGGCGGCTGCTGGTCGGCGAGGGCCAGGCGCGCCGCAACCCGGTCGACCGGCCCCGGGCCTCCATCGGCGAGGAGATGGCCGGTGCCCGCGCCCTGTCCGGCCTGGCCCACCGCCTCCTGGAAGCCGCCGCCGACGAGGTCGAATCCAACGTCCACGGCGGCGACCCCGCGATCTGACCCGAAGGAAGGGCACCTTCTTATCGCTTTCCGTAGTAGAAGGGCACCTTCTTAACCTCCGCCGCTCGCGGCTCGCCGATCCCCACACGGTGGCCGTGGCCGTGGCCGCAAGTCGATCACGAAGTTGTGGACGCGACACGCCGTCGAGCACGCCCATAAGTTCATGATCGACGCGGAAGGGGGTGGGGTCAGGCGGCCAGGGCGAGCGCGAGGGGGAGGACGCCGGGGGCGCCCGCCTGGATCAGGTGGCGGGCGACGACGGCCATGGTCCAGCCGGAGTCGACCAGGTCGTCTATGAGCAGGACCGGGCCGGTCTGCTCACGCAGTTGCGCAGCCAAGGCGTCGGGGATGGTGAAGGCGCCGTGGAGGGCCTTGACGCGCTGCGCGCTGTTGGCGCGGTGGACGCCGGGTTGGGCGGTGGTCGTGACGGTGCCGAGGAAGGGCAGCCTGCCCACGCGGGAGACGTGCTGAGCCACGGCCTGGATCAGGCGGGGGCGGGTGGTGCTGTCGATGGCGACGACACCCGTGGGCCGGGCGGGCCAGGGGCTGTCGCCGTGGGACCAGTCCTTGAGGACTTCGATCAGCACCGCCAGCAGGTCCTGCGGCGGAGCCTGGTCCGCCGCGCCGTCGGCCAGCAGGGTGCGCAGCGTGCCGCCCCAGCCGAGGTCGGAGAGGCGGCCCACGGCACGCCCGGGGTGGGTCTGCTCCGCGGGCGGGATGCGGCCGGACAGCGGTACGCCGACGGCGGGCAGCCCCGTGGGCCACATCTTGCGCGGTTCGATCTCGACGCCGGGGCGGCCGAGGAAGGTCTGCGCGGCGCGCAGGGCCTCTGCTGACACGTCCGCGGTGAAGGCCGGGGCGGTGCAGTTGTCGCAGTTGCCGCAGGGGCCCGCCGCGGGGTCGTCGAGGGAACGCCGGAGGAACTCCATGCGGCAGCCCGTGGCGGCCGCGTAGTCGAGCATCGCCTGCTGCTCGTCCTGCCGCGCGCGGGCGATGCGGGCGTAGCGGGCCGCGTCGTAGGCCCAGGGCAGGCCGGTGTGCTCCCAGCCGCCCCGGACGCGGCGCACCGCGCCGTCCACGTCGAGCACCTTGAGCATCAGCTCCAGCCGGTTGCGGCGCAGGTCGACCTGGGTCTCCAGGGCCTGCGTGGACAGCGGCCGGCCCGCGTCCGCCAGCGCGCGCAGCACGCCGCGCACCTGGTCCTCCGGCGGGAAGGCCAGCGAGGCGAAGTAGCGCCAGATGGCCGTGTCCTCGGGGCCGGGCAGCAGCATCACGTCGGCGCTGGCGACGGCACGGCCGGCGCGACCCACCTGCTGGTAGTACGCGATGGGCGAGGCGGGGGCGCCCAGGTGCACCACGAAGCCGAGGTCGGGCTTGTCGAAGCCCATGCCGAGGGCGGAGGTGGCGACCAGCGCCTTGATCTTGTTGTCGAGCAGGTCCTGCTCGGCGGCGCGCCGGTCGGCGTCCTCGGCCTGGCCGGTGTACGCGGCCACCGCGTACCCGCGCGAAGCCAGGAACTGGGCGGTCTCCTGGGCCGCGGCCACGGTCAGCGTGTAGACGATCCCTGATCCCGGCATCCGGTCCAGGTGGTCGGCGAGCCAGGCCAGCCGGTGGGCGGGGCTGGGCAGCCGCAGCGCGGCCAGGCGCAGCGACTCGCGGTCCAGGCGGCCCCGCAGCACCAGGGCGTCGCCGAGCTGTTCCGCGACGTCGGCGGTGACGCGCGCGTTGGCGGTGGCGGTGGTGGCCAGCACGGGGGTGCCCGCCGGCAGCTCGTCCAGCATGGTGCGCAGGCGGCGGTAGTCCGGGCGGAAGTCGTGCCCCCAGTCCGAGACGCAGTGCGCCTCGTCGACCACGAGCAGGCCGGTGGTCGCGGCGAGCCGGGGCAGCACGCCGTCGCGGAAGTCGGGGTTGTTGAGCCGCTCGGGGCTGATCAGCAGCACGTCGACCGACCCGTCGGCGATCTCGGCGGTGATCTGCGCCCAGTCCTCCAGGTTGGCCGAGTTGATGGTGCGGGCGTGGATGCCCGCCCGCCCGGCCGCCTCGACCTGGTTGCGCATCAGTGCCAGCAGCGGCGACACGATGACCGTCGGGCCGTGGCCGCGCCCGCGCAGCAGCGCGGTGGCCACGAAGTACACCGCGGACTTGCCCCAGCCGGTGCGCTGCACGCACAGCACCCGCCGCGCGTCGGCGACCAGCGCCTCGATCGCCCGCCACTGGTCCGCCCGCAGCACCGCGTGCTCTCCCGCCAGGCGGCGCAGCACCGCCTCGGCCCGCTCCCGCAACTGCGCCCTGTCCTCGGCCATCCCGCAGTTGTACCAGGCGGGGGTGTCAGGCCCGCCGGGTGTCAGCCCGGCGCACCGCGGGTAAGCAGCGGGAATGACCAACTACGGATACACGCTCATGTGCGAGCAGCGCGGCCCGCGGGACCTGGTCGACGACGCGGTACGCGCCGAGGCGGCCGGGTTCGGCTTCGCGGTGTGCTCCGACCACTACTACCCCTGGCTGGACGAGCAGGGGCACGCGCCGTTCGCCTGGTCGGTGCTGGGCGCGGCGGCCCACGTGACCGACCGGATCGGGCTGGTCTCCTTCGTCACCTGCCCCACCATGCGCTATCACCCGGCCGTGGTGGCGCAGATGGCGGCGACCGTCGGGGTCATGTCCGGCGGGCGGTTCACCCTCGGCCTGGGCGCCGGGGAGAACCTCAACGAGCACGTGGTGGGCGCCTACCCGCAGGCCACCCAGCGGCACGCCATGCTGGCCGAGGCCCTGGACATCATCAAGCCGCTGCTGGCGGGTGAGACGGTGCACCACAGCGGCGAGTTCTACGACGTGCCCGAGGCGCGGCTGTGGGACCTGCCCGAGGAGCGGGTGCCGATCGGGGTGGCCGTGTCCGGGCCGTCCTCGTGCCGGCTGGCCGCCCGCCACGACGCCGCCATGATCGCGGTCGAGCCGAAAGCCGAGCTGATCGAGGCGTACGAGAAGTCGGGCGGCAACGGCCGTCCCCGCTACGGCCAGGTCGCGCTGTGCTGGGGGCCGGACGCCGACGCGTGCGCGCAGACGGCGTACGAGCAGTTCCGCTGGTTCAACCTGGGCTGGGCGGTGAACGCCGAGCTGCCCGGCCCGCGCGCGTTCGACGCGGCCGCCGCGGCGGTCACCCCGGAGTACGTCGCGTCGAAGATCCCGTGCGGCCCGGACGTGGACCGGCACGTCGCCGCGATCCGCGAGTTCACCGACGCGGGCTTCACCGACGTCGCGGTGCTGCAGATCGGCGGCGACTCGCAGCCGGAGTTCCTCGACTTCGCACACAAGGAGCTGCTGCCCGCGCTCAACGGCGGGTGACGAATTGCCTACAGCCCCTAACGATCAACGCGGATCGATACTAGGGTGCAGGATGTGTCTTCCTCGGCGCTGATGCTGCTGGGCGGGGTGCCGTTCACGCTGCTCGCGATCGCCTTCCTGAGCCTGCTGGCCAGGATGCAGGCCGCCGCGGACGGGCGGCCGGTCCGCCTGAACGCGGCCGCGCGCGAGCGGCTGTCCGCCGAGGCGCAGGAACTGGAGGAGGTCGCCGCCGAGGTGCTCGAAGCGGCCCGCACCGCCGTGCTGAAGGCCGAGAAGACCGCCGCGGAGCTGGCCGCCGCCGAGGCCGAACGGGACACCGCCTGGCAGGCCCACCTGGACGCGGCGGGCCGGCTGGAGGAGGCGGGCGAGGCCCTGCAGGCCCAGCCCGCGCCGGAGGAGCCGGCGGTGTCCGAGGAGGCGGTGCGCGAGATCTCCCGGGCCGCGCGGGACGCGTACAAACGCGGGGATCTCACCATCGAGCAGTTGCGCGCGGTCTGGCAGCAGGTCGACGGCTGGGACCAGGCCCGCCAGGAGCGCTCGCACGAGCTGTCCCGGCTGCGCGCCGAGGACGCCGAGGCCTCCCGGCTCTACCAGGTGGCCGCCTCCCGCGAGCGCGCGGCGCGGCGGGCCGCCGAGGTGGCCCGGGTCTCGTCGCACGCCCTCACCCAGGAGGCGGCCGACGCGGCATACGAGGCCCAGGCCCTGCAGACGCTCCTGCGCAAGGGCCGCCGCGCCCGCTGACGCATACCCCTCGCGCATCCGGGGTACCCAAGGGAAATGCGCGATTACGACGAAGTGGTGGAGATCGTCTACGCCTGGCAGCAGGACACCGGCGAAGGCGTGCCCGCCCGCGACCTCTCCGACGAAGACCTGTTCCGCGAGCTGGCGGCCCTCTACCGCACCCGCCTCGACTCCCTGCGCCACGCCTCCGACCAGGCCCTCACCCGCCACACCACCAGAACCGTGGAACTAGAGACGGACTACGTCCGCCGCTTCCCCGACCGCGAGATCAACCCCGACCGCCTCCGCTCCGGCGCTCGCACCCGCTCCTGACCGCCCCCCACTCCGTCGATCTTGCGCGCACTGTGGGTGCGACACGCACAAACCGCCCATATCCCTAACACTTCACGCAAGATCGACGCGATCTTGAGGGCGGCCGCGGGGTGTGGTGTCGGTAACCGGGGGTCCGGGGGGTGGGGTGGGGCGTGAGATTCTTGGCGGGTGAGTGGTGCGACGTTGATGTTGGGGAGAATCCCTGTCGATCCGCCGGTGGTGCTGGCGCCGATGGCGGGGATCACCAATGTCGCGTTCCGGCAGCTGTGCCGGGAGCAGGGGGCCGGGATCTACGTCTGCGAGATGATCACCACGGTGGCGCTCGCGGTGCGGAACCCGAAGACCGAGAAGATGATCGAGTTCGGGCCGGACGAGCAGCCGCGCAGCATGCAGCTGTACGGCGTCGATCCGGACATCACGGCCAAGGCGGTCCGCCGGGTGGTGGACGAGAACCTGGCCGATCACATCGACCTCAACTTCGGGTGCAGCGTCAAGAAGATCACCAGTAAGGGTGGCGGCTCGGCGATCCCGTGGAAGCGGCGGCTGTTCGGGTCGATCGTGAAGGCGGCGGTGGACGCTGCGGCGCCCGCCGGCATCCCGGTCACCGTGAAGATGCGCAAGGGCATCGACGACGAGCATCTGACGTACGTCGAGGCCGGGCTGATCGCGCAGGAGGCCGGCGCGAAGTGGGTGGCGCTGCACGCGCGCACCGCCGCGCAGCGCTACTCCGGCGAGGCCGACTGGGAGTCGATCGCGACGCTCAAGCAGGCGCTCGACGTGCCGGTGCTCGGCAACGGCGACATCTGGGAGGCCGACGACGCGCTGCGGATGGTGGCCGAGACAGGGTGCGACGGGGTCGTGGTCGGGCGCGGCTGCCTGGGGCGGCCGTGGCTGTTCGCCGATCTCGCGGCCGCGTTCGCGGGCCGCCCCGAGCGGGTGATGCCGAGCCTGGGCGAGGTCGCGCTCGTCATGCGCCGCCACGCCGAGCTGCTCACGCTGTGGTGGGGCAAGGAGCGCGAGGCGGTCACCGACTTCCGCAAGCACGTCGCGTGGTATCTGAAGGGCTTCCCGGTCGGGTCGGAGCTGCGCCGGTCGATGGCGATGGCGTCGTCGCTGATGGAGCTGGACGACCTGCTCGGCAAGCTGGACCACGAGGTGCCGTTCCCGGAGGCCAACCTGGGCCAGCCGCGGGGCCGCACGAACTCCCCCGCCAAGGTCGTGCTCCCCTACGGCTGGCTGGACGACCGCGACTCCGAGGCCGTCCCCGAGGACGCCGAACACGACGACTCCGGCGGCTGACCCGGCCCCGCGGCACCGACGCTCGCGCGTCCCCGTGGCCCCGCGCGTCCCGGGCCGTCCGCGCGGCGCGGTGGCCCGCTCTCTCACGCGATGATCGCGGCTTCGTGTCGGAATGTGGGGCCTGACCAGAGGTTTCGACACGAAGTAGCGATCATCGACCGTTGGCCCCGTCCCGGGGCCGCGGCCGTCGTGGTGGGGCCGTCAGCGGCGGCGGTCGGCGAAGTGGTCGACGATGCCCTCCAGCAGGCGGGTGTCGAACGGGAGCGCGTGCAGGCAGGCGACCGCGTCGGCGCGGTGCTGCTCCATGAGCCGCCGCGCCTCCGGCAGCCCGTACACCCGGACCAGGTTGGCCTTGCCCAGGTCCGCACCGGCGTCCTTGCCCAGCTGAGCCGAGGTGGCGGTGGCGTCGAGGATGTCGTCGCGGGCCTGGAACACCACCCCGGCGTGGTCGGCGTACCGCGTGACCAGCTCGATCTCCCCCGCGGGGCGCTCCAGCAGCATCATCAGCGGCACCAGCGCGGCCTCGACCATGGTCGAGGTCTTCAGCCGGTACATCTCCAGGATGTCCTCGCCGGTGACCGGCCGCGCGTCGCGGGCGAAGCGCAGGTCGAGGTACTGCCCCCGGCACAGCCGCTGCGGCCCGAGCACCTTGCCGACGTACTCGATGACGTCGGTGACCCGCTGCGCCGGGTAGTGCCGGTCGAGCCGAGCCAGCATGCCGAACCCGGAGGACAGCATCGAGATCGCGGCGAGCTGCACGCTGCCCTCGTCGAACACGGTGTGCGCGGCGGGGCGGCCCCGGCGCAGCGCGGCGTCGTCCTGCGCGGGCAGGTCGTCGAAGATCAGGCTCGCGGTGTGGAACAGCTCGATCGCGCCGAGCAGCGGCTCGGACAGCGTGTCGGCGACGCCGAGCCCCTCGGCCAGCATCAGGGTCAGCGCGGGCCGCAGCCGCTTGGCGGGACCGTCCATCGTGTACGCCAGGATCGGGGCCAGCTCGCCCGCGTCGACCCCGGTGTGGCACTCGTGCACCAGCTCGTTGATGCGCTCCAGCCGGTCCAGCACGAAGGTCCGCGCGTCCACGCTGTTCGGGTCGCGCTCGCCCATGATCGCGGCGGCCTCCCGCTTGAGCCGCAGGTCGCCCGTGGTCAGGTGCGGCAGGGCGCGGCGGGGCACCGCGGCGGCGGTACGCAGGAACGCCGCGATCTGCGCCGTCGCCGGATACTCGTCGAGCAGCGCCAGGGTGGTGTGCGGGTCGCGGCACAGGAACGCGGCGAGCTTGACGGTGCCGATGCCGATCAGCGCGTCCCGAGCGGCCGGGTCGCCGCCGTACACCTGCTCGACCACGTACGCGTCGTACGCGAACAGGTCGTACAGCGGGTCGGCCCGCCCACCGGCGCGCGCCGCCGCGGGCAGCGTGAACGGGGTCAGCCGGCCCGCGCGCCGGTCCTCGTCGCGGTCGGCGAGGTCGTCCTTGAACTGGCTCAGGAAGATCGTGTTGAGGCACCGGGCGTAGAAGCCCTCGTCGACCTCGCGCCGGCCGAGCAGGTTGGCGACCACCCGGCTCAGCCCGGCCTTGAGGAAGATGTCCGGGTACGCCGCGTCCAGGCCGCCCTCCGGCGGCTGCTCCGCGTCGCGGTGCTGGGCCAGGTACATCGACTCGGCGGCCTGGTAGAGGTGCCGGTGCGTGCCGAACGGGTAGACGTCCAGCGCGACGCCGTACAGCTCGTGCAGCTCCTCGGCCAGCGGATGGTCCGGGATCTCGGCGCGGTCGACGGTGCCGCCGGTGGACAGCCCGCGCAGGATCAGCCGGTGCAGCCGGTCCCGGTCGGCCTGCGGGATGTGCGCGCCGCGCAGGTCCTGGAACGAGTCGTCGACGATGGCGTACGCGGCCCCGTAGGCGTACGCGCCGGGCAGGATCCGGGTCAGGTGCGCGCGGGTGGCGGCCCGGCCCGCGTCCCGGGTGTCGTACGCCCCGATCGCCAGCACCCCGGCCAGCGTGCGGACCACCTTGCCCATCGCGCCGGCCCGCACCACGGTGTCCGGCAGGCAGCGGTGCAGCCGGTCCAGCCGCGCCAGCAGCCAGCGCGTCTCGGGCACCCCGCGCAGCCCGGGAAAGCGCGCCTCCAGCGCCTCGACCACCCCGGCCGGGCCGTGACCACGCTCGATCGCGGCGAGCGTGTCCCGCACCGCGCCCGCGTGCACCCGGGCCAGCCGCTCGGCGCGCGCCACGTCGGCCGGGTCGGGGATCTCGCTCAGGTTGTACACGCCGAAGTAGTTGAGCTCGCGTACCGCCTGCGCCCGCTGCTCCCTGCGGCGGCGCGGCGGCCACGCGGCGCGTTGCAGGGTGGCCACCGTGCCGTGCCGGGACAGGATCGCCCGCAGCTGCTCGGTGTATCCGTCCACATGCGCCGCGATCACGCCCGGCGAGCCGTCCCGCCAGTGGAAGTAGTGGTCCAGCGTCTGCCGTACGCCCAGCCCGATCCGCTCGGGATCGAGATCCTCCCGCCCGAACGGGAACGGCCGCCGCACCTCGGTGGCGGTCTCCAACACGGCCCGTCACCTCCCCCGCGCCGCTCGAGAACCGGCGCTGACCCCATGATCCCACCCCCGCGCCAGCCCCCCGACCAGCAAAGGAAGGGCACCTTCTTATCGCTTTGCGATGTAGAAGGTGCCCTTCCTTTCAGGATGGCGGGGCTGGGCGCTCTCCCCCGTATGTACAAGAGCGCCTGGCCCGTGCCGCTTCGGCGCGACCTCGCCCGCCCCCTCGACCGGCGTGTTGTCGCCTGTGGACATCCCATCAGTAGGGTGAGGGCGCCACCCAGCGATTCGGCGTACGCCGAAAGATCGGAGAGCCCGGTGAGCCGGATCCTGTTCGGGGTGCGCGACGCCGCGGACATCCGTTTCTGCATCTCGCCGCTGTGGGAGACGGTCCGCGGCCGCTACGTGCTGGGCAACTCCGACCGCTTCCCGGTGCACCTGCCCTGGCTGCGGTGGGCACGGCAGGTGCGCCCGGACCCGGCGGCGGCCGACGGCCTGGCGCTGCTCAGCGAGCTGACCCGGGCGCACGGCTACCTGCCCGACTTCCTGACCCCCGCGCCGCCCGGCCCGCTCGGCGAGCTGGACGACGAGCTGGCCGTGGTCGCGGCGACCCCGGCCGACGTGCTACACGCCGACCTGGCGGCCACCACGCAGAAGCTGCCGCTCGGCCCGCGCACCACGGCGCTGCTGGACGACCCGGCCCGGCTGCTGGGCGAGCTGGTGGTGGGCGCCCGCGAGTGGCACCGCGTGGCGATCGCGCCGTACTGGGCGCGGATGCGGGCCGTGCTGGAGGCCGACGTCGCCTACCGCTCGCGCCAGCTCGCCGAGGGCGGGGTGCGGCTGCTGTTCGACAGCCTGCACCCGACCGTGGGCTGGGCCGGCGACCACATCGCCTCGGCCGACCCGTGGGACATCGAGCTGGACCTGCGCGGCCGTGGGCTGCCGCTGATGCCCAGCGTGTTCGTACGGTCGAAGGTGCTGTGGACGCTGCGCGAGGACTCGCCCCCGTTCGCCGTCTATCCGGCGCGCGCCGTCGGCAGCGTGTGGGAGGACGGCCCGGCCGCCGACGGGGCGCTCGCCGCGCTGTTCGGCGCGTCCCGGGCGCGGCTGCTGGACATGCTGCGCCAGCCCGCCACCACCAGCGAGCTGGCCCGGCGCACCGGCATGGCGGCGGGCACCGTGTCGGAGCACCTGGGCGTGATGCACGCCGCGGGCCTGCTGGCGCGCAGCCGCCACGGCCGGACCGTGCTCTACGTGGCGACCGCCGCGGGTCAGTCGCTGCTGGACGCCCGCGACCGCCCCGACCCGGGCTGACCCCTCCGGTGCGCTAGAACGCGCGCTGGTACTGGTCGGGCCACTGCGGCAGGCCGCCGAGCTTGGCCAGGGCACGACGCGGCCAGTACGGGTCGCGCAGCAGCTCCCGCCCGAGCAGCACCAGGTCGGCCTGCCCGTCCTCGACGATGCGCTCGGCCTGCTCCGGCTCGGTGATCAGGCCGACCGCACCGGTGGGCACGCCCGCCTCGGCGCGTACCCGCTGCGCCAGCGGCACCTGATAGCCGGGCCCGAGCGGGATGTCGGCGTGCGGCGCGGCCCCGCCGGACGAGCAGTCGATCAGGTCGACACCGGCCGCGGCCAGCTCACGGGCCAGCACCACGGTGTCGGTGACGTCCCAGCCGCCGTCGGTCCAGTCGGTCGCGGAGACCCGGGCGAGCACCGGCAGGTCCGGGCCCACCGCGGCGCGTACGGCCCGCGCGACGGCGAGCGCCAGGCGCATCCGGGCGGGACGGTCGCCGCCCCAGCCGTCGGTGCGGTGGTTGGTCAGCGGGGAGTAGAACTCGTGCAGCAGGTAGCCATGCGCGGCGTGGATCTCCACGGCCTGGAAGCCGGCGTCCACGGCCCGCACCGCGGCCTGCGCGAACGCGTCGATCACCGCGGCGATCCCGGCCTCGTCCAGCGCCCGGGGCGTCCGGTACGACGGGATGAACGGCTCGGCACCGGGCCCGGCCGGCTGCCAGCCGCCGTCGGTGTCCGGCACCCCGCCCCGCTCCTGCGCGAACGGCCAGTACGTCGACGCCTTGAACCCGGCGTGCGCCAGCTGCAGCGCCGGGACGGCGCCCTGCGCGGCGATGAACGCGGTGATCGGGCGCCACGCGTCCACGTGCGCGCCGGACCAGATGCCGGTGTCGCGCGGCGAGATGCGGCCCTCCGGCAGCACCGCGGTCGCCTCGGCGATGACCAGGCCGGCCCCGCCGACGGCGCGGGCGCCGAGGTGGGCCAGGTGCCAGTCGCCGGGCAGCCCGTCCCGGGCCGAGTACTGGCACATGGGTGCCAGCGCGATGCGGTTGGGCAGCGTGACGCCGCGCAGTTCGAGGGGCTTGCCGAGTACCGTCACGGCGCCAATCTACGGCGCGGATGTGAAATCGCCCGGTGTCTGTGGTCACACAGCAAGGGGTGGGTGGACCGCGGTCCACCCACCCCAGTTCTTGCGGCGCGCACCCTACGAGAAGATGCTGACGCCCCCCGGTCCCACGAGCAGACCGACGACGATGAGCACGACGCCCCAGAGAATCTGGCGCCGAGCCAGCGAGACGATCCCGGACACGACCAGTACCACGGCGAGGATCCACAGCAGAAGTTCCATGGCAACCATCTACCCGCGACACCGGACGTGAAACCGAGAAATCGTCACCCCGGCTCAGTCCTCGGCCAGCATGCGCTCCCGCAGCTGGGCGAGGCACCGGCTGAGCAGGCGGGACACGTGCATCTGGGAGACCCCGATGCGCTCCGCGATCTGCGCCTGGTTCAGGCCCAGGTCGAAGCGGAGGCTCAGGATGCGCTGCTCGCGCTCCGGCAGTTCCTTGACGAACTGCCGCACCGCGTGCACGTCCGGAACGGACTCCAGTGCGTTGTCGGTCTCGCCCACCAGCTCACCGAGCTCCACATCACCGTCTTCGCCGCTGACCGCGACGTTGAGCGAGTTGATGCGGTAGGCCTGCGCGCAGTGCATCCCGGCGAGCACGTCCTCCGCGCTCACCTGCAGATGCTCGGCTAGGTCCTCGATGCTCGGCCACCGGCCGAGGGTCTGGCAGAGCTCCGGGGACACCCGGTTGATGTCCAGGTAGAGCTCCTGCATGCGGCGACTGACCCGCATGCTCCAGCCACGGTCGCGGAAGTGGCGCTTGAGTTCGCCGACGATCGTCGGCACCGCGAAGTGCACGAAGGCACTGCCACGGTGGGGGTCGAAACGATCCACGGCCTGGATCAGGCCGATGGTCGCGACCTGCACGAGGTCGTCGCTGTCCACGCCACGGTGGCGGAAGCGGCGGGCCAGGCGCTCGGCCAGCGGCAGGAAGGCGCAGATGGCCTCCTGGCGCACGTCCTCGTGCTTGGGGTCTTGCTCGTCGAGCTCGGCGAGGCGGACCAGCAGCATTTCGCCGGTCGTCGCGTCGAGCGTGGTGTCGGTCAGGGACGTGGGGGACGCGGACACGACGGTCTCGCGGGCGATCTGGACAGACATTGCAAAGCCTCCGGCGCAGTGGAACCGCGGGGGATCCGGCGACGGGGTCTCCGGACGCGGTCCTGCTGTGACGGACCCGGCACCCGTTTCTTGAGCGCCGTAACGGCTGAAAGCCGGCCCGGCCGAAGCCGAGCAGAGATGACGTTACCAAGTAAGTGCCCGAAAGTACCAGTCCGGACGAGAGGAAAGTACACGTACGGGTTTCCTAGAAGGCGAACCCCGAGGTCACGGCCCGGTGGTCGGTGCCGGGGGTGCGCAGCGTGCCGGCCTGCGTGGCGGTGAACCCGCGGTAGAGCACGTGGTCCGGGCGCATCACCGGCAGCGTCGACGGCCAGGTGAAGCCCCAGCCCCAGCCGGCGTCGGCCTGCGCATCGTGCAGCAGCTCCGACAGCGGCGCGATGGCCCGGTCGGTGGCCGCCGTGTTCAGGTCGCCCAGCACCAGCACCCGCTCGGCCTTGTCCGCGCGCAGCGCCTTGGCCAGCATGTCGATGGTGTGGTCGCGGGTCTCGGTCTCGTTGATCCGGGCCGAGCCGAGGTGGACCACGTACACCGCGATGTCGCCCTGCGGCGCCTTGACCACCGCGCGCAGCGCGCGGGTCCAGTCCAGGCCGGTGTCGACCCCGGTGACCTTGGTGATCGGGTGCTTGCTGAGCAGGCCGACCGTGGACTTGATCGCGTGGTGCGGGTAGGTCTCGGACAGCTCCTCGGCCAGCTCCTCGATGGTGCCGCCGGACGCCTCCTGCAGCGCGATGAGGTCCGGGCCGCCTGCGGCCAGCGCCCGCACCGTCGTCGCCGGGTCGGGGTTGCCGGCGTACAGGTTCTGGGTGACCACCCGCAGCTCGACCGGCCCGCCGGAGGGCGGCAGCAGCGCACCGCCGAACATCGCCAGCCAGATCACGGCGGGCAGCAGCACCGCCAGCAGCGCCTTGCCGGAGCGGACCAGCAGCGCCGCGATCGCCAGCACCGGGACCGCCAGGCCGAACAGCGGCGCGATGCTGTCCAGTACGCTGCCCACGCCGTGCCGGTTGGGGACCAGGCGGTGACCGGCGAGAAAGGCGGCCAGCAGCAGCGCGGCGGCGATGACCAGCCACGCGCGCCAGGACGGCCGCGACCGGGCCGGCTCGGGCGCGGCTCCCGGCGTCTTTTTCAGCTCGATGGTGGTCACTGTCCGTATGTTACCGGGGAAGACCCGAAACTAACTCGACAATCGTGCCAGGGCTTCGCTGAGAAGTC